>CAUWFN010000009.1:0-117580 GCA_963558075.1 uncultured Clostridia bacterium | reverse complement strand
CGCCTAAAAATATTTTTTAGTTTTTTCTGCTTTTACTCTTGACTTTTTCAATAGAAACTATATCTATCCCTTAATATTCTAACAAACCATTTTGCCTAGACTTGTGTCATGTCACAAAATATCAATTCAGCTGCTATACGACTTCCATTCTGAGGCATCCGATTCCTTCAACTTCCATTTCGATTACATCACCTGCTGTGATGAAAGGAAGCTTACCAAAGTATTCAAGCAGTGCGCCGCCTCCGATTGTTCCAGAGCCAAGAACATCTCCAGGATATACGCTTGTCTCCTTTGATGCATGAGCAATCATGTCCCCGTAAGTATGATAAATACTCTTCGTATTATTTTCTCTCAGAAGCTCTCCGTTTCTATAAAGCTTTGTTTTCATATCAAAGCGCTGAGGGTCCCCAGGAACCGCATAATCGCAAAGCTCATCCATAGTTACAATCACAGGTCCCATCGAATTTGCGTAATCTTTTCCCTTTGCAGGTCCAAGCTGCATTTTCATTTCTTCCATCTGAATATCTCTTGCGCTCCAGTCATTTAAGATTGTAAGACCGAAAATATGATCCATCGCCTCATCAGGTGTTAGGTTAATTCCCTTTTTGCCTACGATAACTGCAATTTCAAATTCCATATCAAAGCGCGAAGATACAGGATGCATTTTTATCGGCTCGCCTGCACCATAGAACACATTAGTGTTAGAGAAGTAAAATGCAGGCATCTTCTGCCACACAGCCATCATGCCTTTTAGCACATCATCTGGGAAAGCCGCAGCTTTGCCACTATTAACAACATGCTCTTCAAAACACATGAAATCCCTGAATGTTCTTGGTCTTGGAATTGGCGAAAGAAATACTGCATCTGCTACATCGCATGTAGGCTTCGCATTGCCAAGCTTTGCCTCAACTACACCTTTATACTCGTCATAACCTTCTATGAACTCAATCATGTCATTTGGAAGGCTACTTTCGATACTACTGAATGCATAGAAGCTATCATTTTTCACAACGCCTGCAAAAACATCTTCGTTATAACGGATTGTTGCCAGTTTCATAAAAATCACTCCCTCTTTACAAGAAACGGCCTGCGGTTTTCACATACTAAAATTAGAATGTACCGCTAGTCTTCGAACACATCTGCTACTTTTTTCAGTGTGTCAATAATATTTATATGCTGAGGGCAAATGCTCTCGCACTGTCCACATTCAATACAATCGCTCGCCTTGCCGTGCTTTTCGAGATAATTTTCATAGTACATCTGCTGAGTCGAGAAATTCTTATTTAGAGCCTGAACCTCTGCATTATAAAGTGCAAAATACTCTGGAATTGCAATATGCTGAGGGCATCCATCCACGCAGTATCTGCATGATGTGCAAGGAACAGCAATTGAATCATTTATTACATCTCTCGCCTTAAAAACAACTTCCTCCTCTTCTGCACTCAGAGGTTTGAAATCCTTCATGTATGAGATATTATCCGCAAGCTGATCAAAACTGCTCATGCCGCTTAGAACCATTTCTACACCAGGCTGACTTGCTGCAAATCTTATCGCCCATGAAGCAATTGACATGTCAGGGTCAAGGCCCTTCAGAAGAAGCTGTGCCTTCTGAGGAATATTCACAAGGCTTCCGCCCTTAACAGGCTCCATAACATATACCGGTTTGCCATGCTTTCTTATTACCTCATAGCACTTTCTTGACTGGATGCTCTCGTGATCCCAGTCTAGATAGTTTAACTGAATCTGAACAAATTCGATTTCTGGATGCGCTGTCAAAAGACTATCCAAAGTCTCAGCATCGTCGTGAAACGAAAGTCCCACGTGCTTGATTTTACCTTCAGCCTTTTTCTTTTGAACAAAACCGAAGCTGTCTAATCTTTCAGCCGTCTCTATCTTTTCTTTGTTCAGGCTGTGAAGTAGATAGTAATCAAAATAATCTACCCCAACCTTTTCAAGCTGCTCATTAAAAATTCTCTCCTGATCTTCTTCTGTCTCAAGATACATAACAGGTAACTTGCTTGTAATAGTGTACGCATCTCTAGGATATCTCTTTACGAGAACTTCCTTTACGATATTTTCGCTCTGAAATTTGTGATACATGTATGCAGTGTCAAAATAAGTAAAGCCATTTTCTATAAAAGTATCCACCATCTTTTCTATCTGTGGAATATCGAAGGATGTAACATCCTCCGGATTTAATACCGGAAGTCTCATACATCCAAATCCAAGTTTCTTTTTTTCCATACTTTTTCCTCTTTCCATATTCTTCTCATATAAATGCCCTGTAAATTACTATGATTAATTATAACATATTAGAAAAGAATATCGTAAATAATATCATTTAAAATCAAATCCCAAAACATTGCTGTAATATGATATAATAGAAAAAGCACAGTCAAAATGCAGGTGCCTTGCATTGCCACAGGCGATTAAGATACCTGTTAAACAACAAGTAGAAGTTAAATTTTATCAGTGAAAGGATTTTATCTATGAAAGTTACTGAATCTATGGAAAATTATCTTGAGACTATTCTTATGCTCAGCAAAACAAAGCCTGTTGTTCGTTCCGTAGATGTCGCAAATGAACTGGACTTCAAAAAATCAAGTGTAAGTGTTGCAATGAAAAAGCTACGCGAGCAGGGCGAAATCACTGTTACAAAAGAAGGATATATCTATCTTACAGAATCGGGCAAAGAAATCGCAAACATGATTCTCGAACGTCACGAAATCATCTCCGGATGGCTTATGTCACTTGGAGTATCTGCGGAAACTGCTATGGAAGACGCCTGCAAAATAGAGCACGTTATCAGCTCAGAAAGCTTCAATGCAATAAAAAAACATCTTAATATCGAAAAATAATGCAAAAGACAGTCTTAGTTTTTCGCTAAAGCTGTCTTTTTGTTTGCGATATTTACATATATTGAGGATACCACTATACAAGTCCAAATGACTTAGGCACCCTATTTCAAAATCCCATAAGGATTACTGAAAACTTTTGTATAGACTAATTGCATCCTGCAGGTTACGCACACCGCACACTTCGCAGCCCGGAAAACTCTTATCCTTTAGCGATAGTGCATTTTTTTGCGGCATAATTACATGCTCATAACCTAGTCTTGCGGCCTCTGATACTATTTTCTCTATATTCTGCACACCTCTCAGCTCACCTGTAAGACCAACTTCTCCTATCGCTAGAATGCGTTTTGAAATTCTGATATTTCTAAGAGATGAATAAATTGCAAGTGATACAGCAAGATCAACTGCCGTGCTATCCGGCTTCATGCCACCGACAACATTGACATATACATCCTGATTCATGAGAGTGAGTCCAACCTTTTTCTCCAAAACTGCAAGTATCATATTGAGTCTTGCAGATTCGATACCAACAGCACTTCTTCTTGCAAAACCTACATTAGAAGGTGCAGTGAGCGCCTGTATTTCAAACATCACAGGTCTGCTTCCCTCATATACAGCAGTTATGACAGACCCTTCCGGTTTACTGTCACTATTTTCGACAAAGCTATCAGATAAATCGTCAATTTCCACAAGCCCTTCCTCTTCCATTCTAAAAGCTCCAATCTCGCTCGTAGTTCCAAATCTGTTTTTGAAAGCCCTTAGGATTCTAAGCTCACTATCTCGCTCCCCCGTAAAACTTAGCACGCAGTCAACGAGATGTTCTACAATTTTCGGACCTGCAAGCTCCCCGTTCTTGGTCACATGTGCAACAATGAAAACAGGAATATTATACTGCTTTCCTATTTTCATCAGCATATTACCGCATGCTCTGACTTGTGATACACTACCAGGTACAGAATCAAGCTCTTCAGTATACATAGTCTGAATAGAATCTATAATTATAAATTTAGGTTTACAGCTCTCCGATACAGCCATAATATTTTCCATATTTGTTTCTGACAATATAAGAAGATTATCATCTAGATTGCTACATACTCGGTCTGCACGCATTCTAATCTGCTCCTCAGACTCTTCTCCAGAAATATATAAAACCTCTCCTAGTCTGTTTGCAATGTTAGAAGCGGCCTGAATAATAAGCGTTGATTTTCCTATCCCCGGCTCTCCAGAAATCAGAATTAGAGAACCTCTTACAAGGCCTCCTCCGAGAACCCTATTAAGTTCACCAATCCCAGTATCTATGCGTTTTTCCTCTCCTGTTCCAATCGACTTGAGTGGTGCAGGCTTAACTCTTGTGGCTGAAGAAGATGAACTTCTCCTGCGGCTATCAGATTTTGCCGACTCTGGCACAACCTTCTCCTCTACAAAAGTGTTCCATGCGCCGCATATACACTGGCCCATCCACTTCTGTGTCTCATATCCGCACTCTTGACATACAAATACTGTCTTTGCCTTCTTAGCCATAAAATCCACCTTTCCCAAAACATCTGTTCTCGATTTATCTTAAGTATATCACTTCCCTATAGTAAAAACAAGTGTTCTTTTTTACTTTATTTAAAAAGCAGCACTTAATATCTATGCTGCCTTTTGATATTCCAATATATAATAAATATCCAGTTTAATAAATCGATGCGCTCTTCAGCTCAGGATTTTCTTTTTCAATCTGTTCAAACAAGTCCCAAACTCTCTGCGTTGCCGCACGTTTCTCTTTGTTCTTGTAAGAATTATAATATTTCTGTTGCTTTGCAGTCGCCCTAGGAAGCTTCTTATAGTCTACTTCAACTATCTTCTTTGCTTTATCATGATCTGCAAGATATTTTATCAACTTCATTATAGATTTATTTCTAGCCATATCCTTTTGTATGTGATACTCCTCGGAAACAATTCTGCTTATGTCCATTCCGCTATCATAAAAATTTTTATGATAGAGTAAAAATTTATCTGACTTCCTATTATATTTTATTTTCCAACAACCAATATCAGTCATTATGTATAATGCACGCTCTCCCTTCATGTAATCAACTTTTAAATTTTCTTCTCTTATAATTTTTCTAACCCATCGTTCGATTGATTTTAGTTTTCCTTCCATCGTATCACGTTCTACAATAACAGGTCTGATGGACGCCACTGCTTCCGCAAACAAGTCTGCATCATTTTTCTCATCATCAAATTTTCTACAACATACACTAATCTTTGCTTTTATTTTGTCATAAAACACTTTCATCCTTTTTAACCTTACATTTATCTCATACTGCAAAATCATCCCTCCGTCCATAATTTCTAATCTTCATTTTTTACCATTAGCATAATTTTACATGCTCTATTGTCCATAATATCGGACTCCTAGAACGTTTTTTCAGAAACACAAAAGACCTGCGGATAAACCGCAGGTCCTCTGCTACAGAAAAATGTTTTTCATCTGTCTGCATTGTATGTAATTCGGCGCATTATTTACCTTCTTTTGCCTGATGGTCAGCAATAATCTTCTCTGCTAGGTTCTTTGGAACTTCTTCGTAACGTTCAAACTTCATTTCGAATGTTCCACGACCCTGAGTCATTGAACGAAGACCTAGAGCATAATCAAACAGTTCAGCCTGTGGAGCCTCTGCAAGAAGCTTCTGTCCGCCTGACTGAAGTGGTTCCATACCTAGAATCTTACCTCTTCTCTTGTTCATGTCACCCATTACATCTCCCATATATTCATCTGGAACTGTAATTTCCATGTGCATGATTGGTTCAAGTAGGCAAGGATTTGCTTCTACAATACCTTTCTTGAATGCAAGTGAAGCTGCAATCTTGAATGATACTTCGTTTGAGTCTACATCGTGATATGAACCGTCATATAGAACTGCCTTGATGTTTACTACTTTGCATCCTGCAAGAGGACCTCTCTGCATGCTCTCTAAGAGACCTTTTTCTACTGCAGGAACATAGTTCTTAGGAATTGATCCACCAAACAGCTCTTCTGAGAATTCAAATTCCTTAGCTGATGGTGAGAATCTGATATGTACATCACCGTACTGACCTGCACCACCTGACTGCTTCTTGTGTTTACCCTGAACATCCGAAGTGCCTTTGATTGTTTCTCTGTAAGCAATCTTCTGAGGAACTGTCTTTACATGTACTCCGAATCTGTCTAATAGCTTAGCAAGGATAATGCTTAGCTGGATGTCTCCCTGTCCACCAAGAAGAGTCTGATGTGTTTCAGCATTTCTTTCTACGACGAAGGAAGGGTCTTCTTCTCTTAGTCTAGCAAGACCTGTTCCCATTTTCTCTTCGTCTGCCTTATCTACAGCTTCAATTGCAATGTAGTATGTAGGTGAAGGGAAGTCTAGTGGAAGGAATCTGATTGGATCAGCCTTATCACAAAGTGTATCGCCAGATACTGTATACTGAAGTTTAGCAACTGCTACAATGTCTCCTGCTTCAGCATAGTTCAGTTCTAGCTGTTCTTTACCTCTCAGGAAGAACAGTTTGCCAAGTTTTTCCATCTTGCCTGTTCTTTCGTTGAGAACTTCTGTACCTGAATTAATTTTACCTGTAACAACCTTCATCAGAGAAATCTTTCCTACAAATGGGTCAACAATTGTTTTGAATACGAATGCTGACATTGGAGCATCTGTTACTGAGATTCTCTCTACAGGTTCGTTGTCTGCGTTGAAGCCTGCATATGGTCCGTGCTGAAGTGGTGTAGGAACATATGTTAGAAGTAGGTCAAGAAGACCTTCGATTCCGTGTCCAAGCTGGAATGCTGATGAACATACAGGAACGATAACACCTTCAGAAATACCCTTAACAAGACCGTTTCTTACTTCTTCATCTGTGAAGTTGTCGCCGTTAAAGTATTTTTCCATTAACTCATCATCTGCCATAGCGATAGCTTCTTTTAGATCTTCGTCGATCTCAGCTGAAAGTGGCCAGCTGAAAGGAATCAGTGTTTCACCAAATTTTTCTTTCAGTTCATCAAAAGTTTTATAGAAATCAAACTCGTCCTTGTCGCGTTTGTTAATTACGATAAATCTTGGAGTCTTATATCTCTCACATGCTTTCCATGCTGCCTCTGTACCAACCTGAACGCCTGCACCTGCATCAACCAGAATAACTGCGGCTTCAGAAGCTCTAAGTGCTGCATTTACTTCACCAACAAAGTCAAAATAGCCCGGTGTATCGATAAAATTAATCTTGCTGTCTTTCCATTCGATTGGAACTACAGATGTATTGATAGAATAACCTTTTTCGATTTCCATCTTGTCGTAGTCAGAAACAGTGTTTCCGTCTTCTACTCTACCTAATTTCTTGATAACGCCTGTTGCTAATAGTGCTGATTCGAGGAATGTAGTCTTTCCACATCCGCCATGTCCTAGTAATGCAACGTTTCTAATAGTTTCACTTGTATAGCCTTTCATATAATAAGACCTCCTAAAATTATATTGCTTTCTTCGATTATAACAAATAAAAGCCTCCAATACAACGGCTTTTTCGAATAGTTTGACTATTTGACTTAATGTCTTTTTTTTGTTATTATTTAAGTTGTATACATTCGCAGGAGGAGAAATATTTATGGCATATTTTTTATTAATCATCGGCTTCCTTCTTTTGATTAAAGGTGCCGATTTTTTTGTTGATGGAAGTTCACAGCTTGCCGCTTATATGAGGGTTCCTACGGTCATCATAGGGCTTACAATCGTCGCTCTTGGCACTAGCGCGCCAGAAGCAGCCGTAAGTATAGCCGCTGGAATCAAAGGCAGCAGCTCTCTTGCCATCAGTAATGTAGTAGGATCAAATCTTTTCAACACACTTGTTGTAATTGGCGTATGCGCTTTGATCAAACCATTTAAAATTGATAAACAGATTCTAAGGCGTGACCTGCCGGTAAATATGGCAGTAACAATTTTGTTATTTTTCCTTGTAAGAAATCACGTGCTTTCCAGAACCGATGGACTGATCCTTCTTGTTCTTATCATTATCTACCTTACTGTAATGGTAAAGGCTGCCCTATCATCTAAAGATGAAGAAGCAAGAATCGAGCATGATCCACATGTAGAAATAGAATCTCATAGACCTAGACTTTCTCTAGGAAAATGCGTAATCTCCATAATCGGAGGTCTTGCTGCAGTAATTATCGGGGGAGACGTTGTTGTAGATTCTGCAACTGCTATTGCTCTTCAGCTTGGTATGAGCGAAACTCTCGTTGGGCTTACTATCGTTGCAATCGGAACCTCCCTTCCAGAGCTTGTTACAAGTGTTGTCGCATCAAGAAAAGGAGACAGCGGTCTTGCCCTCGGAAATGCCGTAGGTTCAAACCTGTTTAATATAATGTTCATACTTGGAGCATCATCTGCAATCAATCCGATACCGACAACTTATGAGAACATGGTAGACGTGTTCGTACTTATATGTATCGCAGTTATCACTTTTATCGTTACAAGAATCGGCGAAAACTTCGGACGCGGCAAAGGCGCTATGTTTGTTGCTATATACGCAGCCTATACAGCATATATCATAATGAGATAGGTAAAAAAACATTATATCGCATCTTAGAATAATTTTAACCAAAATAATAAAGGACTCTATATTCCCACATTTTTCATGGGAATTAGGTCCTTTTTTTATTGTACGAAGCCATAAAATGTGCTAAATTAAAAGATAATAAGATATATTCTGACTATTTCGTGGAGGATGGATATGATAAACATCAAAGATATCGAAGCCGCTTACGAGCGCATTGAGAAATTCGTAATGAAGACAAGGCTTGAGAAGAGTCTTTACCTTAGCGAAGGGAACACTGAAGCCTACATGAAGCTTGAGTGCGATCAGCCTGTAGTTAAAAATTTTAAACTTCGAGGTGTACTCGGAAAACTTACACTTCTTACAGAAGAGCAGCTCAAGAGAGGCTATGGTACTATCTCCTCCGGAAACCAGGGTGTATCGGTGGCATATGCTTCTCAGCTTCTAAATCTAGGAAGACCCTATATCGTTGTGCCAGAAACTACACCAAGACCAAAGCTTGAAAAAATGGAAAAATTCGGCGCAGACATTCATTTCTTTGGCAGAAGTTTTGATGAAGCAAACGGACTCGGAGAGTCTGTATTTGAAGAAAAAAATATGATCAAAATAGATGCCCGAGAGGACCAAGAGGGTCTTTATGGCACAGGAACAATAGGCATGGAAATCCTTCAGCAGCTTCCAGATGTTGATATTATATTGATACCAAAAGGCAGTGGCGGCGATGCCATTGCCAACGGCTCATACTTCAGACAGGCAAAGCCGGATGTGAAAATCATAGCTGTCGAAGCAGAAAATTCACCGGCACTTACAACAAACCTGAAAACTGGTGTGTGGACAAAGTTCTTCAGTAGCCCAGATGATGCAATAATGCAAAGTCTAGTTGGAGGATGCGCAAAAAATACCTTTGATAATGCGAGAGACTGCATCGACGACATTTTGCTCGTCTCAGATGAGAAAGTAAGAGATGCCATATATGAAATGGCCCAAAACGAGAAAGTTATTGCAGAGCCTGATAGCGCTTCCGTATATGCAGCCTTCAAAAGGTATCGCCACATGTTTGAAGGAAAGAAGACTGCAATGATTATAACAGGAGGCAATATTTCCAAAGAGCTTTTCAAAGAGATAATATCATCTCATAGATAAATCAAACTAAAAAACAGACCAGTTCGCTACTCTCAATTTGAGAAGAGCAGTGAATTGGTCTGCTTTGCTATAATTCAAAGCTTAAGCTTTATCTGTTTTTTCTTTGATTTCTTTTTATGTCGCGCTGAGCCTTTTTCTCTCTGGCAATTTTTTCTTCCTCTTCAGCGGCTTTTTCCATGTCTTTTCTATTTATGTTTGAACCAGCACGGAAAAATACAGGTATTCCGGATATAATTCCTGCAAGAATTCCTGCCCTACTAGGTGTAAGAGCTGTAAACTTCAAAAGACAAAGAGCTACTGCAAAAGCAAAGGTTACAGTTACAAGAGTCCATATTTTCTTTGGCATAATCGAATGAACTTTATCTGTAAAGTTTTGAAATCCTTGGGACTTTGCTTCAACACATGTTAGTATAAACACTCCAAAAAAGCATCCAGAAAACATTGCAAGTATGAATATGATGAAATTAAAAATAGCCATTGAATCCTCCTACCGCTAGTATTAAATCAGGGCGGAAATGTACTCTTCCGCCCTGCGTACAAGCATAAATCAAACTAATACATAATCCTGTCTTTCTAAAGATTATATCATATTTGATATTGATTATTTGTTCGCTTTTTTAGCTTTTTTTGCTTCCATATCAGCCATGTAGTATTTGCCTGGAGTATGGAAGAACTCGTCCTGAGCTTTCTTTACCTGAGGAACCAGAATAATGATTGTAATCATATTTGGAATCAAGATTAGTGTCAGGAAGAAGTCTGTCAGTGAGTACAGAGTTGATAGCTTGATACCGATACCGCCAACGATAACAGCTACGATGTATATCCATCTCCATACTTTTGCGAATTTACGTCCAAACAGGAATTCTGCCTGTCTTTCACCGTAGAATACAACTACGATAACAGTTGACAGTACAAATAGGAATACGCATACACTTACAAATAAGTTAGAGAATGAAGCACCAAAGCCTGATGCGAATGCCATCTGTGCAAGAGGACCTGGGTTGTCACTTGCTCCAGGAGCAGTCCATACGCCTGATACTAAAACTGCAAGTGCAGTTACTGTACATATGATAATAGTATCAACTGTAACTTCGAATACACCCCACATACCCTGTCTAACTGGATGGTCAGCGTTTGCTGCAGCATGACCCATAGGTGCAGTACCCATACCAGCTTCGTTGGAGTATACACCACGTGCAGCACCCCATCTAACAGCCATTGCAAATGTAGCACCTGCGAATCCGCCCATTGCAGCCTCACCAGTGAATGCGTCTTTGAAAATCATAACGAATGCGCCAGGAATCTTATCAATATTCATGAAGATAATAACAAGAGCGCCAAGCAGATATACTGTAGCCATAATAGGAACCAGTTTGTCGCAAACGCTTGCGATTCTCTTTACGCCGCCTATACATACAACAGCAACAACGATTGCCATAACTATTGCGATAATTTTCTGGTCAATTCCATAAACCTCAAACTGTGTTGTAGCTGAAGCTGACTGTGTTGCAATTGAAGGAATAAGTTCGATCATCAGGAAGAATGCAAAGAATACTCCGAAGAACTTACCGATAGGGCCGCCAAGACCTTTCTTACAGTAGTAGTAAGGTCCTCCTACCCAGTCGCCTTCTTCGTTTCTTTCTCTGTACATCATACCAAGTGTTACTTCGACATACTTAGTAGCCATACCTAGGATTGCAAGAATCCAAATCCAGAAGATAGCTCCAGGACCACCAAGTGCGATAGCAGTTGGAACACCTACGATGTTTGATGCACCAATTGATGATGCAAGAGCTGTGCAGGCTGCTGCAAATGCTGAAACTTCGCCTTCGCCCTGATCGCTTTTTTTACCAAACATTTTACCAAATGTCTGTGAGCAGATATATCCAAAATGTCTAAGCTGTACAAAACCAAGTCTTAATGTAAAATATAGTCCGCCGCCGCCAATTAGAATGAGAATAGGAATACCCCAAAACCATGTTGCAATGTCAACCATAACCTGAGCAATGCTATTAATAATACTCATAAGTTATCTCCTTTCTTTATTGCATAGATGATTTATGCCTTTTATACAGCCTGCGGCTGTTTTCTTCTAAAACGCTGCCTTAACCCCTGTCACAGCCGCAGATATATAAACTTAATAATTATTTCAGAAGAGTTCTTATTGTTTCATAAGTGATATTAGGAACATTCTGGAACGTATGTCTCATATCAACACGTTCTGTCAGCATATGTCCATCTCTTCCGAATGTGCCTATATTAACTACAGGAACATTGATGTTTAATATTTTTTCTGCATCATGATAGTATTTAACACCCCAGCAAGGCATGTTAGTTTCTATCGCTTTTACAGAACTTAGAGGATCACATACAGCCATAAAACTTGAATCAGAAATGTAAGGATAGAACATTCTTGTCTTTATTTCACGGCCACTTTCACCTCTCACCGCATCTACTGCACCCTCTACAGCATCCAGAAGCATGCGCTCTTTTTCTGTCTTACGCGTCATCTCAACTCTCGCACTGTAAACGGAACCAAAGAAGAGAATTACAGCAGGCGATTTATCTTCACACCACTTCCACGCCTCTTCACAGACTCTGAGATTGAACATTCTCATATCCAGCTCAGGTTCTTCTTCATGCAGCTTTTTTGTATATTCAGCTATACAGTCAGTAAATGCATCTCCATAAGTAGCCTTTAGTTCGTTATAGAACTCATCCCATGTATATACACGTTTTTTCCATGGTAAGCTATGAAACTCCACATTGCTCAGTTCACAGAATCTCCTATACTGCTCGTTTAAATACTCTATAACGTTATCATAAGATTTTTCTGCAACTTCCTTGCACTTTAGCAGCACTTCCTCTGGATTCATTCCGTGGGTAAAGAAGTTAAAATATGAAAATGCTGTAAGTGCAGTCTGTACTGTATAACCTACTTTTGTATCTGTCTGTTTTAACGAAATCGGTGGTATCGCAACCTCTCCCTGAGCAATGTCACAAAGATCTGTGTTAAGTGACATATTTCTTGTAATCTCAGCTATAAGAAGGTTAGGGTCTAGTGCACTGAACGCCTGACCTACATGTGCTTCCTTTCCAAATGCCACAAAGCACGGAAGAAGCTTTCCGATACTTCCGTAATAAATGTATCTGTTTTCATCTCCAGGGTTATAATTTGTGGAATAATCCGCATTGATGCAAGCCAGATATTCGAAGCCTTCTTTTTCCTTCAAATCAACAAGCTCATCAAGTGCTGTAATAATACCCTTTGAGTTGTCCTCTTCGTCACATTCTGCAATTGCAATAATATTACCATCAAGCTCTTCAGGATGCTCCGAAAAATATTTGATAATATACATGTGGCCTGCGACTCCAGATTTCATATCAAGAGCGCCTCGGCCAAACATGTATTCTCCAGACTCCATATCATCCAAAACCTCTTTTGGAAGATCAAATGTCTCGCGTAGCTTCGCAGGAAGCTCTTCTGTCCTAAATGCATATTCTTTTATGGTTCCAAAGTCATCCACTCCGACAGTGTCAAGGTGTCCAATCAGAATAACTGTTTTTCCAGAGGTTCCTTTTGTTCCTTTGACATATGCATATGTTGAATGTCTGTCAACAAAGTCATTTTTCGTTTTGAACATTTTTACTCTGTCAGGATGCTCGCGGAAATAAGGAAGATTCATATAATAATCAAAGATATACTTTGCAACTTCACTTTCTCCGCCAGGTTCCTTATTAATGCTTGGTATTGCTACCATTTCACTCGTTAGTCGTTTAACCTCTTCAAAAGAATCAACTCTCACTTGTTTTCTCCTTTCCTGCAAGCTTTATGCTTTTGCATATACCATCTTTCCTGCTAGATATGTGTTTTCAACCTGAACGTTTATAATATCCTCTGCCGGAATTTCGAATATATTACGGTCAATTACTATCATGTCAGCAAACTTGCCTTTTTCTAAAGTTCCTAGTCTATCTTCTTCACCAATTGCATAAGGTATATTCTTTGAGAACATACATACAGCATCGTATACAGATACCTTCTCTTCAGGATGCCATCCATTTTCAGGATATAATTCTTTGTCCTGTCTTGTTACAGCACCAAAGATTCCCTGCCATGGTGAAAAATCTTCTACTGGCGAATCCGATCCTCCGCAGAGTCTCAGACCAGCATCCATGTAAGTCTTCCACTGATAACTGTTTGCAGCTCTTTCTTTACCTACTCTTTCTTCAATCCAATGAAGATCTGTAATGAGGAATGAAGGTTGAATATCAAGAACTAGCGGTAGTTTCTTCATGCTTTCTATCATTTCAGGACTTGCCATCTGAGCATGAATTATTCTGAACGGATACCTATCTTTTTGTTCTCTCTCAGTCATTCCACGCTCTCTGCTCTTTTCAAGAGCATATTCAATTGCAGTAAGCACTGTATCAAGACCCTTATCGCCTATACAGTGTATTGCAGGCTGAAGCCCCATCTCGTATGACGAAAGAACCTTTTCGTTCAGTTCCTCCTGCGTCTGGATCAGTATTCCATCTGTTGAAGGATCATCGTCATATGGCTCAAACAGTTTTGCTGATCTTGAACCTAAAGCGCCATCGCTGAACAGCTTGTATCCGCCATACTGAACCTTTCTATATGGATCGTACATTTCCTGGCGCGTTACATATGGTTTTGTGTAAGGCTTATCAAGATAGATTGTAACTCTTAACGGAAGATTTCCTTCTCTATCAAGCGCAAGGTAATCATCAAAATCCTCTACGTATTTCCAGATATCAGCTGCATATGTATGGATCATCGTGATACCGTCCTTTGAGGCTTTTGCAAGAGCTTTCATATATACGTCTTTTTTGATTTCGGGAACTGTAGTCGGATCAGGGATAAGCTCATCAAAGATTTTCGTAGCCTGCTCTCTGAGAACACCTGTAGGATATCCGTCTTCTTCAAGCTCTACAACGCCTCCATCACCAAACACATATCCCTTTCCAATGCCTGCCTTCTCAAGCGCTGCAGTATTTGCAACACCTGTATGAAGACATACGCGCTTTATAACTATAGGATGTGTAGTACTCGCCTTATCAAGATCTTGTCTTGTAGGAAACTGGTCCTCTGCATCAGACCATTTTGACTGGTCAAAATTAGATCCTCTAATCCACTGTCCTTCTGGAGTCTCCTCCGCCTTTGCCTTCAGCATTGCTATAGCTTCAGCCTTTGTTTTTGCCTGGCCTAGGTCTACAGTAGTATAAGTTTGACAATAAGCAAAGAAATGAAGGTGTGAATCGCCCATTCCAGGAAGCATTGTTTTTCCGTTCAAATCTATTATTTCATCACTTTCGTATTCTTTCAGCACCTCATCTGTTGCTCCCACGAAATCTATAATTCCGTCACACACAGCAAGCGCTTCTTTGCATACTCCTTCAGCTTCAAGAGTATATATCTTACCGTTTATAAATATTCTATCCGCCTGTTTCATAATGTCCTCCTGTTTATTTCAGTAAATCAAGGATTGTATTGTACAGTAAGTCCGGTGTCATATTGAATGTTGCAAGTGTATCAATTCTTTCTGTAAACTTGTGTGCATCCTTACCGAAAGTTCCGATATCTGCTACTGGAAGATCAAGCTCCTGCATGTCAGCGATTGGAAGTTCATAGAATACGCCATATCCAGGAGTATTACTGATGTACTTTTCGATGATTTCTGGATCTTTTGGTGCTGCCGCATAGCTTAAGTCGGAAATGCAAGGCAGGAATTTCTTCTGTACAAGATCATAATCATAGTTTGGTTCTGTTACCTCAACAGCCTTTGCAACTGCATCGATAAGAGCCTTTTCCTTAGCCTTTGAACCTTCTACATAGTTATGTGGATAGTATGGAGGTGTTAGGTAAACGATAAGAACCGGGTCCTTGTCAGTCCACAGATTGTGAACAAATTCAACAACCTTCATAGCTTTATCTCTTACATCATATCTTGAGTCTGTCTTAAGTTCTTTAGCATACTCAGCAACCATATCATCGAATTTTTCACCCTGCTCAGCTCTTACAGCATTGCATAGTTCATCAAATGTCATAGTTCTTGCAACCCATGGCTGAGGACGGAATTCACGGCCAATCATACCACAGAATTCTTTATATCTGTCATTTAGTGTATCAACAACCTGCTGGAAGCATTCCTGACCTACTGCTTTCATCTTCTGCAGTACTTCATCAGGTGTTGATGAATGTGTTGCGTAGTTAAAGAATAGGATTGACTTATTTGCAATCTGTACTGAGTATTCAGGTTTCAGGTCTCTCTGTTTAAGTGTAATAGGTGGAAGTGTAACTTCTCCGTCAACAACATCACAGAATTCAGGGTTAAGATTAATTCTCTGAGTTAACTGTGCTGCAATCTGGTTAGGGTCAAGACCGTCGAACGATTCACCAACGTGAGTTTCCTTACCTACGATATAGAATGTAGGCATTACTTTTCCAACAGTTCCAATATATACATACTTTAGAGGATCTCCAGGATATGCAGGAGCTACATAGTCAGGGTCAAGCATAGCAATATACTCATATCCCTTTGTCTTCTTCAGTTCAACAAGTTTTGGAACGAGGTTAAGCATTCCTGTTGAGTTACCTTCTTCATCACATACTGCACCGTATACTAGATTTCCCTCGAAGTTTTCGATATCCTCTGAGATTTTCTCCATAAGTGCAATAATTGCAGCATCTCCTGATTTCATATCAAATAGGCCACGTCCGAACATGTACTTTCCTGATTCAAGGTCTTCTCTTGCTTCAGGAGGTAAGGAAACATCCTTTAGCTTTTCGATAAGCTCAGCAGGTTTTGTTGCATATTCCTGTAGTGTACCATAGTCTGAAATACCTACAGTATCTGTATGTCCGATAAGAACAACTGTCTTGTCGCTCTTTGCCTTTTCTCCATTCAGCTCTGCAACAACAACTTTTCTTCCTAGGAAGTCATCCTTACAGTCTAATAAATAAAGATTTTCCGGATGTTTTTTGAAATAGTCTATTCTTGAGATAACATCATAAACAAGTTCTGACATTTTCACCTCATCCGGTGTTTCTACAATACTTTTCTGTCCTGTGAGTTCCACAGCAATTTCTTCTACTCTTTTGCTTACTTCGGCTTTCATAATTCTGTTCCTCCATAATCCGTTATTTTATATTAATCAAACTCCTAAAGAAGTGTATTCTCCAGGAAATTTAATACAATTTTTGATATGTCCAAAGTTGAACTAATCCTCTTTTTTCATATATTTCTCCAATACTCAAAAGCTATATAAAATTATAAGCTCCATGCATATTCGATAACACTTCTCAGCATTCCTGGCATAATTTCAAGAAAGCTTCTTTTGTTAAGTCTCTCTGTCCACTGATGATACTCTTTTCCTATCGGTCCATATAATATAGATGGAACCGAAAGCTCTGCAATTTCATCGAAAGCTATATCATAACCATCGCCCCATAGGGGATAATTCTTTGTAAGCTTTTCATAATCAAGTTCAGGCACTGATGTGTAGCTATTATCGGAAATACCCATAAAATAATTTTCGTATGTTAACTTCTGTCCATATTTCTTCTCTGATAGCTCCTTTGCAAACTCAAAAATCTTCGTTCCAAATCCTTCTTTTCCTTCAATTCTATCGCTGTGTGTCGCAGGATAATACGGCGGAGCTACACCTATCAGAATCAAAGGTTCTTTGATGTCGGCAAAATTCAAAAGCTCATTCATCACATAAACAGTTGCGTCTGGAAAGCTCTTTCCATCTCGCACCTGCTCAAGGGCCTCTTTCTTTGCGTTTTCGAAGAAACCAAGGAATCTTTCCCCATACTGCTTCTCTAAAATTGAACAAAGCTCTTCTACGCTATAAACTCTTGTGTCATAATGGATTTCTTTCTTTTTTGCATATGAATTTATCGAAGTGAATTTTTGATATGTGCTGTTAAGCTTTCTAACCTCGTCTTCGAAAACCTCTTCTGCTATGCTTCTGAACTTTTCAATAACATCTTCTACTGTTTTATCAAAGCTCAAAACTGTCATATAGCCAAATCCCCTATGTGGAAGCGAAACGTCATAATTCAGTTTCATATCCTTCATCGCACCCCACAAAGCCGGCATCGAAGCTTCACTCTCATATGTATCCGAAAAATCAAGGGACCCATTTGTTCTCTGATATATCCCAGCTAGCATATTTAGCCCGGAAATTCCCTCAAAGCAATGACCCATATGAGCCACAACACCCTGAGTCATAACTACAGGCATTGATTTTCCTACTGTCCCAAGGGACATTACCTGAGCCCCGTCAGACTCTGTTGCAGGTTCAGGATCAATAAGAAGTTTATACTTAAGAGAATATTTTTCTCTTAGTTCTTTCATTATATGTACTGCCGATCTCATTCCGGCAGAATAGCTTTCCTCGTCTGGAACAGCCATAAACAAAAGGCTTCCTTCTAGTTCTCCTCGTTCAGCAAGTTCTGCATATTCTTCTACTATGGACATAGCGATTGCAACGCCAGCTTTCATATCAGCTGCGCCTCTTCCCCAAATCCACTCGTCAGATTCAAAATCTTTGCGTACGTTATCTGTCATATTCATAGACGCAAGCTTTTTGTGTAGTTCATCTCCAATAGAAAATGCAACATCCTCTGCATCTCCGTAAACCTCAGCGCTAACTACATCTATATGTCCAGAAAGAATCACAGTATCACTGCTTCTGCCTTTTATAAGAGCATAAGTTACAAATCTACCATATTGATCTTTCTCGATATAGTGCTTGCCAACGTATTCGCTGTTCTTACGAAAATATTCAAGGCTACTAAACTGTTCATAGATATACTGAGCCGGCAGCCTTTCTCCTTCTGTACAGCTTACACTTTTTAGGGTAACTAAATCGCTTAATGTTTTAAGTAAATCTCCCATAACACACTCCCGTTATACTTTCAAATCACTTTAGCTATATCAATATGTTGATAAGGCAAGTCCACACAAAAGCCTAGTTCCTATCCCAAGAGCCTTCTCATCAAAGTCAAACCTCTGGCAGTGCAGTCTTTCGGTAAAATTAAGATTTTTGTTACCTGAACCTATCCATATATATGATGCAGGGATGCACTCGGCAAAATATGCGAAGTCCTCTGCATACATGCGCATTTGCTGGCATATCTCAACGCTGCCTTTACCTATAATTCTCTCTGCAGTTCTATAAGTCATAAGTGCAGTTTTTTCGTCAGCTGTAAGTGGCGGCAGTCCGTCAGTAATTTTCACTTCACACTCTGCTCCGTACAAACTGCATAATGCCTTAACATATTTTGCAAGATGAGTTTTAATTTCTGCACGTTCATATTCATTTCTACATCTTATAGTTCCTTCAAACTCGCACTTTCCAGACACTATATTTCTAGCAGTTCCAGATTGAAACATACCTATAGAGAAAACAGAACTAGAAAGAGGATCGAGCTTTCTTGACATAAAACTTTCCATTTCACTGACCGCCTTGATACCAATTGATAAGGCATCTATGCACTTGTGAGGCTCTGCAGCATGTCCTTCCTTCCCTGTAATTATCACATCAAACTCATCTGTCGAAGCAGCTACTGTCCCTGTTCCAACTCTAATGCTTCCTACATCATAGTCATTTGTCAGGTGTAGCCCATGGATTCTTCGAATTTTATCTAGCATACCGTTTTTTCGGAAATCATCGACAAATATTCTCGCACCGCCTAGATTTGGTCCCTCCTCTGCAGGCTGAAAAATCAACATCACATCCCTCGGAAGCTTTATGCGGACTTCATTCAAAACCTTTGCGGCTATAAGAAGCATTGCCGTGTGCCCATCATGTCCACATGCGTGCATTTTGTTTTCATAAATTGATTTATATTCAACCTCCGTCTGCTCATTGAGCGGAAGCCCGTCTATATCAGCTCTAAGTGCTATACATTCGGATGAATTTTTTCCCTTTATGACTGCAAGCACACCAATTGATGACTCTAAAATTTCTATGCCCTCTGATTCCAGAAAATTTCTTATAAACTCTTCTGTTTCTCCTGTATCAAAGCCGATTCCCGGTCTTTTGTGAATCTCTCTGCGAATACATACAAGCTCTTCGTCTAGCTCAGAAACTCTGTTTTTTATAAGATTTTTAAGTTCCGTATCCAAACCCCGCTCCTTTGTGCTTTTATAAGATAAACGGTAGCAAAACTTCCGTAAAATACACCTAATTTTTAGAAAAATAAATTTAGTATGTATACATAATAAACCCTTGACCTAGTCAACAGTCAAGGGTTTGTTATTGATTATTCAGAATTTTATAAAATGTAAACTTTTTTTCAAAATCTATCGCTGTCCATCAATTAACCTCACAGCGCATCAGAAGGTTCCATAAGAGCCTAAAAATTTTCATAAATCATCATTCTACAGGCGCGACAAATTCATAGTAGGCTTCGTTATATGCACTCAGAAATATAAGTCTAAGATGCACATCTCCTCTAAGCTTATATCCATTATCTATTATATAGTTTCTGCATTTCTCAAACTCATCATAATTTTTGCCTGTATCTATTTTGATTACAGAATATATACATTTGCACTCTGGGCGGATTTCCATTCTGTCCGTTAAATTTTCCGGAACTTCTTCTCGACCAAGCTCATTTTCTAGTGTAACAGCGTAGTCAAAATAGTTCTGCCGATTCTCTGCATTAAGCAAATCAATATACTGCTTTTCTTCGAACACAACAGAGTTCATAACAAATGTAAACTTAGGCACATAATTTTTTGTTAGAGAGGTAATATCCTCCATAGACTCCATAAGAGAACTTTTTATTGGTATATAGATCATTTCCGGAACGGTTTTGACAACGATTTTACCTAGAAGTTCAACTGCCCTTCTATAACTTATCCTGTAGTCCTCTACCATAACCTGCATATTCTGAAGTTCTTCTATCTGTCTTGCAATCTCTACTGCCTGAAGCTCCATCATTTCCTCAGCTTCTTCAATCGTAGAGTCATTTACAAGTTTTTTTATCTGGCTCAGCGGTATCCCAAGTTTTTTCAGCCTCATTACATATTCCATACAGATAAAATCTTCCCTTGTGTACAGTCTATATCCACTTTTTGATATTTCCTGCGGATGAAGGATTCCGATTTTATCATAATGCCTTATCGTATCTCGTGTCACATTAAAGTAGCTCGCAAGTTCACCAACCTGATATGTCCTCTTCTTAGCCATTAGGATTACCTCCGCTTTATGCTTTTTTCTTATCGCCCCTAGCTTAAGCAAGGGGATTATCATCCTTAAAAAAATATATTCCCTGATAATGCATAGCACTCTCAAGGGACGTTATTGTGGAGCTCCCTGCCAGGATC
Source organism: uncultured Clostridia bacterium (assembly GCA_963558075.1). Lineage (GTDB taxonomy): Bacteria > Bacillota > Clostridia > Peptostreptococcales > Anaerovoracaceae > CALHKP01. The sequence goes on along the minus strand of CAUWFN010000009.1, from coordinate 96,651 downwards.
GAACTGGCGACCTGCGCGTTACGAATGCGCTGCTCTGCCAACTGAGCTAAGGAAGCATATGGGAGCAGCAATGCCATAGCTGCTCAAACACATACTGTTAAGATATGCTGTGATATCCGATAACTGATATCTACTCTTCCTCGACTGCTGCGCCGCCGTGAAGATCAAATCTGCAGATACTCTTATACTGGCAGTATTCACAAGGACTCTTGTTTTTGCCTTTTTTCGGTGCTATAGAAATATCGCCGGAAACCAGTGCGCTACACAAATTATCTATGGTCTGATCAAAGGCACTCTGCAGCTTGCCGAAGTCCTCTGGACTTATGAGGAAGTTTTTCTTCCTGCTCGCGTAACTGCCGTCTTTCTTTATATAAATAGAAAGCACATCCGAAGTATCCTCGAATTCACCTGCAATATTTCTTATCGTATCCGCATCCTCAACTATTATACCATCTAATTTGAAAATTTTCTTCAATTCTTTTGAAAAATCTTCAGAAATAGATTTTCTTGATTTCTTGGAAAAATCCATGGTCTTGTCATTTAGCGGGTCTCTAACGAGAAAGTAAAATGCCCCTGCAGGTTCACATTTTTCCTCTTCCGCCGCTTTTAGATACAGCATTAGCTGAAGCCTATATCCGGACATAACCTCATCAAGATCAAAGGCTTCATTACCAGATTTATAGTCAATTATTTTGACCTTATCATCTGGCAAAATATCAAGCCTGTCTATTTTTCCTTCTATATATACCTTGCCGCCGTCAGTATCGACAACTACAGGTTTTATCGGTCTGTTTCGACCAAAGCCGACTTCAAAGAAGCTTTCCCTGATTTTTCCTGCTCGGTACTGCTCTACCATAGCCCAGCAGCTTTCCCGTGCAACTTCCACTGCTCGTCTAAGCTTGTAAGTATCAAGACTCGTATATCTAAACAGGGCCTCTTTGTATTTTTGTGCATTTTCCTGCATGAGCTCACGAACTTTTCTCTCAGCCTCTTCTTCTGTAATAGTGTTCCACAGAGAATTTTCCTCAAGATATGCCGCAAACTCTGCAATTACAACATGGTGAAGATCTCCGATTTCACGTCTTCCCGCCTCATACATTCTCTCTTCCTTTGGTTTTAGCCCATAAGAAACAAAGTGCGAGAACGGGCATCTGCTGAATTTCTCTAGTCTAGAAGGGCTTACGGCGAAATTTTCAGTTCCGACAAGCACCCCTCTCTGATAGAGCTTCTTTGCAGTTTCTCGGGATACAGGCTTCTCTCTATAATCAAAATAAAGCCCGTCTTTAATTCTTCTCATGTCATATTCATAGTTTTCTAAAATCCAGTCTTTTACAGGCTTCCATTCGCCAAAAATCTTGTTTCCATTCTTTGCGCTGCTAAGCACCCTTGTCATCTGACGAAGAGTGTTAATCTTTCCGCCTACAAGGCCTTCTGCGCCTCCACTCGAAACAACATCCGGGATTTCTTCTAATCTAGGAAAGATTTTTTTGATTGACTGAACGATTTCGGAAGGAATCATCTCTGTGCCATCGGCATCTGCTACAGAATAGCTAATCCACAGGGAGCCTAGAGGCTTTGATAAATTTCTGTAGATAGCAAGCTTTTCCTCCATCGACATTACGCCTGCTTTATTTCCAAATGTAAGTTTCTCCTGAAGCATGGACGCTTCCTCCGGACTAAACAGGGCATCCTCATCTTCTATCATAGGTAAGAGTCCCTCGTTTGCACCGATTACAATCAGCGCTTTTACATCAGAAATTCTTGTTCTTTGCATTGTTCCTAGGATAACATCATCTGCAGTCGGCGGAATCACACCAATCTCCATCTGAGAAAGTCCTGATACGAGGATTTCTATTAACATGGCAAGATCAAAATCCTGCTCGCCCATAAGCGCATCAATCTGATCAAAGGCGTTTACAATCTTTGCCCAGACCTGCTCACTTTCTTCTGCCGCCTCATATAGTTTTTCCTCTCGCTGAGAAGTTATGAGGTTTTCTATCTCCGATAACAATGGCGATGCTAAAATGGCATTGTAGCAGCCCTCAACAAATTCCTTCATCGTCTTAGCATTTTCACAGGTGCTCTCAACAGGTTCAAAGCAGCTCATGAGTTTTCTTCGGCTTTCCTCTAGCTTTGCAAGGCCTTCTGCTTCGTACTCATATTCGCCGTACTTGAAAGGCTTCTTCCAGGCTTTGTTCCTAATTCTGTATTTTTTTACATAAAGCTCAAGATCTTCTATTTCATCTTCTGTAAGCGGTGTAAGTCCTGTCTTTGCAAGGGTCAAAACATCGTCAGTCCTGTAATCCTGAGCTACCGCATTTAGAAGTGAAATTATATAAACAGAAATCGGCGAGTTCATTATCGACCTTTTCGAATCATCAAAAATGTCAATTCCGTGCTCCTCAAATGTACGTTTGATTATAGAAAGGCGTTCTGACTGTCCATTGCAGATTATCACAATATCCCTATATCTGAGATTTTTTTTTGATAGAAGATTAAGCACACGGCTTGCGGCAGATTCTATCTCGCTGTAGATGTCTCTGCATCTAACCAGAGTAATTCCTTCTGGATTTTCGCTTTTACTTTTGCTAAGAGCAAAGAGCTCGCGCTCAAGGGTTTTGATTCCCTCTGGTCTATCTGTTATCACATACTCTTCGCCAATCCAGCTTATTTTGTGAGCACAGCCAGATTCATTTGCGGCATCACAAAGTATCTTAGTAACAACTCTAGAAATCCCAAACAAATCCTCGTCTCTACTTGTTTTACTATCTGTCAAAACTACGTTCACATTTTCGGCATGCTGACAAAGGGCCGTAATCACATTTACATTCTTTGGCGTAAAACTATCAAAACCATATATCCAAACTTGAGAATTTTTTAGCCTATCTGATTTTGATATTAGTCCTGTATATATATCTATATAATCCTCTGCATCTGTAAAATCTTCTGCTGCTTCCTCATACTTTTCAAAAATTAGTCTGATATCCCTAAGCTTATCACGGAGCATTTCCGGAAGCTCTTCGTTTTCTATGAGCTCATCAAAATCAGAAGGCACAAGGTTTGCTAGTTTCGCATCTGCAATAAAATCATTTACAAGGCGAGCTAATGAATTTGAAAGCTCAAAATCCGACATTTTCAAAAGCCTAAACTCGTCTTCATGCTCGATGAAAATCTTTGTTAAAATCATATGACGACCGTACTGATCAATGCGAGAGAGATTTCTTCTGCCATATTTATTCACAAGATTACTTCCAAGGCGCGAAAAGCTCACAATCTCTGTATCAAGAAGCACCTCCGTCTGCATGTAGCGAAAGGCCTGGCGCTCTGCCTCGAGAGTATACTGGTCTGGAACTATGACATAAGTTCTGCCTCCTATGGCCTTGATGCTTTCGTACATGAACTTTTCTTTATTTAGATTTTCTCTTCCGAGATAGATATTAAGCATTATTTACTTCCTTTAAAATATCAAAAATATCGTCAGCTTTTTCCATTATATAATCAGGGGCATCTTCTCCGGCCAAATCCTCTTCTGATACTGCAAGAGCCCATCCAACCATGGCTGCCCGAACTCCTGCGTTATGAGCACACTTTATATCGAACATACTGTCTCCGACCATAAGGGCCTCATCATTTTTGACGCCGAATTTTCTTAAAGCACAAAGCACAGGTTCTGGGTCTGGCTTGTGTCTATCAGTGTCCTCGCAGGATACCGTTTCATCTATGTATTCTGTCACGCCAAAAGCTCTAAGGCCTCTATCTGTGGAAGCTCTGACTCTTGATGTAACAATCCCTACATTATAGCCTTCTTCCTTCAGCCTGATTATACATTCCTTCATTCCAGGGAAAATATCGATAAGCTCTTCAAAATGATTCACCTGATATCCCCTGTATATTTCTATTGACTCTGTAACATCAAATTCCGGCATAACCTTTGCCATCGTAATGTTTAAAGGTTCTCCGAAAGTCTTTATGATTTCCTCCTCCGGCACCTTCTTCCCTCGTCTTGTCATATAAGTGTGCTGCCACGAATTTATAACGAGCTGATTAGTATCAGCAACTGTTCCATCAAAGTCAAATAATACTGTATTTATTCCCATTCATCCTCCATATCTTAGCCGGCAAAGCATCTAGCCTTATCAAAGCGTATCGCCTAGCAGAGCACCTTGGCGCCCAAAACATCTAGCATCGCTCTTCTTTAGCTAGAATCTCATTGTAAGTCCGACTTTTTGTTTTTCTTTGTCGATACTTAGAATTTTAACTTTTACTGTGTCACCTACAGAAACAACATCCATAGGGTGCTTGATATATTTATCGCTGAGCTGTGAAATATGCACAAGCCCGTCGTTTTTTACACCGATATCAACGAAAGCTCCAAAATCGACAACGTTTCTTACAGTTCCTGTCATTTCCATATCAACCTTAAGGTCATCAAAGCTTCTCACATCGTTTCTGAATATTACAGGAGGCGCATCTTCTCGAGGGTCTCTTGCTGGTTTTTTCATTTCCGCAACGATATCAGTAAGAGTCATTTCACCGATTCCGATGTCATCAGCCATCTGTTTTATACTTGCAGAAAGCTTCTTTGCAGGATAAACCTTCTGAATTTTTTCATCGATGTCAGAAACTCCTCCCTTTGCGATATCTTCGCCGGAAATATTAACCTTTTCCATCAAAAGCTTTGCTGCGGAATATGATTCAGGATGCACAGAAGTTCCATCTAGAGGCTCTTTGCCATCCATTATTCTCATAAATCCAGCACACTGCTTGTACGCCTTTGCTCCAAGCTTTGCAACCTTTAGAAGCTGTTTTCTGTCTGTAAAGCTTCCGTTTTCTTCTCTATAGGCAACGATATTCTTTGCTACAGCACTATTTACTCCAGAAATATATGAAAGCAATGATGCTGAAGCTGTATTCAGATCTACACCTACTCTGTTTACGCAGTCTTCGACTACATTTGTAAGAGCGCTATCGAGCTTCTTCTGGTTCATGTCGTGCTGATACTGACCAACACCGATATGCTTAGGATCGATTTTTACAAGCTCTGCAAGAGGGTCCTGAAGTCTTCTTCCAAGGGACATAGCGCCTCTTGTAGTTACATCAAGATCTGGGTACTCCTCTGATGCAAGCTTTGATGCAGAATATACAGATGCACCTGCTTCGTTTACGATTGTGTACTGAATGTCGTAATTATTCTTTGATAGGAAGTTTGCTACAACTTCCTCAGTTTCTCTTGAGGCTGTACCATTTCCGATTACGATTACATCTGTCTTGTATTTTTCTATGATTTTTTTGAGAGTTGCCTCAGTTCCTTTGATGTCATTCTTTGGCTGAGTAGGATAAATTGTCGTGTAGGCAAGCAGCTTTCCTGTCTCGTTTAGCACAGCAAGCTTACAGCCTGTTCTATATCCTGGGTCAATACTTATGATGCGTTTTCCTTTTACAGGCGGAACCATCAGAAGCTTTTCTGTGTTTTTAGCAAAGACTTTGATGGCCTCAGTCTCGGCACGCTCAGTCAGTGTATTTCTCATTTCTCTTTCGATAGAAGGAGCAATCAGACGCTTGTAGGCATCTGCAACAGTTTCTTTGAGAATATCTGTGAACAAAGTCTTTCCTCTGATAATTTTCTTTTCCAGAAAACCTGTTATAACTTCTGGCTCTATTGCAACCTTTACCTTTAGCTTCTTTTCCTTCTCACCTCTGTTTACGGCAAGAACTCTGTGGTTTGGAATCTTTGATAAAGCTTCGCTACTGTCATAGTACATTTCATATACAGTCTTCTCCTCAGGGTCTACAGCCTCTGATGCAAGCTGTCCCTTTGCAAAAGTCTTCTCTCTAATAGCATCTGTTAAATCCGGGTCATCGGCTATCATTTCTGCAATAATATCGCAGGCACCCTGAATCGCATCAGCAGCTGTTTCTACACCCTTTTCGCTGTCGACAAAAGCCTCTGCAATTTCTTCTAGACTGCCGTCTTTTTTCTGCTGAGCAAAGATAATCATCGCAAGAGGCTCAAGCCCCTTTTCCTTTGCCTTTGATGCTCTTGTAGCCTTCTTCTGCTTGAACGGCTTGTACAGGTCCTCAACTCTCTGCAGAACTTCTGCCTTGTCGATTTCCGCCGAAAGCTCTTCTGTCAGCTTGCCCTGTTCTTCTATTAGACGTTTTACTTCTGTTTTTCTCTCTTCGAGATTTCTTAGGTACTGAAGTCTCTCGTCAAGATCTCTGAGAACTACGTCTGTAAGACCTCCTGTAACTTCTTTTCTGTATCGTGCGATAAAAGGAATTGTGTTTCCCTCATCTATGAGCTCAATTGTATGCTCAACCTGCTGAGTTTTGATTCTGAATTCAGCAGAAAGTTTCTCTATTATATTCATTTGACGTTATTCCTTTGCTTTTAATTTTTCGTTGATGAAGTAGTCGATGTCACCGTCCATTACTGCGCTGACATTTCCAACCTCTGCACCTGTTCTGTGGTCTTTTACCATCGTATAAGGTTGGAAAACATAAGATCTTATCTGTGAGCCCCATGTTATTAGGGAAAAATCTCCTTTTAGCTCGTCAAGTGTCTCCTTGTGTTCCCTTTCCTTAAGCTCCGCAAGCTTTGATGCGAGGATTTTCATTGCTACGTCCTTGTTCTGATGCTGACTTCGTTCGTTTTGACATGTTACAACAATATTAGTTGGAATATGCGTGATTCTAATTGCTGAATCTGTGGTGTTTACGTGCTGTCCTCCAGCTCCGCTGCTTCGGTAAGTGTCAATTCTCAGATCGTCAGGGTTTATTTCGATTTCGGAATCCGCTTCCATTTCTGGAATAACCTCGAGGGCGGCAAAGGAGGTCTGTCTTTTTCCCGCTGCGTTGAATGGGGAAATTCTGACAAGTCTATGGACGCCCTGCTCATTTTTCAAATATCCGTAGGCGTTTTCGCCACGGATCATCAGTGTAGCGCTTTTGATTCCGGCCTCCGTATCGTCCTGCAAATCAACAACCGTAACCTTGTAACCCTTCTTCTCTGCCCACCTTGTGTACATTCTGAGTAGCATCTGAGCCCAGTCCATCGCATCGACCCCACCTGTTCCTGCATGAATAGAAACAATGGCGTTGTTGTGGTCGTATTCGCCGGTCAAAAGCGCCTCGAGCTTAAGCGCCTCGGTCTCGTCCTTTAGCCTGTTATAAGCCTCAACAATAGTATCGGCCTCGTCCTCGTCTGCGAGCTCTTCTGCAATCTCGATGAGCTCGTATAGCTCCGTAAGTCCCTTTTCTATTTTTTCGTATGACTCGATTGTGTTTTCGAGACTCTTTTTCTTTTTTAGAACCTCCTGAGCCTTCTCTGGATCATTCCAAAACTCAGGGTCCTCTATCTGAACTGCAAGCTCATCTGCTTTGACTCTGATTACATCAAGGTCAAAGAGATTCACCTGCCTCTTTTAAGATTTCCAGTGTCTGACCAAGACCTGCCTTTACAGGTTCTAGCTTTAACATAGATTCACATCCCTTCTTGTATATCTACTGCAGAAGCCTTTCCACTTAGGCTTACTGCCTTTTACTACCAAACAACCTTCCCCGAAATTCAGGGAAGGTGTCTTTATAATTATTCCATATCTTTTTTCATACAGCAGTTTTTGTATTTTTTGCCGCTTCCGCATGGACAAGGATCGTTTCTTCCAATCTTCGCATGGTCACGTCTTACTGTCTGCTGCTTGTGGTCGTCTGCAGGTTTTTGAGCTTCTTCTGGAAGATGGCCCTGGCCTTGCATTGCACGTGTGCTTGTGTCGTCCACATATTCTGATTTCTGTTCTCTGCCTCCTGATACAACAGCCTTTCTTTCTACGTTAGTTGCAATTGTAACATTGTAGCAGTAGCGCACTGTATTTTCTTTGATCTCTTCTATCAGCTGCTGGAACATATCAAAGCCTTCAGCAGAGTATGCTAATGCAGGATCCTGCTGTCCGAGAGCTCTAAGTCCAATACCTGTCTTTAGCTGATCCATCGCATCGATGTGATCCATCCACAGGTTATCAACTACTCTCAGCAGAATCATTCTTTCGACTTCACGCATCTTGTCTTCGCCGATTTCTGCTTCTTTTTCCTCATACAGCTTTTCGAATTCTTCTTTTACAGATTCACGCAGTGATTCTTCGCTCATCATGTTAAGTTCTTCTGTTGTGTACGAAGTCTTGCCCTGATATAGAGGCGCAATTTTTCTTAGGTTTTTAACTAGAGTTTCGAAATCCCATTCCTCTGGGAATTTTGATTCGATTACTATAGGATCGATAATCTGGTCAATTATATCTTCAGCCATGTTCATGATGTATGAACGAAGATCTTCGCCAAACAGAACCTTCTTACGTTCTGAGTAGATAACTTCTCTCTGCTTATTCATTACGTTGTCATACTGCAGTACGTATTTTCTGATACCAAAGTTCTTGCCTTCTACCTTCTTCTGAGCACTTTCTATGCTCTTTGTTAGCATGCCCTGTTCGATAGCCTCATCCTCTTCAAGACCAAGCTTTTCTACGATTGACTGCATTCTTTCGCCGCCGAATAATCTCATCAGCTCGTCTTCCATTGAGATGAAGAACTGAGTTGTACCAGGGTCTCCCTGACGACCGGCACGGCCTCGCAACTGGTTATCGATACGTCTTGACTCATGTCTTTCACTACCTAAGATGAAAAGACCGCCAAGATCAAGAACCTTTGCCTGCTCTTCTTTTCTTTCGGCATTGAATTTCTCAAATAGCTCCTGATATTTAGCTTTTGCTGCCAGAAGATTCTCATCATCTGACTTGATAAAGCTTGTTGCAAATGAAATTTCCTCATCTGTATATCCGAGCTTTCTCATTTCTTTCTTTGTTTCGAATTCTGGGTTACCGCCTAGGATGATGTCTGTACCTCTTCCAGCCATGTTAGTTGCAATTGTAACCATGCCAAGACGTCCTGCTTCTGCGATAATTTCTGCTTCGCGTTCATGCTGCTTTGCATTCAGCACGTTGTGCTTAACTCCGTTTTTCTTCAGCATCTGGCTGATAAGCTCAGACTTTTCGATTGAGATTGTACCTACTAAAACAGGCTGACCGCTCTGGTGAACTTCTGTAACCTTGCGGGCAATTGCCTTGTACTTTCCAGCTTCTGTGCTATAAACAGAATCAGGAAGGTCTTTTCTTTGGATTTCTCTGTTTGTAGGGATAACTACTACGTCCATGTTGTAGATATCAACAAATTCGTCTTCTTCTGTCTTTGCTGTACCTGTCATACCTGACAGCTTGTCGTACATTCTGAAATAGTTCTGAAGAGTAATTGTTGCAAGAGTCTTTGATTCTGAACGAACAGAAACTCTTTCCTTTGCTTCTATCGCCTGGTGAAGACCGTTGCTGAATCTTCTTCCAAACATAAGACGACCTGTAAATTCATCTACAATTATGATTTCACCGTCTTTTACGATATAGTCAACATCGCGCTCCATAAGGTTTCTTGCCTTCAGGGCCTGAAGCACGTGATGGTTTATTTCCATATTTTCTGGGTCACCGAAGTTCTCGATACCAAAGAACTTTTCGGCCTTTTCTACGCCGGCTTCTGTAAGTGAAACCTGCTTATCCTTTTCTTCTATTGTAAAGTCAGCTTCTTTTGTAAGAGTTACAACAAAGCGGTCCGCAGTCTTGTACATGTCTGTTGACTTATCTCCCTGACCTGAGATGATAAGAGGAGTTCTCGCTTCGTCGATCAAAATTGAGTCGACTTCGTCTATGATTGCAAAGTGAAGGTCTCTCTGAAGCATCTGCTCCTTGTAGATAACCATGTTGTCTCTCAGATAGTCAAAACCGAATTCGTTGTTTGTTCCGTAAGTGATATCAGCCTCATAAGCCTTTCTTCTGTCTTCGCCTCTTACCTCGTGGATAACGCATCCTACTGTAAGTCCAAGGAAATTATACAGCTTTCCCATCCACTCAGCGTCACGCTTTGCTAGATAGTCATTGACTGTAATTACATGAACGCCCTTTCCTTCTAGCGCATTTAGATAAGCTGCAAGTGTTGCAACAAGAGTCTTACCTTCACCAGTTTTCATTTCAGCAATTCTTCCCTGATGAAGCACAACTCCACCGATAAGCTGAACTCTAAAGTGTTTCATACCAAGACTTCTCACAGCACCTTCACGACATACTGCAAAAGCCTCTGGCAGAAGGTCATCTGTAGTTTCCCCGTTTTTGATTCTCTCTTTAAACTCAACTGTTTTCGCTTTTAGCTCATCATCGCTTAGAGCCTGCATCTCTTCGTCAAGAGCCTCTATTTTATCTACGATTTTTTCAATTTTTTTAACTTCTTTGGCGTTTGGATCACCAAAGATTTTTTCCATTAAGCCCATTTCTTTTCTCTTTCTCCTTTTCCATCTTCCTCAACAAATATACGTAAGTTGATTTCGGTCGCTTTGCGGCCGTCAGCTTTTGTTACCCTTACTTTGAAAATCTTGTCACCTATGCGGTACTCAAATTTGTCCCCCTCCTTTGGAAGTCTGTCAAGCTCTGTAACAACCCATCCGTTCACAGTTGTCACGTCGAACTCGATTTCCTCATCAAAGAAGTCAAACATTTTTTCTACATTGGCACTGCCAAGAATTCTATAGCTGCCGTTCTGCAGCAGAGTTATTTCTCTTCCTGCAACGGTATCGCTTTCGTCATATATTTCTCCAACAAGCTCTTCGACTATGTCCTCAGTTGTAACGATTCCGGCAGTTCCGCCATATTCGTCAACTACAATAGCCATTCGACATTTGTTTGTCTGAAGCTTCTTGAGAAGATCAGATGCCTTCATCGAACCTGCAACATATACTACAGGTCTAACAAAATCAGCAACTGACTTGTCCTTGTCAAGCACATAATTGTGGAAATCCTTCTGGTTAAGAACTCCAAGAATCTTATCAAGCTCATCCTCGAAAACAGGAAGTCTCGAAAAACCAGTCTTAAGGAACATGCTGTTAATTTCCTCTACAGGTGTTCCCACCTCAACAGCTGCAATATCAACACGAGGAGTCAAAACGTCCCAGGCTTCAAGGCTGTTGAACTCGATTGCTCTCTGAATAAGCTCACTCTGATCCTTTTCTAATCCGCCAGTTGTCTCAGCCTCCTCAACTATAATCGATAGCTCATCTTCTGTGATTCCGTTATTGTCATTTGACTTAAAAATCTTCGCTAGCATTTTTTTCCACTGTGCAAAGAGCCAGTTAAGAGGCGTAAATATAAACTGCAGAAACGCAATTATCGGTGATGAGAACATAGCAAAGGACTCAGGATGCTCCTTCGCTAGACTCTTTGGTGAAATTTCACCGAAAATAAGTACTGCAATTGTTGTAACTATTGTGGATATCGTAGCACCATATTCCCCATACAGATTAACGAACAAAACAGTTGCAACGGCTGTATTTGCAATATTAACTATGTTGTTTCCGATAAGTATTGTCGATAGAAGATTATCGTAGTTATTCTCAAGCTCTAGAACGCGTTTTGCACGCTCATCTCCTCCATCTGCCTTTCTCTTTAGTCTAATTCTATTTAAAGAAGTAAACGCCGTCTCGGTCGCCGAAAAATACCCTGAAAGAATTATCAGGACTATAATCGCTATGACCGAGGGCAATATGCTATTTTCCTGCATTTTCAGTCCTCCATTTTTACATTATTAGTCATCTTATTCTATCACAAAATATACGCGAATTAAAGTGCCGCGCCTTGAATTACAGGGATTTCACACAAATTTTACATTTACTGTAAACTTACCTTTCTTTTGTTCACTTATCGCCGATTTCAGAGTATAATAAACAGGATAAAATCAAAACATTTTCAGATAAAACTTGAGGGAGGTTTAAATTCTCATGTCAACCAAGACCGATTTACTTGATTTTCTCTCTGCAAACTCAGGTCAGTTCGTTTCTGGCCAGAAAATCGCAGACGAGCTTGGAATTTCAAGAGCAGCAATCAGCAAAGCAATTGCAGGCCTACGAAAATCAGGATACATAATAGAAAGTAAAACTAATCACGGGTACAAGCTATGCGAAAGTGCAAATTCACTTTCCGCTGAACTTATCAAAGGAAAGCTTAACTGTAATGTCGCCCTGGAAGTCTTTGATACGATTGACTCAACAAATAACTATGCAAAAACCCTTAGCCCCAGCACTCTTTCGGACAGCAAAAATCCGCCTGTGTGCGTAATCGCAGACGCGCAGACAAGCGGACGCGGACGTCTTGGCAGAAGCTTCGAATCACCTCGCGGAAGCGGAATCTACATGACTCTCGCCTTCAAACCGGAGTTTGAGCTAAGCAAGTCCCTATTCATAACTATGGCATCGGCAGTTGCCGTATGTAAAGCGATCGAAAAGGTCTGCGGAAAATCACCTCAAATAAAGTGGGTTAACGATATTTTCCTAGACGGACGCAAGATTTGCGGAATCCTAACAGAAGCCCAGTCAAATTTTGAGACAGGCAAAATCGACAGCATAATTATAGGAATTGGAATCAACTGCTTCCCGGGAAGCTTCCCCGAAGAGCTTTCGGATATCGCAGGTTGCATTTCCAAAAACGACGGCTCATTTTCAAGAAACGACCTCGCAGCAGAAGTTATTTGCCAGCTTGTAAGCTTTGCCAAGATATTTACAAACAAAGAATTTCTCGACGAATACAGAAAATACTGCTTTGTCCTAGGACGCGAGATCAAAATTCATAATATCGGCCTCGATACAGAAACATACGCCAAAGCCCTCAGCATAGAAGATGACGGTGCCCTAGTTTGCCAATACCTAGATGGTACAGATAAAGGAAAAATCATACATCTTACAACCGGCGAAGTCTCAGTCAGACTGCAGGGCGATTACTAGCAATAAAATAAAATGATTTACAGCAAGCTTTTGACTTTCTCCATTTCTTGCTGTAAATTTCCAATAAAAAACAGCACGATTCTAGATTTTCTAAAACTTGCTGTTATGGCCATTAAAAAAAATACAGCACGTTTTTCAAATTCCGATTTCGTGCTGTATTTTCCTTCTAAAATCTACATTCTTGATTCAAAGCTTTTGCCCTGCTCTGTTCCGTCAGTAATTCTCTCCCACTCAGAAGGACTGCCATCCTCAAATGTCACAGTATACCCATATCCCGGGCTTGGCATCCAGTCCCACATAGTCTCCATCGACTCCTCCTCTGGAAACAGCATCGACATAACAGCCGAAATCACGCCCCCATGACAAACCATAAGAGTCACAGCCTCTTCATCCTTATGTCTGAGCTCAAGAGCCTTCAGCTTGTGATATCCGAGGAGTTCATCAAGCCCTTTTCTGATTCTTTCACTAAACTCGTTTCTTGATTCTGCTCCAGGCAGGCAAACATCGCCCTCCTCATCATATCCCCATTCAAGAAAAACAGGGTCATCCGAAAGCTCATCAAAATTCTTGCACTCGTATTCACCAAAATTCATTTCCTGAAGATTAGTTATAGCCTTATGCTCAATTTCTCCATATAAAATGGCGAGAGTTTCCTCCGTCCTCTGAAGTCCTGTCGTAAAACAATTTGCATGCTCAGGAAGTACTGGGTAAACACCCGCATCTCTGAATCTCACAAGATTCTCGCGACCCTCTTCAGCTAGCGGAATATCCGCCGCACCATAAAACCATTTGTTCTTATTTCCTTCTGTTATTCCATGTCTTATAAAATGTATCTTAGATACCAAAACTTACCTCACCTTACTTCCTATTCCGCAGAAAACGCGATAAACCTCATCCGCCTTCGCAGAAATCATATTCATGCAGCGTCCGTTATCCTCTCTCCACGCACGCTCCGTTTTGTCCATCGGAACTATACCTTGCGAAACATCTGTACAGATAATTATTTTGTCCTCAAGACGATTCAGATTTGCCTTCAGATACTCAACAGGGCTTTCGCCTCTTTCGATGCATCCAAAAACAAACTCTTCAATTCTATAAATCACCTTTTTGTCAAAGCAAAGGGTCGCATCATCCTTTGAGCAAACGCTCACATCGGCTTTGTCCACTCCAAATTTTTCGAAAGCAAAATCAAGCTTGCCCTGATATGCGCCGCCAAAAACAAAAATCATAAAACTTCCTCCTCTTCCTAGAAAACAAAGCCCGAAATCACCGCAAGCGCGATTATTCCAGCAAGCTCGCCAAAGCAAATTGTATATCCTGCAATATCTCCACTCATACCTTTTAGATTATGAACAGCATAAGAGCATGCGATAATCTCGCAAAGGAACACGATACCTATAACTGCAAGAGTCTCAACATATAGTCCGGATACGAAAGCTGCCGCAACTGCAAATAAAATAGCCTGTACAATTACAGATGCCGTATACTTTCCTTTTTTCGGTTTCTCGTAATCCTCTGCATACTGGCTCGTTCCCATTGGCCTGATATTCAAAACAGCGATAGCCCCTACGCTTCTACTTGCAACAGGAATCACAAACAAAACCGCAAGCTCCCTGACATCTGCTACTGCCATCAGATAATTAACCATCGCAGCAAACCATCCGAGTATCAAAAACGCTACAGTCACAACAGCAAAGGCTCCAACCGTAGAATCCTTCAAAATTCTCTGCCTGTCCTCCAGAGGGCGCCTCGACAAAATCGCGTCGTTACAGTCCATGAACCCGTCCATATGCATGAAACCGCACAGAGCAAAAACAGCAAACGTCATGACAAAAGCAGCAATATAAACAGGAGCTCCCAACATAAAAAGAAGTACCCCAACTATGCTCCACACAAGTCCGAGTACTGCCCCAACCGACGGCAGAAACGCAAGCATCGTATTCTTGAGATTTGAATCCCATCTCTTATATGGGCACGGGATAGTCAAAAAATTACCCCATGCCATAAAAAATCCTATAACAAAATTTCTCATATATTCCCCTTGTGTACAATAATATTTCCGTAGGCAACCTCGACAACAGCATCACATACCTCTGCAAGCCTTCTGTCTATATACGCAAGTCCCTTTCTGTAGTTTTCTGTGAACTCATCAAAGCGTCTCGCATCCGAGTATATATAATCAGATACAAAGACAGTGTTTCCTGTAGCCTTTGCAAATGAGACAAGATCCTCTGCAACTTTTAGATATGCATCCTGATTAATGCTCCCGTCCTTTAGAAACATCTCGTTTGAAAGAAGGGCTGTAACGCTATCCAAAAGAAATGATCCGCTCTTATCAACGGCCTGCTTATGGTCATTGCAAGAGCCCTCACCTCTTTCGAAGATTTCACATATATTTCTTGCCTGCTCTACAGTTTCAAAGCCCCAGCCAGCTCTATCATCTATGTGACGGCTTATTCTCTTTCTGTCCTCATCATCTACAGGATCCATAGTCGCAACATAATACAGCTTTTTTCCGCCGCCGGCCTGTTCTTTTGCCTTGTGCTGAGCAAACATGGACTTGCCGTTTTTGGCTCCTCCGCTGATAAAAATATTCATAAAAATTCCTTTCTTTTGACCTGCTTTTGCAGGTTTTGTCCATCTTACGCTTTTCGCAAATAGACATTTACTAGAACAGATTTCCGTCCCTTATCTCCTCAAGATATCCTGCATCGATAGATGCCTCTTCCAAAGTTTTCATGTGATTCATTGCGGCACATGCAGCTTCTATTGTTTTGAATGCAATCGGACATCCGCTAGCTTCTCCAAGCCTCATATTAAGTTCAAACATAGGCTTAAGGCCCATTCTCTGTATTGCAATTTCATATCCTCTCTCAAAAGACTTGTGAGATGCAAACATGTAATCTGTAACTTTTGGATTAAGCTCCTTTGCAACGCAAGCTGCAACGATAGAGATAAATCCATCTATAACTACAGGAATCTTGTAAATTCCAGCACCAAGGTATGCACCTGCCATCGCCGCAATATCAAAGCCTCCAACATTGGCAAGCTTTTCTATCGGGTCTGCCATACAGTACCTGTTCACACCCTCATTTACAACCGCAAGCTTCTTCGCAAGCCCCGTATCGTTAAGGCCGCCGCCTCTTCCCGTTACATCCTCAGCACGAGCCCCTGTAAGCGCACTCAAAACAGCAGAACCTGTAGTTGTGTTTCCAATACCCATCTCACCAACACCCATCAGCTGAACGCCGGCGTCCTTTGCCGCCTTTGCGGCTTCTATACCAATCATAAGAGCCTTAATTGTCTCTTCCCTTGTCATCGCAGGCTCTTTGACAAAATTCTTTGTTCCATCTGCTATACGTCTGTTTACAATTTTTCTAGGAATCGCCCCCTCCTCTGTAAGCATAGAATCCGTGTAGAGCTCTTTTGGTATTTCCATTTTAACTCCCACATCTGTTACAAGAAGGTCTATTCCAAAATATTCCGCCATTGAACTTACGCCTGTAATTCTTCTTGTGAAGTTGATTGTCTGCATCAGAGTTACAGACTGAGGTGCAGATGCTACACCCTCCTCGCATACTCCGTTGTCCGCGCACATCAAAAGAATCGCCTGCTTCTTCACCTCGTTGCCATAAGGCTTTCCAGTTATACCTGCTATTTTTATACTCATTTCCTCTAGCTCACCGAGGCTTCCTGGCACCTTTGCTAGATAATCTTGGCGCATTCTCGCCTCTTTTTTTGCCTCCTCATTTGCAGGCTCTATCTCTGCTATAAGCTCAAAAAAATCTTTTTCCATAGTTTCACTCCCGTCTCTAAAACAATACCGGTAACTTGTGTATAATACAATTATCTTATCACATTTTTGTTTTAAAAAAAAGTTTCCTCACTTGTAAAGTCTGAGGCTGTCTAATATAATTGAAATATAAAATATTAAATGTAGAAGGAAGTATAAATATGAGCAAAAAAATGAAAAGTAATATCATGCTTCTCATTACAGCACTTATCTGGGGCTCCGCCTTCGTTGCACAGAAGGCTGGAACAGCACTTGAACCGTTCACATACAACGGTATCCGTAACTTCATCGGAGGTATAGTTCTGATTCCTGTTATCATTGCTTTTGCAAAGATGAACAAAGAACAGCCTGCCCCAAAGACAGCTGAAGAGAAACAGGCAGAAAAGAAAACACTAATTATCGGAGGTATCGTTTGCGGACTTTTCCTCGGTGTTGCATCAACACTGCAGCAGTTCGGACTTTATTTTGATACTGATGCCGGTAAAGCAGGATTTATCACAACACTTTATATAGTAATCGTTCCAATCTTAGGTCTGTTCCTCCACAAGAAGGTTAGACCTATCATCTGGTTCTGCGTACTTCTTGGCGCTGTAGGATTCTATTTCCTAACAATGGCAGGAAGCGGAAGCGGATTCTCACTGCAGAAGGGTGACTTTTTCGTACTTATATGTGCATTCATGTTCTCATGCCACATACTGGTTATAGACCATTTCTCACCTAAGTGCGACGGCGTAAAACTGTCATGCATACAGTTCTTCACAGCAGGAATCTTTGGTATTATCGGAATGTTCCTGTTCGAAGATCCACAGCTTGATGCTATCCTTGCATGCTGGGGACCAATCCTTTACACAGGCGTTCTTTCATCAGGTGTAGCATACACACTTCAGGTTGTAGCACAGAAGCATGCAGATCCAACATCAGCATCTCTGATACTCAGCCTAGAATCAGTATTCGCTGTACTTGCAGGCGTTATGTTTGCAGGCGAAAGACTTACAGGATTTGAAATCCTTGGATGCGTAGTTATCTTCGTTGCAGTAATAGTTGCACAGCTACCATCAAAAGAAGAAAAGCTTAACTAAGGTCAATGCTATATAATCCAGCGAGGGTGCCCTTTCGAGGGCATCCTTGTTTTTTTGCGTTACATTCAAAACATTATCAAAGCTATTAAGTCATATTGTTCGTCTTTATGCCATTTTTACCTCTTTTCAACGCTTTTTCTTCTCATTAATTTGACAAAACTTACACTTACCCTTGGAAATATCCCCATTTAAAAGGTATAATTTACTCTGTATTTATTTTTTTACTATTACTTTTACGATAACTAAAGGAGAAATGTTTGACATGGAGAAACTATTTAAACTGAAGGAACATGGCACAGACGTTAGAACGGAAATAATCGCCGGTGCTACTACGTTCTTATCAATGGTTTACATTCTTGCAGTAAACCCTAACATTCTTTCTGCAGCAGGCATGGACAGCGCTGCAGTATTCACAGCAACAGCAGTTTCAGCAACTTTAGCTACACTATTTATGGCTTTCTTTGCTAACTACCCAGTTGCTCTTGCATCAGGTATGGGACTTAACGCATATTTCGCTTACTCAGTGTGCGGACCTATGATCGCAGAAGGCGTTAACGATCCTTGGAGAATCGCACTTGCTGCAGTTCTATGCGAAGGTATCATTTTCGTACTGCTTTCATTCTGCAACTTCAGAGAAAAGCTTGTAAATGACGTTCCAAAGAACCTAAAATTCGGTATCACAGCAGGTATCGGTCTATTCATTACAATCGTAGGTCTTAAAGGTGCTGGCATCGTTATCGGAAGCGAAGCAACACTTGTTGACCTTGGACACATCAGCTCACCTCAGTTCGTGCTTGCAATGGTTGGTCTTATCCTCGTTGCTGCTTTATACCACTTCAACGTTCAGGGATATCTTCTTATCGGAATCCTTGCTACATGGGTTCTAGGTATGATTGCACAGGCAACTGGCTGGTATGTAGTAGATATCGAAGCAGGTCAGTTCTCACTGTTCCCAAGCTTCGAAGGAGCAAGCTTCCTACCAAAAGCTCCTGAATTCTTTGCTTTTGACTTTGCATGGATTGGTCAGCACATTCTTGAGTTTGCAATCATCGTATTCTCATTCCTATTCGTTGACCTATTTGATACAGTAGGTACTCTTATCGGTGTTGCATCAAAGGGTAACCTTCTTGATGAAAAAGGAAATCTTCCAAATGCAAAAGGCGCTCTTCTTGCTGACGCATTCGGAACAATCGCAGGTGCATGCATGGGTACTTCAACAGTAACAAGCTACGTTGAATCAAGTGCCGGTGTTGCTAACGGCGGAAGAACTGGTCTTACAGCAGTAACAACAGCTGTACTGTTTGCAGTAGCACTGTTCTTCTCACCAATCTTCCTTGCAATTCCTGGATTTGCTACAACTCCTGCTCTAGTTTGGGTTGGTCTTCTGATGATGAGCTCAGTTAAGAACATGGAATTCGACGGTGACATCGCTGACGTTCTTGGTGGATTCCTTGCAATCATCATGATGCCATTCACATACTCAATTGCAAACGGAATCATGTTCGCAATCCTTGCATGGGTAGTTCTAAAGGTTATCACAGGAAAAGCAAAAGACATCCCTGTAGTAATGTGGATTTCTTTCGTACTATTCGTGCTAAGACTTGTAACTCAGATTATTCAGCTTGGCTAAGTACATCAAACTATAAATATCAAGAGGCCGCAAACCGGCCTCTTTTTTACCGCCTTTTGTCAAAGTTAATCAACTATGACTTGTAAAAAATAATCATTAGGCTATAATTAATATTGTTGTCAAATGCTTTTATGGGAAATGTTATTATAGAAAGGAAATGCTATCATGTTTCATGAAATGACTATTGCTGGTCTAAAGAGACAGCTTCCACTGTGCCCGATAAACGATGAGCTTTATATTGGAGCATTCATCATGTTCGGCGATGTGGAAATAACAAAAGCCGCTGCTGAGCAGCTTCTTGCAAAATCACCAGAATTCGATATTATCATCACTGCAGAATCAAAAGGAATTCCTCTTGCATACGAAATGGCAAGACAGGCAGGAATAGATGATTATGTAGTTGCAAGAAAAGCTCCTAAGCTTTACATGCAGAATGTAATTTCAACAGAAGTTAACTCCATTACTACTGATCACATCCAGACTCTATGTCTAGGACAGAAAGAAGCTGACATGATGAGAGGAAAGAGAATTCTCATCGTCGATGATGTAATCAGCACAGGAGAATCTCTAAAATCACTGGAAACTCTTGTTAACCAGGTTGGAGGAAATATCGTAGGTAAGGCTACTGTCCTTGCAGAAGGCGAAGCAGCTGACAGAGATGATATCATCTTCCTAGAAAAGCTTCCTCTGTTCAATGCAGATGGAACAGTAAAATAAAAAAAATAGCCCCGCATAAAGCGGGGTTTTTGATTTAGACTATTAATTTTTTGTTTTTTTCGACTTCTGTTCTACGAGTTTTCCCCATACTACGATTCTATTATCATCAACCTCTCTTGTACAGGTACTCATCATAACGATTCTATCAGATGGCCCTACGTTAACGCTGCCATCATAATCCGGAATCTGGTTAATCGACGCAACGTTTGCAAGATATGCAGCCTTTTCATCATCGCTGTAGAATGTCATATTGTAAAGTTCACTATTTTGCGGAATTCTAGATGCAGCAAAGATTTCAAGATTGTATCTTTGATCCTTTGTTAGGAGAATCATTTTGCGATGCTCATCGAAGTAGCCCTTCTTATCTCTGTATTCTACAATAGACCTAAACATGCTTCCATCCTTCATACGATGACCGTAAACAATCGTATTAAATCCATTGAAAGGATCTTCGCAATTTGTATCGACAAACAGCGTTCCTTTGCCGTTCCACTGCTTATTAAACATATGAGTCAGATAAAACTGGTTATCATCACCTTGAACTACAGGATAGTTTATAACTGTGCCCTTGGAATAAAGCCATGCAACGATATCATCATTTTCCTTTTCGAGCTCATCCCAGTCTATAATAAGCTCATCTCCTGCCGCGCCTGCACGGTCTGCAATAGAATCATAAGCCTTCTTTCCGACATAATACTCATAGAAAATTTTGCCCAGCTTGATGCAGCACACTGCGATTATGATTATAAGTATAGTCATAATTATTCTGTACATAATATCGCCGGATTTTTTATTTTTCTTTTCCTTCAAAGCTACCCCTCCTTCGGATAATTTCTGTTCTTTATCATAGAGCCTTGCCCCTTCCAAAGCAGGCTATGCTCACATACAATTCAGTATATCATATTAATTTCTTTTTTGCGATGTGTTTTATGTGGCTTGAAGTAAAAGCCTTTCTCCAATATAATTGTATATATCAGCAAAATTTAATTGAGAAAATATATACAAGAGGTGCATAGCATGAGATACGACTATTCAAAACTTCAAAACGGAAGCGACATAAGAGGCGTCGCAATGGATATATTCGAAAACGAACCTGTTAATCTCACAGAAGAGGCAGCTTCGAGACTTGCCAGAGGATTTCTCTATCTTCTAACAGTAAAAACAGGTAAAGCTGCAAATGAAATCACAGTTTCTGTAGGACGAGATTCAAGACTTACAGGTCCTGCACTAGAAAACGCTATCACAGATGCCCTTGCAACATACGGTGCATCAGTAATCGACTGCGGGCTATCATCGACACCTGCGATGTTCATGTCCACAGTATTTCCAGAATTCAATTGCGATGGTGCAATCATGATTACTGCAAGCCATCTACCAAAGAACAGAAACGGCATGAAATTCTTTGATGCAGACGGCGGTCTAGACAAAGCCGATATTAGCGATATCATAAACTTTGCCGAATCAGACTCAATTCTAAACAGACTTTTCCCTGCAAGCGAAAAATCAATTATAGAAAAAGATCTTATCAAAGCTTATAGCGCTCACCTGAGAGATTTGATCATTCGCGGAGTTGACCCTAATTCAGATAAACCTCTAGCAGGACTTTCTATAACAGTCGATGCAGGAAACGGAGCAGGAGGCTTCTATGCAGAAAACGTGCTTAAACCACTCGGCGCAGATGTTTCCTCATCACAGTTCCTTGAGCCAGATGGAAATTTCCCTAACCACGCTCCAAATCCAGAGAACAAAGAAGCTATCGCATCTATCTGCGAAGCCGTAAAAAAATCAGCCACTCACCTGGGCATTATCTTTGATACAGACGTAGACAGAGCCTCTGCCGTTGACGAACACGGATGCGAAATAAACAGAGACGCAATCGTAGCCCTTGCTGCTGCACTTATTGCAGACGATTTTCCAGGCACAACTGTCGTAACAGACAGCATCACAGGTACAGGCCTCACAGAATTTTTAGAATCAGACCTTGGACTTAAGCACCTAAGATTCAAGAGAGGCTACAAGAATGTAATAAACAAAGCATCTGCCCTCTGCGAAAGTGGCACAGATAGCCAGCTTGCAATAGAAACATCAGGTCATGCCGCCTACAAAGAAAACTATTTCCTAGATGACGGGGCATACCTTGCTACAAAGATAGTAATCAGAGCAGCAAAGCTTTTCAGAGAGGGAAAAGGAATATCCTCACTTATAGAAAATCTGAAAAAGCCTCAAGAATCAAGAGAAGTTAGATTCCCTATCACAGCAGAGGATTTTGGTCCATGCGGCGACAAAATAATAGAAGAGCTTTCATCATTTGTTGAATCAGGCAATCTAGAAAACGCACACCTTGAAACACCAAACTACGAAGGCGTAAGAGTAACCTTCACTTCTCCAGAAATTGATGGATGGATGCTGCTTCGAAAGTCCCTTCACGATCCAATCATGCCTCTGAACATGGAAAGCTCCTGCAAGGGAGGCTGCGACAAAATCGCAGAGCTGATTAAACCTTTCCTTTCTCAGTTTAAGGATCTTGACACTTCTAAGCTATAGAAACTAAAAAACGATGCTATAGAAAAATACAAAATAATCAATTTGAAAATCCAAATTTAAGAGTAAAAGCCCCGCTTCACAAACGTAGCGGGGCTTTGATTTATATTTTTTAGTTATATTAGAATCTTTAATCTCTAAATTATCAAGGGAAAAAAACAAGGTAATTAATTTATGATTACTTTGCAGATTTTTTCAAGCTTATCTTCTACTGCCGCTACATATCCTTCGGCGCAGAGAACGACAAGCTCATCTCCACCTTTTAGGACAGTATCTCCGTTTGGAACAAACTCTTTGTCATCCCGCTGAACGGAAACGATCAGGCATCCCTTCGGAAGAAGCATTTTGCAGACCTTTTCGCCGTCCATAAGGCTTCCAAGATAGACCTGGCTTTCTATGAGAACTTTTCTCTTTAGATGAACCTCTTCTGATAGCTCCTCTTTTCCAGCTAGCATTCTTGTCAAAAGCTGGTCATATATAGGCTTTGATCCCAGAAAATCTGCCGTTACAAAGGCTGCAAGGGCAACTATTGTAAGAGGCATAAAATTAGTGAAATCACCCGTCATTTCTGTAATCAAAATAACTCCTGTAACTGGCGAGCGAACTATAGATGTAAATGCTCCTGTCATTCCAAGTATAACAAAGTTTACAGTGTAGTCTTCTGCTCCCGCAAGGTTCATAGCCTCGCCAAAGGCTCCCCCTATAATCGATCCAAGCACAAGAAGAGGAAGGAATATTCCTCCCGGTGCACCTGAAGCAAAGGAAATCATGGAGAAGAAAAACTTTACTACAAGTAATACCAAAAGTGATTTAAGAGCAAAATTTCCTCCTGCAATTTCTGCTACAAGGGGATGTCCGCTTCCAAGTACTACAGGATATATTACAGCAAACAGTGCTGCAAATATAAACGGAGTTCCTATCTTGAGACTTTTTCCAAGGGTCGAAGATCCGTATCGAGCATACATGTTCTGAAACATATCTGTAGCTTTGTTATAGATTACTCCAAATACTCCAAGAAGGATTCCTAGTAGGATTACCTGCCAGTACACGTCTAAAGGCATTTTGAGTGACCTTGGCAAATCAAATACCGGTTTGAGCCCGAACATGTATGATGCGACAAAGTCTGCAGTAATGGAGGCTGCCATTGTGCAGACCATTACATCTGTGGAAAAATTTTTGTGCAACTCTTCGAGGGCGAAAACCGTGCCGGCGAGGGGCGCGCAGAAGGCTCCTGAAAGACCCGCGGCGGCTCCGCAGGTCATCATCATCTTTTCCTCGGTGCCGAGCTTGCCGAGCAGCTTTGCGGCTCCCTTTCCCGTCATAGCGCCAAGCTGCACGGACGGGCCTTCTCGTCCGAGGGATAGGCCCGAGCCGATTGCGCAGATGCCGCCTAGAAACTTTGCCATGATAATGCCAAGCGGACCCTGCTCAATCTGGCCACGAAGCTCGCCTTTGACCTGCGGTATTCCGGAACCTGAGCTCAGAGGAACTTTGATAAAGCAGGCACAGACGATGACGTAGGCTAGTAGGAATACAAAAACAGCGGTGACAACTGCGCTGCCTCCGCCATTATGTGCAAATTCAGTCAGTCCGCCACGGAATTTTTCGGCTTCTTGAAGCGCAAGACGGAAAAGTGAAA
The DNA here is from genome assembly GCA_963558075.1 of uncultured Clostridia bacterium. Classification (GTDB taxonomy): domain Bacteria; phylum Bacillota; class Clostridia; order Peptostreptococcales; family Anaerovoracaceae; genus CALHKP01. Next base: position 72,396 of record CAUWFN010000009.1, on the reverse strand, counting down.
CGAGAAATCCGCTTGCAGCCCCTACTATGATTCCTCCTATAGCGAGACTGTATTTCATTTTAGAGAACTTTTCTATAGATTCTTTTGTTTTGTTCTTCATTATATTATCCTGTTTGCAATTAGTTTGAATATAGGTTTGTTGTTAAGTATTCAGCATCACTTGTAACGTCTATGCCTAGAGCATTCAGAGTCTGCTCATCACGGTCACTTAAGATGGCTGTACAGTGAGCTTTGCATCCGTGAAGCAGGTGAAGCTTTTCTCTTGCATACTCTGCTGACGGATTTGTGATACCGGAAATTGAAAGAGCCATCAGAATCTCCTCGCAGTTAAGACTTGTTCTGTCGTAAGAAAGAATATCTGTCTTTAGCTTCTGAGTTTTTTCTAGAACCTGAGGCGTAATAAGCATCATGTCATCTGCAATTCCCGAAAGCTTTTTGATTGCGTTTAAAATCATTGCAGCAGCTGCAACCATTCGTCTTGAGCTTCTTCCTGTAACAATTTCACCATTTGGCATTTCGATAGCCATTACTACAACGTTTTCGTAGCGCTTGTCACACTTTCTCTTTCTTTCAGCATAATCTCTCGCATACTGAACGACCTTTCTATCGCTTACATCCTTGCCGAGCTCCTTCATTAGAAGCTTTGATCTTTCGAGAGCATCTTCTGTAATTTTGCCCTTCTTGTAGTCACATTCTGCTATCAGATATCTTCTGATAACCTCCTGGCAAGCTGCTTCTTTGCAAATTTCATCGTCAGTAATACCAAAGCCAATTCTGTTTACACCCATATCTGTAGGCGATTTATATTCAGACTCCTCGCCTGTAATCTTCTCTATGATACGTTTAACAACAGGGAAAACCTCGATATCTCTGTTGTAATTTACTGCAGGGACCCCATACTGCTCAAGGTGGAAAGAGTCGATCATGTTTACATCCTTAAGGTCTACAGTTGCAGCCTCGTATGCTATATTTACAGGATGCTTAAGAGGCAGGTTCCAGATAGGGAAAGTTTCAAACTTAGCATATCTTACCTTGCGTCCGCGAATATAGTCATGATAAAGCTGTGACAGACATGTCGCAAGCTTTCCGCTTCCGCCGCCAGGGCCTGTTACAACTACGAGCGGTTTTGTTACTTCTATATACGGATTTGCCCCGTAGCCTTCTTCACTTACGATTGTATCTACATCTGTAGGATAACCTTTTGTGAAGGTATGCTTGTATGTCTTGAGTCCTCTTCTCTCAAGCTTATTTATGAACATATTAACTGAAGGAAAATCCTCATAGCGTGTTACTACAACGCTGTTGATTTCCAGATCATATTTTCTGAAGGTGTCAATAAGTCTGAGCACTTCCAGGTCATATGTGATGCCGAAGTCATGTCTTGTCTTGTTTGTAATTATATCGCCTGCGTATATGCAGATTATAATTTCCGCCTGGTCTTTCATTTTCTGAAGAAGCTTTACTTTTGCGTTTTCGTCAAAGCCTGGCAGAACTCGCATCGCGTGCTTGTCATGCACCAGTTTACCGCCAAATTCCAGATAAAGTCTTTCTCCATTGCCTTCGTTGATTCTTTCTAGAATATATTTAGACTGCTCCTCGATATACTTCTCAGCATCAAAACCTATATTGCCCATCTTGTCTTCTTCTCCTCCTTGTTTCAAAATCAGTATCTATATGTTAACTCAATCTAGCTTAATTTTTCTGTTCTCTAAACCATGGCCTGAAGCGCCCAAAGCACTGTAGTCAGAACCATAGATGCGATAATTGTAATTACGATAACCTTTGCTATCATCTGGTTTTTTCTGTTCTGTTTTTTCATTTTAATCCCCCTACTGCATAATCTCTATCTCTAGCAGATTTCTCATATCTGCGATTCCACCAAGTGAAATCCTATAGTCTACAGTAACTTTTCCATAACCCTCTGCATCGAGGTTATTTGTCAGACTGCTCGTTCTGACCTCCATGTCCATATCACCCACTTGTGTTTTGTAGGTTGTGGTGAATCTTTCGCCTACCTTGAGAAACAAATCTGCTCCAAAAGTCGCACCTTTTCCGATGCGCTTCATGCGCAGGCTATCATCTGTAATCTTTAGACTTGTCTTGCAGTTTTCAAAACCAGAAAACTCACATTCATCATACAGATAGTACAGACTTCCATTTCTCTCATACATCTGTCCCTCAGTGACAAATTCCATGGTGTCTTCAGCTTCATTATCTATAAACTGTTTGCCTTTTATTTTTATCATTATATCTTTCATATCCTAACTCCACTATCCTTTCGATAAGATCAGTAAATCCGACCCCCGCTTCCTTCCAGAGTGAAGGGAACATGCTATATTTTGTAAATCCAGGAATCGTATTTATCTCGTTGATATAAACCTCTCCCGTATCTCTAGAAACAAAAAAATCAATGCGTGCAAAGCCTTCGCAGGACATTGCCCTGTAAGCTCTGAGCGCAAGCTTTCTTATTTTTTTGATTGTAGCCTCAGGTAAATCCGCAGGAACAGTGATTACTGTACCCATGTCATCGGAATACTTAGCCTCGTAATCGTAAAAGTCAGCTGCCGCTGCAATTTCGCCGACAGCTGCAACCTCTGGATAAAAGTTTCCAATCACGCCTGTCTCAACTTCTCTTGCATTCACAGCTTCCTCTATCAAAATTCTTCTATCAAATTTCGCCGCAAGAAGAAGTGCCCTCTTTAACTCTTCAATATTTCTCGCTTTGGAAATTCCAACGCTTGAACCCATATTAGCAGGTTTAACAAAAACGTCACCTGCAAATTTTGTCATTATTTTCGCAGCCTCGTCGCAGACATCCCTTTTTACATCCTCCGCATAAACTAGCTTATAGTCACATGTCGGTATCTCGCTCTGAACGAATATACCCTTCGCAACAGCTTTGTCCATGCACATAGAAGATGCCAAAACACCGCATCCTGCATAAGGTATGTCAAGCATTTCGAAAAGTCCCTGTATCGTTCCGTCTTCTCCGAAGGTACCATGAAGAACCGGAAGAGCAAAATCAACTAGATTTTTGATATCTCCTGGTTTTATCGCAGAAGCACTCTTTTCCCAGCTTCCATCTGCAATCTCCGAGGTTTCTCCATCAAAGAGGAACCACTTACCGCTATGATCTATTCCTATTTTTACTATTTCGTGTTTTGTCTTGTCAATAGCATCTATAACTGCTGCCGCGGACATAAGCGATACCTCGTGCTCGCCTGAGCGTCCGCCAAATATTACTCCAATTTTGTCTAAACTCAAATCTGTCACGCTTTCTCTTTACTTCATCTGCTCCAAAATTCTCTTCAGATGTTCCTCATCAAAGAAATACTTCTTTTCGCAGAACTGGCACACAAGCTCAGCTCCCTTGTCTTCTTCTATTATTTCCTCAAGATCAGAAACTCCGATTGTCATAAGCACCTGCTCAAGACGCTCTTCGCTGCAGTCGCAGTTCCAGTTTATTTCTCTTGAATCAAGCTTTACTGGAGCATACTCCTCTGGCATGTCTGCGAAAATTTCTTCCATCAAAAGCTCTACGACGCCTTCTTCGCTTCTGCCTGCTGACTTCAGAAGTGTCTGTTCGATTACTGTTGTCATTGGCGGCATATCTGCAAGCATCTTTTCTAATGCATCAACTGAACCATCCTCTGCATCAGGAAGCATCTGAATAATCATTCCTCCTGCACAAAGAACTCTGCAGTCTGTTCCTATCTTAACTCCAAGAGCAACTGATGTATTCTGCTGCTCTGATATATAATAATATGCTGTAAGGTCATCTGCAATTTCTCCAGAAACTAGAGCAATCTTTCCTACATAAGGTTCCTTTAGCCCTAAGTCTTTGATTACTGTAAGCTCTCCAACTCCAAGACTTCCGCCTACATCAAGATGATTTCCATCTACAAGAGGAAGCTCAACGTTTGGATTTGCTATATATCCTTTTACGTTTCCATTTGCATCTGCTGTTGCAAGGATCATCTTTGCAGGTCCTTCTCCTTTGAACTGAACTGTAAGCTTGTCAGATTCGTTTTTTAGCAGAAGGCCCATAAGTCCTGCACCAGTTAGAACACGTCCAAGTCCTGCTGTTGCAAGAGGTGTAGTATTATGAATTTCTCTTGCTTTTTCTACTGTATCTGCTGTAATAGTTATATATACTCTATATGATTTGCTTTTATCTATCGCTGTGATTACTTTGCTCATCTCTATATTCCTTTCCATTTCCTTTTATATATCAATCATATATTCTACCATATTTTTAACCTTTTTTACACAGTAAATCCATATTTGTGTTCTATAATTTAAACATATTCAAAGAAAGGAAAAATGCATATGAATAAAGAACCGAACTTCATTACTTATGGAAAACCCTATAGTCCTGATGGCTACAACACAAACAGCGGTAACACAAACAACAATGCCGGCTTTACTTCAGCTGGCTGTAATACAGATCCGAATGCAGGCTGCAGCGGATGCAGCAATTCAGACTGCGGCTTTAGCACAGGAAGCCAAACTTATAGCGGATCAGATTCTGCAGGATTCGGAAACTCCGGCCCGGGAGGCTTTGATAATGGATTTAATGCCGGCGGCCCAAGCGGCTTTGACAGCGGTACTGGCGGCTTTGATGGTGGCCCAAGCGCCCCTCAACCAAAGGCAAAGAAAAAGAAAAAGAAAACAGGCCCTCAGTTCATTACTAAAAAGTGCTTTATCATAGCTATGATTTGCTGTATGGTTGCAACCTCCGGAATCACTCTTCTTGGGGTAAACCTTATGAGCAAGACAAGCGGAAACACGATTTCGGCAACGAACTATACACTTTCTAAATCTACAGGAAGCGAAAAATCTATTGAGGAAATCGTCGCTGCTAACCAGGATGCTGTAGTTGAAATTAGAACAGAGTCTGTTGCGCAAGACGCTCTGATTCAAAACTACATAACAGAAGGCGCAGGAAGCGGCGTTATTATAGATACAGATGGATACATCCTCACATGTAACCACGTAATTGAGGGTGCATCCAACATCACTGTAACACTCAAAAATGGCAAGAACTACAAGGCATCTGTTGTAGGAACAGACCCTCAGACAGATGTTGCCGTTATCAAAATCAAAGGCAGCGGTTTCTCCGCAGCTAAATACGGTAACGTAAAAGACCTTTCTGTAGGAGATCTTGCAGTTGCAATCGGAAACCCTCTCGGCGAGCTTGGCGGAACAGCCTCAACAGGAATCATCAGCTCCCTTTCAAGAGAGCTTGACATAGATGGAAAGACTATGACCCTGCTTCAGACAGATGCATCAATCAACCCAGGAAACTCCGGGGGCGGATTATTTGATGGTCACGGAAATCTAATCGGAATCGTTGTTGCAAAATCCTCAGGTTCTGACGTCGAAGGCCTTGGCTTTGCTATTCCAATCAACAAAGCCGCTGAAATCGCAAAGGATCTTATCGAAAACGGAAAAGTAACTGACAGAGCAATGCTAGGAATCAAAATTCTCAATGCAACTGACGCAGAAGCCGCAAGACAGTACAATCTAGATGCTTTTGGAATCTACGTTGCAGAGCTTTCGAGCCCTGAGTCAAGAGAATCAGGACTTCAGCCTGGAGATAGAATCATCTCCATCGACGGAAGTAAAATCTCAAGACTTGCAGATATCTCCAAGGTTTTAGACAAACATAAACCAGGTGATTCCGTAAAAATAGAAGTAGTTAGAGACGACGAAAAACAGACATTTGATATTACATTAAGTGAAGCTCAGTAAAACTTTTGCTGTACGTCATATAAAACTCCATGAGCGGGAAGGTTCAACACGGGCCTTTCCGCTTTTTTTCGGAAATATGTTTAGAACCAGCTCCTTGTGTATATCAATTATAAAGGTAAATTAGTAGAAAAGAGGTATAAAAATGGATTACAAAAAACTTTCAAACATTTCGATTACTTATTTTGTTTCAGCGATGGCATTTGGCGTATTCTATAGAGAATTCACCAAGTTCAACGGTTTTACAGGTAGAACAGCTCTTGCATTTGGTCACGTTCATCTTATGGTTTTAGGATGCCTGATGTTCCTTCTGATCATTCTTTTTGCAAAGAACTTTCCGCTTCTTGAACAGAAGCTGTTTAGACCGTTTCTTGTAACTTACAACATTGCTCTTCCTGTTATGGTAATAATGCTTGCTGTACGTGGCATCGTGCAGGTTAAAGGAATCGTCCTTTCATCAGGTGCAGATGCTGCAATCTCAGGAATTGCAGGGGTTACACATATTGCTCTGTTTGTAGGACTTCTGCTACTTCTTCTAGCTCTTAGAAAAGCAGTAGAAGCTCAGAAATAAAAGTACCAAAAAAGAGGCAGATTTCGCACCGTAGCGATGCGAAATCTGTCTCCTTTTTAATCCATACTATATATAGTCAGTTTGCTTTCATCACAGGCACATACGGCAAAATCCGTATCTGCACTTCATACCTATATTTCTATTATATATCTTTTGTATCGATATATGTAGATTTATTTTTCCTTATCCTATTCGTTTAGATAACGTCTTAGCCAGTTACCCTTCTTGTAGTATATCATCATCATGATAGATGCTGTAACCCATGTGAACACATAACATGCGAAAACTACGTGAATATTTCCAAATATACGTGTTGTAATCGCAAGCCATACCATTCTTACAAGGCAGAAATTTCCAACCATTATAAACATAGGAATCATAGCCTCGCCGCTTCCTCTGATTACACCGCTACATACGTTTGTAAAGCTGCATAGGAAATAGAACGGAGCCATCCATTTCATCATGAGACTTCCATAGTAGATTACTTCTGCATCATCTGTAAAGATGCCCATTATCTTTGTTCCAAACATCAGAAGCAAAATCGATAGGGTCACTGTAACTCCTGTAGAAAGAGCAAAACAGCTTCTAGCTGATTTCCTTACTCTATCCCACTTTTTTGCGCCTATATTCTGGCCAATAAATGTCGTGCTCGCAAGGCTAAGGCTCATAAACGGCAGCATTACGAAGGCATCGACTTTGTTGTATGCTCCGGCTCCGGCTACTGCAGCCGCACCAAAAACATTTATATTTGCCTGTACAATTACGTTCGAAAACGAAATTACAGACTGCTGAATTCCTGCAGGAAAACCCACTCGCATTATTGATTCGAGATAGTTTTTCTGGATTTTTAGTTTTTTGAGATGAACTTTGTACATGTCATCGTCTGTCATCAAAGTTCGCATTACAAGCACTGCAGAAACAGTCTCTGCAATTATAGTTGCAATAGCAACACCTGCAACGCCCATATCAAAGTACAGCACGAATACAAAGTCTAAAATTATGTTGACAATACTTGCCACAATCAGATAGTAAAGAGGTCTCTTTGCATCGCCTACCGCCCTCAAAAGTCCTGCACCTGCATTGTAAATTACAAGAGGAACACCTCCAAGGAAAAATATGCGAAGATATAGAACCGAAAGGTCCTCTACCTCAGCCGGCGTATGCATAAGCCTAATTATTGTTGAAGCAGCCAAAACACCTATTACAGTTACGACAACTCCGCTTAGAAACAGCGCCATTATTGCCGTATGAATTGTATTCTGAACGCCTCTTTCGTCCTTTGCTCCATAATACTGAGACAGCATAACGCCTGCCCCTGTTGCAATCCCCATGAAAAATCCTATTACCATGTTGATTATTACAACGCTTGAGCCTACTGCTGCGAGAGCCTCGCTTCCCACGTAGTTTCCCACTATTATAGAGTCAACCATATTGTAAAGCTGCTGAAACAGATTTCCAATCAAAAGCGGGGCGGAGAACTTCAAAAGTTCCTTCCAGATAACACCTTCTGTTATTCCATTTAGACGCACGTCCTCCAAAAATGTTCACTTCCTTTCACACACACAAGGAAATCACTATTTAAAAGCTGATTCTCCTTCCTTCATAACAAATTCTTTTAGCTTTCTTACATGAGTATCGGCAGCTTCACGAGCCTTCTTCTCGTCTCCACTTCCTATAGCCTCAATAATATTCATATGCTCGCTAGGCATACTTCCGTACAGAGAAAATTTGTCGTAGTACAGATATCTGAAACGCAAAACAAGCTCCTGAACAGTTGCGCTGAACTTAATCAGAGTTTTATTTCCGCTTGATTTTACTATTGATTTATGGAAAAGCTCGTCATAGTGAATCATGCTTTCCATGTCATTATTTTTGATTGCTTTCGCATAGCCTTCTGTAAGCTCTTTCAGATTCTCTAGTTCTTCTTCTGTAATTCTTGTTGCAGCAAGGGATGCGGATAGTCCTTCTAGCTCCTCACGCACCTCAAGTACATCTACGATATCCTTAACAGAAATATCTGATGCATAAGCTCCCTTTCTTGGCTCAATAGTAACTAGACCTTCTTTTTCCAGTTTTCTGATAGCCTCTCTTACAGGCGTTCTGCTCACGCCCATATCCTCTGCAAGTTCAACCTCCATCATTCTCATGCCGGGAGTGATACTACCGGCTAGAATCTGTTTTTTTAGCTCCTCATAAACAACTTCTCGTAATAACCTATGATTCTGTAAATCAAAATTCAGCATAATCTTCTCCTATCACCTCGTCATCTTTGTCCAGTACGCTTCATACCCTTTTTTTCTAATTCGATCACATGCATCAAAAGCATCCTCCATTGTAGAGAACAAAGCAAATATTGTCGGACCGCTTCCGCTCATCAAAACCTTCTGCGCAGAATCAATACCGCTTACAAACGTCTTCAGCTCTGCAACCTCAGGACATGCTTGAAGTGTATAATTCTCCAGCACATTTATCATATTATCAAGTATCAGCTTCTCATTCTTTTCGGCAAGACCTACTGCAAGCCTGTCATTGTCAGGACGCTCCAGTATCTCACAAGAATCGATTCCCTGATAAACTTCCTTTGTTGAAACCCCCATCGGAGGCTTTGCTATTACAACTGCCCTCTTAAAAGGCTTTAGAACCTCAAGCTCAGTTCCTGTTCCTGTAGCCCTAGCACATGATGATGCCATAGGGTCTTTGCGAATCTTTTTTGGGAGCATGTAGTTTCCTCTTGCCTGTCCAATAAGACAAAACGGAATATCAGATCCAAGCTCTTTACCAAGATCACAAAGCTCAGAAAGAGAAAGTCTAAGGTTCCAGATTGTATTAAGTCCATGCAGTACAGCCGCTGCATTGCCGCTTCCGCCTGCAAGTCCTGCCGCGACAGGAATTCTCTTCGTAATATCAATAAAGATACTTCCTCCGCCTGCAACATCTCTATATCTATCATGGTGCGCATTCACGTATTCAATCATAAGCATCGCCGCTCTGTAGGCTAGATTTCTCTGGTCAGTAGGGAGAAATGGCTTATTTGATTTTAATTTTATATCAAAGCCGCTCTGCCCATCTCTATTTTCCTCATACATGATTTTCACATCATCGTGAAAAAGAAGCTGCTGCATTATCATATCAACGGGATGCATTCCGTTTTCCATAACAGCTCCCACGTCTATCGACAGATTAATCTTGGCATACGATGCTATTACTATTTCGTTTCTCATGGGTTACACATCCTTCCGATCTAAATGTGCAAATCTATGGCACATTTAAAAAAAGAAAATGAGCGGTTATGCCGCTCATTTTTTCTGGTCGTAACTATTTCTTCTTTTTCTTTTTAGCTGCGGCTCTTCTTTTGGCAAGTCTTTCTTCCTCAGCTTTTCTTGCTTCGGCCTTTGCCTTTCTTCCTGTAATATATTTTCCACCGGCTGCGGCAATTGGTTTTGCAGCCTTTACTTTGAAGTGACCTGGTAGAAGTTCTTCTTCGTAGTCTTCCTCGTAGTCATCTTCTTCCTTATGAGCATGAGCCGCTTTCTTTGCTTCTTTTGCAGCCTTCTTTGCTTCTTCTTTTTCGTGCTGAGCAATTACCTCTGCAAGAGGCTTACCTGTTTTCTTTGCTTCCTTATATGGGTTAAACGGTTCTTCTTTTGTTGTCTGCTGATTTTCAGCCATATGCTTCTTAGCCTGACGTGATGAGAAGAAGAACATTCCTCCGAACATCAAAAGCATCATGATCATGTATACCTTTGTATTCCATGCCTGATTTAAAGTTGTAAATGAAATCTTCTCTGTTTCTGCAAGTGTATTTCCTGCATTGTCAGTGAAATCATCTGTAACTGTCAGTGTGTATTTTGCGTTGTCCTTGATTTTAATCTTCTTTTCTTTGATTTTCTTGTCAGTCATATCTACAAGAACAAGAACCTGCTTGCTATCTTCTGGGTTGTAGTAAACCTTTGTAGGTAGCTTTTTGCCTTTGTTATCTTTTATGCTGATGCATTTTAGGTTTGCCTTATGATTTTCCTTGGCATCTACAGGATTATTAAATGTAAGCTTAACACTCATGTTTTCTACTGTAGTGTTCTTCTGTCCGTCATGCGGATATGCCTCTGTAATCTTAAGTGTTGAATCAGCAAATACAGCTGATGATGCCAGCATAATCATAAATGCTGTAAGACAAGCAACAAAGCTTATTCTCTTCATTTCTGTTCCTCCGATTTTTTGTTCTTTTTTTTATTTCTTAAGTCATGGAAAAAACCTTTTACAATCTGGCTGCATTCGGCTTCCATAATTCCTACTTCCGTCTCTATCTGGTGGTTAAGCCGCTCGTTCTGAACGATATTTAGAACAGAACCGCAGGCCCCCGCCTTTGGATCTCTTGAACCTATGTAAAGCTTTCTGATTCGGGACCATACAAGTGCTCCCGCACACATAGAGCATGGTTCAATAGTTACATACATATCGCAACCTAACAGCCGCCATCCTCCGAGCACCTTAGCTGCATTTCTGATTGCAATCATCTCTGCATGGGCAGTCGGATCCTTGGTGGTTTCTGTGAGATTGTGTCCTCTGCTGATAATCTCGTTATCCTTTACGATTACAGCGCCTATAGGAATTTCTCCAAGGTTTCTCGCTTTTTCGGCCTCTTTGAGTGCCTCTATCATAAACTTATCCATATATCTTATAATTCTACCATAAGTGCACATTGTATTCAAGATTTTTTTGTACTGAACCTGATACAAGGGGTCAGATTGTATACTTGCTTTTTGAGAAATTACTATTCGTAACTTTCTGTTACCTGCTGTACCTTGTGTATTATACTTAATACATACAGTAAATAGCAGATAATTCATTCAATTCTGCCGTTTTGATTAAAGGTAAAGAATTAGAGGTTAGTTAATAGAAAGGAAGGTTTTTACTTATGAATAACAATGTAAGCATTGCAAGAGTATGTAAATTTTCTGGAGCTTTTATCGCCTGTGCGATAGGTTCAGGCTTTGCTACAGGTCAGGAAATCATGCAGTTTTTTACAGCTCACGGAGCTATGGGGATAGCAGGAACTGTCGTAACAACAATCCTGTTTGCATGGGCCGGAAGCAGATTCATGAAACATGGCTATGAACAGCAGCTGAAGGAACCAGGGGATATCGTCGGCTACTATTTTGGCAAAAAAACAGGTAAAGTAATTCAGATTATAATGCAGATTTTCCTGTTTGGTGTATTCCTAATCATGATCTCTGGAGCAGGTACTACTCTGAGTGAATATTTCGGTTTAAATCCTATGATTGGTCGTATCGGCATGGCTACCCTTGCATTTTTCACAGTTATTCTAGGCCTGACAAAGATTACAGACGTTCTTGGAACTCTAGGAAGTGTAATTATCGTCTTTGCTGTTGGAATCGGTATATACGGAATAGTTACAGGTGCTGGCAATCTTTCAGAATCAATTGCATTAATTCCAGATCTTGATATTACAACTGCTCAGGGCGGATGGCTCGGCTCTGCAATCCTTTATCCAGGATTTAACACTGTCGTAGTTATAGTTCTTGCATCAAGCATAGGTAAAGGCGCAGGAAGCGCAAAAGAAGCGAGCCTCAGCGGATTTATCGGCGGACTTTTATTTGGAGCTTCTGTAATTGTAATGAACCTTGGACTTACAGCTAATATCGATGGTCTGTACTCAAAGGCAGTTCCAACTCTTGTTCTCGCACAGAAGATCAGTCCTGTTCTTGCAGTTGCATTTTCTGTAATCATCTGCTGCGGTATATACACAACAACAGTCCCTATGCTTTGGGGTGTTGTAAGAACCTTTGCTGAAGATAAGAGCAAAAAATGCGTTATCGTTGCATTCATCGTTTCAGCCGTAGGTCTAGTCCTTGGAATGACTGATTTTAAGGTTCTTGTAAACGTTATCTATCCATTCAGTGGCTACCTTGGAGTAATATTCCTTGTTCTCGCAGCTTACAGAGATATTCAGGGACGAAAAGCAAAGCTTCGTCTAAGCGAGCGTGCAGAGGCAAGTATAATTCAAGCAGATACAGCAAAATAGTAATAGTAAAAAACTGCCGAAGTGCTATAGCATCCTTTCGGCAGTCTTTTTTTATCCTTGTAATCCAAGGCTATATCCTTTTAATTTCTAACTTAGGCTTCCATGCATGCGTTTACAAGTGCTGTTATGAATTTTCTTATCTGCACATTTCCATGCTGGCTTGAGTTTCCTTTTATATATTCCATTTCTTTTCTCACCTGTTCAAATCGGAAAAGACTTGCCGAGTACTCTTCGAATATTTCATTACCAAAATCATCTAGACCCATATGTGCTATGTTAGAAAGTCCGCTTGCGGCAGCTCTTCTGATTCGCTGCTCCATGGATTTTGGCATATCTGAGTATTTTGCACAGATTTCTGCGATTGTCATGTCGCTTAGTGCACTTTCGTGCTCGCAGAAGTAACATACAATTTTTATTATATCCTCGCTACCACGTTCCCCAATTATTCCAAGTTTCTGAAGTATTCTTTTTATACGAGTTTCATAGTCTGAAGTATCCGTCTCGCCCGAGCTTTCGCCAGGCGCCTGTTTGCCCAGATTCCCCGCGCCGGCAAACAGCGACTGGACGGAATCGATGGTCCTCTGCATGGACTGGGCCCTCGCTACGTTTTCGATGACCCTGATGACCTCGATTCCGTTGACAGGTTTCTGAATATAAAACTCGACTCCGGCATCGTAGCCTTTTGCGACCATTTCTTTGTCAGAAACCTGCGAAAGCATTATGAAAGACGCCTCGGGACACAGCTTTGATGCCTTCTTTACGAAAGTTATCCCGTCAACTTCTGGCATAAGTAAATCAGTTATTATTATATCGGGTGCGGCATCCTCCAAAACATCAAGGGCGTCCAGTGCCGAATGGGAAACTCCGCACACAGTTCCAAGATTCTTATCTCTTATTATTATTTTCAGCACCTCTGTTACTGAAGCATCATCATCAAGAAGAAAAATTCTCATCCCTTAACCACCTCCAAATCAATTTCGGGTAGCCTAATTTCGAACGTAGCACCTTTGTTCGTCCTCTTCAGCACTATTTTGCCGCCAAGCCTTTCTTCTATAATTCCCTTTACAATAGGCAGCCCAAGGCCCCTGCTTACATTACCTGTCGTGTAATCTATCTTAGTAGAAAATCTCGGCTCAAAAATCCAGTTTCTGTATTCTTCTGCAACGCCTGGTCCCTCGTCTGCAAATTCAAACACATAACGGCTACCTTCCTTTTTCTCACTTATAGTTATTATGCAAGCTTCCTCTGCTGCATCTATCGAATTTGTCATTAGGTTATGAAAAACCGAAAGATAAAGGTAAGGATTTTCGACAAACAGCCGCTCTTCGAGATTTACATTCACAGAGAGACTCTTTCCCGAGCCTTTCATTTGATTTTGCACAGACTGAATCAGGATATTCAAAAGCTCCTGCATCTCCATTCCGTCCTTTGTTTCCCTCTTCAGATTCTCAGAAATACCCTGGCTTATGAGCCTATACTCTTTCTTTATCTCATGGATATCCTTTGCTAGCGTCAAAGCATCCTTTGCCGCATCATCATTTCCGCTCTCTTTAAGGCTATCATACAATTTATATGATACGCTCATGGCTCTTTCTATCTGATCAAAATTTTTGTTCATCCATACTACTTCACCGCTTAGATTTGATATGAGCATTATCAGCCTTTGATATCTCTCGGCATGAGTCTTTGACATAAGCATAATTCCGTACTGGCCTGCAAGCTTAAGCACAGCAAACAGCACAAGCCCTCTCACGCAGACAATCATAATCAAAGTGTACTGATAAACGAAAAACTCAGCTCCCGCCTGAAGTCTTGCAAACATTTCCATCTCGTTTCCCAGATAGTCTATAATCATCATCCCCGGCATGAAAATAGAAAGCTTTCGGCTGTGACCTGTAAGAGCATCAAAGATATACCAAAATATACCTACTAGCATGTAAAAAACCGTCTCCGGTAAGTAGTTATTCAAAAGCCCCGGCTCTACCCCATACTGTATCAAATGCATCAAAACTCGCAGAGCAAGAATAAATACCGCTGATAAAAATGCGGTCGGAATTATATCCACATCATCTAGAAGAAATATTGCTGCCGGAATGCATATAACTCCAAGAGATGCAATAAAACTTCCATCAAAAAAATGTAAGCTTAGCTGAGATGCAATCCCCGTAATCAGGCTTATCGTTAGAATTCTCTTCGCCTTCTGCTTATAAACAGTGCTTTTCTCTATCATTTCGAATTTCCCCTTTCGAATTTCCCCACATCGAAACTCCCCTTTCGATATATCTATTTTACATGGGAATTCTAATTTTGTGAAGACTCTCATAATACTCCCTTCATTTATAAGTTCACTTAACTCCGATTGTTTATAAGGTGCCCTCGCCCCCTGTATTCCAATTATGCTATTGAAGAATCACTGTTTTTTTAGTATTATTATATTAGTATAATTTTACGTATGGGGGTGTGTTTTAGAAGGTATGCTTGGACTTTTTTTTGATATTTCAATACTGACTGTTATAACACTTTCAGCACTTCTGGGATTTCGCAAAGGTGTTTTTCGCAGTATCACAGGTATTCTGAGAACTATCATCTGCATGGTTTTGGCAGGTGTTATCTCCGGACCCTTTGCACATCTTATTTCTGACTACTCGACTTTTGATGAAAGCATGACCTCACATATTGCCGCAGGTCTTGACTCTGCTGTCGCAGATAGCACTCTTTTCGAGACTCTTCCAGATGACATCCACGTGCTGATTTTAAACGGTGCTCACAGTATAACTCAGGAAATTGCCGACGGAGCCGGCAGATTTATCATGATTATCTTAGCATTTTTCATTCTACTAGTATTCTTCAGGATACTGAGTAGCATCATCACTAACCTCAGCATTTTTTCAAATCGGCATAGCCCAGTAGGATGTCTGAACGGACTTCTCGGATTTTTCGTCGGAGCTTTCAAGGGATACCTCATCGTATGTCTTCTCATGCTCTTGATGATACCTGTTCTTGCAATCCTCGGACCTGAGCTATCATTTTCGATTATAGACGGATTCAGAGCAAGTTACACAGGACCTTACCTGTTCCTGCACAATCCGCTTTTACATCTGCTAAATCTTTTTTAATATATATTGGAGGGACTAATGAACAAACAACTGATGAAAATCAAAGAAGTAACTCGCCTCCAGAGCGATATCTTCCAGCTTATTTTAGAAGGCGACTGCAAAGATATTGGAAATCCTGGACGATTTGTAAACATACAGATCAAAGGCTTTTATCTGCGCCGTCCAATTTCAATATGCGATTTTAACGACAGCGAAATTAGGCTGATCTTCAAGACAGTCGGTGAAGGCACAAAAAAGCTTTCAGAGATGAAGCCCGGACATTCTCTTGATGTTCTGATTCCTCTGGGTAACGGCTTTGATACATCTGCCGAAACAAAATCACCTGTAGTTGTCGGCGGTGGCATTGGAGTTCCGCCTCTTTATGCCCTAACAAAAAAACTCATCGCTGAAGGAAAAACTCCTCAGGTTATCATAGGATTTAATACTGCTTCTGATGCAGTTCTAATCGATGATTTCAAAGCTCTTGGCGTTGAGCCTATTATCACTACAGCAGACGGCTCCCTCGGAACTAAAGGCTTTGTTACAGGACCTCTGGCTGACATGGACTTCGACTATGTTTTCACATGCGGACCTGAACCAATGCTCAAGGCTATTTGGGACATGGCTCCAGACGGACAGTTCAGCTTCGAAGCAAGAATGGCCTGCGGATTTGGCGCATGCATGGGTTGCACCTGCGAAACAAAATATGGCAACAAGCGAATCTGCAAAGATGGTCCTATTATGAACAGGGAGGAAATAATATGGTAGATTTAAAAGTTAAACTCGGTGAGCTTACCCTGGATAATCCTGTTATTCCGGCAAGCGGCACTTTTGGATTCGGTCAGGAGTTCGCAGAGCTTTATGATCTGAACATCCTCGGCTCGATTTCTTTCAAAGGCACAACAAAAGACCCTCGCCTGGGAAATCCGCTTCCTAGAATTGCAGAATGCCCAAGCGGTCTTATAAATTCTGTGGGACTTCAGAACCCGGGACTTGATGCTGTATGCAGCGAAGAGATTCCAAATCTGGCAAAAATTTTCAAAAAGCCTCTGATTGCAAACATCAGTGGTTTCTCAAAAGAAGAATATATTGCCTGCGCCTCTGCTATGGATAAGCAGGAAAGCGTGGGAATTATCGAGGTTAATGTAAGTTGCCCAAACGTTCATAATGGCGGCATGGCCTACGGCGTACTTCCAGAAAGTGCTGCAGAAATAACAAGAGCGGTAAAGGAAGTTACAACAAAACCTGTATATATCAAACTCAGTCCAAATGTTACAGATATCGTTTCTATTGCAAAGGCATGTGAAGATGCCGGTGCTGATGGACTCAGCCTTATTAACACTCTTCTTGGCATGAGAATTGATATAAGACAGAGAAAACCTGTAATCGCAAACAAAATGGGTGGATTCTCTGGTCCTGCAATTTTCCCTGTTGCCGTGAGAATGGTATACCAGGTATCTCACTCTGTAGATATTCCTGTAATTGGAATGGGCGGAGTAT
Source organism: uncultured Clostridia bacterium (assembly GCA_963558075.1). Taxonomy (GTDB): domain Bacteria; phylum Bacillota; class Clostridia; order Peptostreptococcales; family Anaerovoracaceae; genus CALHKP01. The sequence continues at coordinate 55,436 of CAUWFN010000009.1, read as the reverse complement.
CATCAGCTCGCGACGTAATCGAAATGATGATGGCCGGTGCCTCTGCAGTTCAGGTTGGTGCAGCAAACCTTGTTAACCCTTATGCATGCAAAGAAATTATCGAAGAACTTCCTACTGTTATGGAAGAGCTTGGAATCAATAAATTATCAGATATAATCGGTATAGTTGAATAAAAAGGAGAAACTATGGGAAAAGACGTAATCATCGCATGTGACTTCCCTACAAAGGAAGAAACATTTGCATTCCTTGACAAGTTCGAAGGAAAGAAACCATTCGTAAAAATCGGTATGGAGCTTTATTATGCTGAAGGTCCTGCCATCGTTCGTGAAATCAAAGCAAGAGGACACAAAATCTTCCTCGACCTTAAGCTTCACGATATTCCAAACACTGTAGAAAAAGCTATGAGAGTTTTATCAAATCTAGATGTTGACATGACAAATGTTCACGCTGCCGGAACAAAAGAAATGATGAAGGCTGCTCTCCGTGGCCTCACAAAAGAAGACGGTTCTCACGCGATGCTTATTGCTGTAACTCAGCTTACATCAACAAGCAACGAACAGATGAATGAAGACATCAGAATACCAGGAACTGTAGAAGACTGTGTAAAAGAATACGCAAAGAACGCTATGGAGGCGGGTCTTGATGGAATTGTTTGCTCACCGCTAGAATCTTCTATGATTCACGAATACTGCGGAGCTGATTTCCAGACAGTTACACCTGGCGTTCGTTTTGCAGGAGCAAAGCAGGATGACCAGACAAGAATCACTACACCGGAAGGCGCTAAACAGATGGGTTCAGACTACATCGTAGTAGGAAGACCTATCACTGCTGCAGAAGACCCTGTGGCTGCATACGAAAGATGCCTTAACGAATTTGTCGGCTAATTTATACTATCAGGAGGAATATATATGAACAAAGAAATAGCAAAAGGACTGCTTTCAATCGAAGCTGTTTTCCTTAGACCGGAAGATCCATTCACTTGGGCAAGCGGAATCAAAAGCCCTATCTACTGCGACAACAGACTTACTCTTACTGCACCTGCTGTAAGAACTGCTATCGAAGAAGGTCTTGTAAATATCGTAAAAGAAAACTACCCTGAGTGTGAAGTTCTTATGGGAACAAGTACAGCAGGTATCGCTCACGCTGCAATAGTAGGTCACCTCATGAACCTTCCAATGGGATACGTAAGAGGCTCTGCTAAAGACCACGGCAGAACTAACAGAATCGAAGGTAGACTCGAAAAAGGTCAGAAAGTTGTTGTAATCGAAGACCTTATCTCAACAGCAGGATCTGCCGTAGAAACTGTAGAAGCCCTAAGAGAAGCAGGCGCAGAGGTTCTAGGTGTTGCAAGCATATTCACATATGGCATGAAAAAAGGTCTAGAAAAGCTTGCTGCAAATGACGTTAAGAACGTAAGCTTATGCGACCTTGATACTCTTGTAGGCGTTGCTGCTGAAACAGGATATATAAACGAAGATGCTATCGAACGCATCCTGAAATTCAGAGACAATCCTTCTGACGAAAGCTGGATGGGTAAGTAATTATGAGAAACCTTATAAACATTACTGATTTTACAGTAGAAGAGCTAGATTCTCTTATGAATGTAGCAGACGATATTGCAGAAAACCCAGTAAAATATCAGGATATATGCGCTCACAAAAAACTTGCTACTCTGTTCTTTGAGCCAAGCACACGTACACGCCTAAGCTTTGAAGCTGCAATGCTAGAGCTCGGTGGCAGCGTATTTGGTTTTTCTGAGGCTTCCTCAAGCTCAGCTGCAAAGGGTGAGACAATCGAAGATACCGTTACAGTAGTAAGCCATTATGTAGATATAATCGCTATGCGTCATCCAAAAGAAGGTGCGCCTATTGCCGCAATTAGAACTGCTGGCATTCCTGTAATCAATGCTGGAGATGGCGGACATTTTCATCCAACACAGACTCTTGCAGACATTCTTACAATCAGAAGAAAAAAAGGAAGACTTGATAATCTTGTAATCGGGCTTTGTGGAGATCTGAAATATGGTAGAACAGTCCACTCGCTCATCGATGCAATGGTAAGATACGAAAACGTTGAGCTTGTTTTGATTTCACCAGACGAGCTCAAAATGCCTGATTATGTTATTAACAAGCTTAAAGCATGCGGCATTAAATACAGAGAATCAGTAAGTCTAGAAGACAGTATTCCTGAACTTGATGTCCTTTATATGACAAGAATCCAGAAGGAACGCTTTGATTCAATCGAAGTTTATGAACGCCTAAAAGACGTCTATATTCTAGATACACCAAAGCTTTCCCACGCAAAAGAAGACATGATTATTCTTCATCCGCTTCCACGTGTAAACGAAATCACAATGGATGTGGACAAAGACCCTAGAGCATGTTACTTCTTCCAGGCTCTCTGCGGAAAGCACATGAGAATGGCACTTATCCTTAAGCTTCTCGGAATTCTTGAGGATCCAGGCAAAGACACAAATGCCCTATACTGGTCAGATGAAGAAACTAAGGTAAAAAACCTTACTTGTACAAACACACACTGCATAAGCGGAAGCGAATCACATCTTGAGCATACATTCGTACCTTTCGAAAAAGACGGAAAAAAACTCTATAGATGTCCATTCTGCGACAGCATCTACGAGCTGTAGTACATAATCAAAACAATATACGTAGCATAGATGAAATCTAAATGCTGCTGTAATTAAAAAGGCTATCTACACTAACCATAGTTAATGCAGGTAGCCTTTATTTATTGTCTTTTGCTTATTTTTTCTTTAGTTTTCCTCTTCCTGAGCCTCATAATAAACGCTTGGAAGTCCGAAATATTCTTCAAGTGTTATCCACTTTCCACCGTTATATAGCTTTTCTGCAAGCTCTTTTCCTACATATCTGAAATGCCATGATTCGCCGGCATATCCAGTCTCAGCATCCTTACCCTGAGGATATCTGATTACAAAGCCATATTTATAGCAGTTTTCTGCAAGCCATTTTGCTTCTGGTGTAGAATCAAACTCTGAATCTGAAGCATTTAGGTCGAATGCAAGTCCAGTCTGGTGTTCTGAGAAGCCTGGCTTAGCCTCGTACTTGTCTGCCTCTTCCTGACCCTTGTTATTTACATATCTATTGTAATAGTTGTACTCTGAGCCGAATGATCTGTAGCTGCTCTGAACAAATATATCAAATCCTGCCTTAGATGCAGCTTCCTGCATTTCTCCAAGTGCCTTAGCAGCGTCTTTGTTTACGCCTGGTGCATATCCTCTGTACATTCCAAATGACTTGTTTGCAACAGGAATTCCGGCAACCGTCAGCACTCCATCCTTAAATTCTGCAGCAAAGCCCTTATCTGTATAGAATTTAACAGGCTCTTTTGAATCCATGATGCTTGCAGGATCTATAACAGTTACTTTTACTGCCTTAGAAGCTTTGTTTTCGGAGCTATCGGCAGTTGTAAATGTAACGTCATAAGTTCCAGGTGTGCTTACATCAATTTTCTTGTCTGCTTTTACCTTTATCTTTTCCTGTGAGTTGTCAGATGCGCCTGCAAGTGTCACAAGATCTATTTTGCTGTCCTTGAGAATATTTACAGTATCCTCGCACTGGATAACAGGTGCAGTTGTATCTACGATTTCTACGTCAAAAGCAAAGTCTCTGATATTATCCCCAAACTTAATCTGAACTTCACATTCAGTCTTACCGAGTTTAGATGTATCTATCTTCGACATGCTATGTATTTCACCGCCGTCATCTATACTAGTTATAAAATCGCTTGCCTGAACCTGACTATTTATCTCAGCCTCGAGCTTATCTTTTAGATGAACTTTGGATGCAGTTCCAAACAAATTAAAATATATAAACATTCCAACCACTGCTATTGCAACTACAAGCAGCAGCACAAGAAGTCCTTTCATTATTTTTTCGCTTTTTTTCGGTTTTGCGAAAATATATTTTTGTCTTCTTCTGGACACCATGGTATTTCTCCTTAACATTGTAATATACTTATCTCAAACTTAAACATATATAAGAATGATACCATAAATTTCAGATAAATCAAAGGTATATTGACTAAATTACTTATTCATCACCGAAAATACTCGTAAATGTCAAAATCGGCACCGTTTCCGATGCCGATTTTGATTATATGTAAACTCTTAAGATTATGCGTTACATTGCAGCTACGTTTTTCTTGAGAATTTCGAAGTTCTCTGTGATTTCTGCAGGAAGTGTATCGAACTTCTTGAAGAATTCTTCGATTCCTTCAACTTCTTCTTCCCATGTTGCCTTGTCAAGTGACAGAAGCTTTTCTAATGTTGCTTCGTCAATATCAAGTCCTGTTGTGTCAAGATCTTCAGGTCTTGGCTCATAACCTACAGCTGTTTCAACTGCTCCTGCTTTTCCATCACATCTGTCAAGCATCCACAGAAGAACTCTTAGATTGTCACCAAATCCTGGCCAGATGAAATCTCCGTTATCATCTGTTCTAAACCAGTTTACATGGAAAATCTTAGGTGGGTTTGTCATCTTCTTGCCCATATCAATCCAGTGCTGGAAGTATTCTGCCATGTTGTATCCGCAGAATGGAAGCATAGCCATAGGGTCGTGTCTTACAACGCCTACCTTGCCGTTTGCAGCAGCTGTTGTTTCTGATGCCATTGATGCGCCAAGGAATACACCGTGGTTCCAATCTCTTGCCTGATGTACAAGCGGTTCAGCCTTAGCTCTTCTGCCTCCGAAAATGATAGCTGAAATAGGAACTCCTTCGCCTGTTTCAAATTCATTTGCAATTGTAGGGCAGTTTACTGCAGGTGCAGTAAATCTTGAGTTTGGATGTGCGCCTGTTTCGTCAGCTTCAGGTCCATTCCAAGGTCTTCCAAGCCAGTCTTCTCCGTTTACTGGAGGATTCTTGTCTAGCTTTTCCCACCATACTGTGTTGTCATCAAGGTTTCTTGCAACGTTAGTAAAAATAGTATTTTTGCGTGTTGTTTCCAGCGCGTTTGGATTTGATTTTGCATTAGTTCCCGGTGCTACACCAAAGAATCCGTTCTCAGGGTTAACTGCGTACAGTCTTCCATCTTCTCCGATTCTCAGCCATGAAATATCATCACCAATTGTTGATACCTTGTAGCCTTTTTCCTTTAAATACTCAGGTGGTGTCAGCATTGCAAGATTTGTCTTGCCGCATGCACTTGGGAAAGCACCGCATACATACTTAACATCTCCGTCTGGTTTTTCGATTTTCAGAATAAGCATATGCTCTGCCATCCATCCCTCTTTTCTTCCGAGGTATGAACCGATTCTCAGTGCCAGACATTTTTTGCCTAGCAGTACATTTCCGCCGTAAGCTGAGTTAATTGACCAGATAGTATTATCCTCTGGGAAGTGAGCAATATATTTTTCCTGCTCATTGATCTGTGCCTTTGAGTGAAGACATTTTGTGAAATCTGCTCCATCATTCAGCGCATCAATTACTTTTCCGCCTACTCTTGTCATGATTGCCATGCTCAAAACTACGTATATTGAGTCTGTGATTTCAATACCGATTTTGGCAAATTCAGTACCTACAACACCCATTGAGAATGGAATTACATACATCTTACGTCCTTCCATTGAACCATCAAACAGAGCGCCCATCTTTGCGTACATCTCTTCAGGGTCTACCCAGTTGTTTGTAGGGCCTGCACCTTCCTTTGTTTTAGTACAGATTACAGTTCTCTTTTCGTCTCTTGCCACGTCTTTTGGCTGTGTACGATAGTAAAGACATCCTGGCAGTTTTTCTTTGTTTAGTTCGATCATCTCGCCTGTTGCAAGTGCGTCAGCCTTAATTTCTGCAAGCTGTTCATCGCTTCCGTCTACCCAAACAATTTCTGCTGGCTTTGTCATCTTAGCCATCTCGTTTACCCAATCGACTGCATGCTGATTCTTAATCATTGTCATAAATTTATCTCCTTTTCTCCTACTTATAACAATTAATTTAATTTGTTGCATATGTTATTCAGTTGTTTTTGCAGATTACTCTGCTCATTTGATTCTATACCATTTTTACTGTTTTGTCACGTCTCTTAAGAATTTACTTTCGTGAAATTATCAAAATTTTGCCGTTTAGGTGAAAATCAAAGAGGTTTTCATCTATCACGGTCAAAAACTAGAAAGGCCGCTGTCGCTCTGCAGCGACTAGCGGCCACTTCTCACAGAACACTGTGATTAATTCAGATGCATAAACACATATAGTTTATCTTTTTATCTTTTTTTATACTAATTCGCCAGCGTTTGCTCTTTCCTGTTCTTCTGGTGTCATCTTAGTGCATGTTACTCCTACAAATGCAAGTAGTAATGTAACGATAGGCATTGACCAGTTAAATACTGCCCATGGTGCGTATGTAGCAACACCAACACCTAGTGTAGCGTAGATGTACATTCCGCAAGTGTTCCAAGGAACTAGACATGATGTAACTGTACCTGCTGATTCTAGAGCATTTGATAAGCACTTAGGGTGTAGACCAGCTGCTCTGTAAGCGTCTGCGTACATTCTTCCTGGTACTAGGATTGAGATGTACTGTTCAGGCATTGCAATGTTTGATGCGATACATGTAAGTTCTGTAGCTCCGATAAGAGCAGGACCGCTCTTGATAACTTTTGTAATCTTGTTGATGATTACTTCGAGCTGTCCAGTACCTTCCATGATACCACCGAACATCATAGCGATAATTGTCATTAAGATTGATGAAGCCATGTTCATCAGACCACCGTTTGTTAACAGGTCGTTCAGAGCTTCTACTTCAGTATTGCAGATAAATCCGTTTCTAGCGATTGATAGCCAGTCACCAAATGTAACACCGTTGTGAAGAAGTTCTAAGTCTTCGTTGAAGATAGCTAGGTCACCCTGGAAGATTGGAGCCAGGATAGCACCAGCGATTAGTCCAAGTGTGATACCAGGGATAGCTGGTACCTTGAATGCGATTGATAAAATTACTACTACTGGAGGCAGTAACAGGATTGGGTTGATGTTGAATGTATCCTGAAGACCTTCCATCAGAATCTGAACCTGTGAAGTATCAACGTCACCTGATGAAGCGTGTTTCATACCGTAGATTCCGAAGAATACTAATGCGATGATGTATGAAACTAATGTAGCTTTGATCATGTACTTAACGTGTGTGAATACGTCAGTTCCTGCCATAGCAGGTGCTAGGTTTGTTGTATCTGACAGTGGTGATAATTTGTCTCCAAAGTATGCACCAGCCATGATAGCTCCACATGTAGGTCCCATTGGCATTCCTAAGCCCTGAGCGATACCTACAAGTGCAAGACCCATAGTTCCCATAGTTCCCCATGATGAACCTGTAGCTAGTGATGTTACAGAACATACAAGTACTGTAGCGATTAAAAAGATTGATGGTGATAATAATTTAAGTCCGTAATAAATCATTGTAGGAATTGTACCTGATACAAGCCAAGTTCCTACCATCATGCCGACAATTGCAAGAATTAGAATTGCCTGCATAGCTCTTGAGATACCAGTGATCATCATTTCTTCTACTGCTTCCCACTTGTATCCAAGTCTTAGTGCCATCAGTGCAGCGATGATTACTCCAAGGAACATTGGAATATGTGGATCAACTCCGAATACTGCTATACCGATAGCCATTACAATAACAAGTCCTAAAAAGGATACGATCGCTTCCCATAGATGAGGTGCGCGAGGTTCCTTTACCTTAGCTTCTTTACCCATAAGCCTTCTCTCCTTTTCCTATAATGGATATACATCTGTTATGTTGTAATTCTACTCCATTTTTACTTTTTTTGCAACACTGAAAAGTCAGAAATTTGTCACTATAACCAAAATTTTACTTTTACGCGTTACAGTGATTCCCTACTATAATCTTTAATCCTTAAAATCCGCCATATATAGTGGAATTTCAACATTTTATTCCTAAATATTGTGGTTCAAAAGGCCTCTCAGAAACTTCCAAACCCGTTTATTTGCATTCAAATTCATTCATTTACTTCCATTTTTTGAAGTTTTTTTGTTCTTTTCACACTTATTTAGCCTAATTTTTTTCATTTTCCTACAATCAATATGTCAAAAAAGAAAGCACCTGGTAAGGTTAGACCTCACCAGGTGCTCTTTGACATTTTAAAGATAAATTATCTGATATATGCTCTTTCTACATATGGGCTTGTTGATGCTTTTAGCATTCCGCCGTAACCTAGTTCAAATGCGACAACATCGCCTACTTTATAGTCTTTGTCTGTATGTGTCACATCAAGAATAATATGGTCTGAGCTTCCGCCCATAATTTCAATTTTAGGATCACAAGGTGTCATGCTTCCTAAATCGATATCCTGCTTGCCTATTGCAATGATAGCACGTTTCATGATTCCGCGGTCTTCATAATATGGTTTTTCGCCGAATGCATCTACACCTACTTCTCCAATTGGAAGAGAAGGCTTTTCCTTAAGTTCAACAATCTGAGCCTCAAGTACAAGGGCGTCACTTACTGTACCAGGCAGTTTTGTTTCATATGCTGTATCATTACCTAGAAGGAATGATTCTCCAAGTCTGAGGTTATTAATGCCCTCAGGAAGCTCTCCTTTGTCGATAAGGTAAATTGAGCTTGAGTTTCCTCCTGATACCATTTCTAGCTTGATATCGTGCTTTTCTTCAATTTCTTTTGCAATTTCAACAAGCTTTGATAAGTTATCATTCTTAGGGATGATTGCACCATAGCATGTAAGATTTACACCTATTCCGTGAAGGTTGATATTTTCTAGCTTCTTGATTTCTTCTACAGCCTCGTCAATCAGGTCACGCTTTTCAAAGAAAATGCCTTCTCTGAGGTCTCCAAGGTCAATCATAAGCAGAATATTGTGCTTAACTCCCTGTTTTGCCGCTTCTTCGTTCAGAAGTCTTATTGTTGAAAGCTCTGAGTTGAATGAAAGGTCAACATATTTTACAACATCTGCAACCTCGCAGTGCATTGGAATTCTTAGGAGTACAGTCTTCTTGCCGCTTCCTCTTACGATATCTGCATATGTTGCGATATTTTTCACACGTGAATCAGCAACATAGTCTACCTTTGGATTTGATGCAACCATTTTCACCATTTCTAGGTCTGCGCAAAGACCTTTTGTTACGATCATAAGAGAGCAACCGCCTCTATCTTTTGTTATTTCTGCTACTGCATTTAGGTTGTCTTCTAGTTTTTTCAGATTGATTGTTAGTTTAGGATACATTTTGCCTCTCCTTATATTTCACATTACAATATCAAAGCCCTTCGGCATGATACAACTGACTAGTAATTTGTATTTCTGTTCTGGCAGTGGATTCTGCTGCAAGTTTTGCAGTCATGTGTGCAGTCTCCCATGTTCTGAACCCATTTTCCCTGCACGCCATCGCCTTCTACAAGACCTGCCTGATATCCTTTTCTTGCTTTTTTTCTCATTTCGGCAACTTCTTCTGGTGTTGCACCTCCAATCTGCTCTTCTTCTTTGCATGAAGACATATCATATCCCATATCTTCCATCTCTGCGATATGAGCCTGTCTTTCAGCTTCTTTTGCATCCATTGCAGATACCTGCTTTGATGCTTCTTCTAGAGCCTTTGACTTGAATACATATGACTGTTCTTCTTTCTTTTCTGGGAATTTAAAATCAAAGCTCTTCTCGAGTAGTCTGATTGCAGCTTCTCTATATTTCTTTGATAAAACACCCAGTGAAGCCATGATATAATCGTTATCTACAAGTACCTTAGCATGGTCTGTAGGGAAAAGAAGCATTCCTGTTTCATTGTGCTCAGGTATGCTCTTCATGATTTCCACTCTGTGAGGAAGTCTTGTTAGAGCTCCGCCTGTACCTATGATGTATTTAACCTGTGTTAGGTCTTTTCCTTCTGCAACAGTACTTCTTCCGGATGGTCCGTAGATGTATCTGATCTGTCCTGCATGTCTTTCTACTGCTTTGATAACAGCTTCTTTTGTCAGCTTTTCTACAAGCTTAAATTCGCCCTCTGTCTTTGGAATTGCAACGTATGACTCGATTACCTCATCATAGTCAACGCCTTCCTTTGCAAGGTCTTCTCTAAGCTTTTCTTCGCCGATTGACTCGACAACTTTCATTCTGTTTACATAAACGCCAAGGTCTCCTTCTACAGTTCTCTTAGCCTTTGGTTCAGGTGAAATCATTATTCTTGCAATCTTATCTGACTCTGTAGCAACAGAGTGAAGGTCAGTTGTAGCGCCGCCAACGTCAAGAACAATCAGATCGCCTAGGCAATCATAAAGAAGCTTAGTGCACTCCATAACAGCACCTGGTGTAGGGATTATAGGTCCGTTAACCATTTCTCTTACGTGCTCCATTCCAGGCGCATGAGTGATATTCTGTTCGAAAGCATCCTGAATTACTTTTCTACAAGGTTCTACATTCAAATCGTCAATCTTTGGATATACGTTTTCTACGTTGTAGAGCTGCTGTCCGCTTTCCTCATCAAAGATGAGCTTCATTTCTTCCTGGTTTTCTATATTTCCCGCATAAATTACAGGAATCTTGAGTCCCATGTTTCTGATCATTTCAGCATTATCAAGAGCTGTATCTCTTTCACCATAGTCAACGCCACCTGCAATCAGAATCAGGTTCGGATTGATTTCTTTAATCTTTGCAATATCAGTTCTTCTCAGTCTTCCTGATGTTACAAAATGAATGATTCCGCCGGCACCTAGAGCTGCTTCTTTTGCAGCTTTTGCTGTCATGTCATAAACAAGTCCATGTACTGTCATCTTTAGACCGCCAGCAGCTGATGATGTCGCAAGCATTTCGTCATATTCAAGGCTATCAATGCCCATTTTTTTGCATAGGTCATCAATTGCACCCTGAAGTCCAATTCTAACGTCCCCATCCATTACAGATGTTGGTGCCTGACCCTGAGCCCAGAACACCGGATTTTCTGTAGCTAGATCTTTGAAAGCATTTACTACTGTCGTTGTTGATCCAATTTCCGCTACTAAAACATCAACTTTCATACTCTTTTTTCCTCTCTAACTCTTAGAATTAACGTGTTATGTTATCTATATCTATCGCTTTTTTGCTGTTATATTCAAATTCAATATAAAATTTCCCGCATTTAACAAATGGGACGGGCAAACGCCCGCCCCAAAATATTTCTAACTATTAGTGCTTATAGTTATATTTGTTTTTAGAGATCTCCTCTTCTTCTCATAGCTTCTTCTGCTAGGAATGTAGCTACGTCGATACCGTGTGAATCTCTTCCGAAACCTTCATCGATTCCAGTCTGTCTAGCATCTTCAGGAACTACCTGAGTACCGCCAGCGCAGATGATTACCTTGTCTCTGATACCCTTTTCTACTGCAAGTTCGTGAATTCTCTTCATGTTCTTGTAGTGGATGTTATCGTGAGAAATGATTGTTGATGCCATGATTGCATTAGCATTTAATTCTACTGCAGCATCTACAAGTTTTTCTACTGGAACTGAAGTTCCTAGGTAGTTAACTTTGATTCCCCATTTTTCGATACCACCGTGTTTGATGTTGATGATTTCTCTCAGACCTACTGAGTGTTCGTCTTCACCAACTGTACCACAAACAACTACCATTGGGTGTTCTTCGAATTCTTTGTACAGAGTTGCATCGTCAAGGTGATGTGGCTCTGGTGGAATTTCAAGAGTTGAAGGATCTACATCGAAGTTTACTTTACCCTTCATTTCGATTCTTGTACCTTCTGCTTCGTGCATTACTTCCTTACTTGTTACTTCAGGATTTTCTAGGCCAAGTTTTCTACCGATTTCAAGAGCAGCAGCTTCTGCAGTTCTTGTGTTTGCAGGGATCATCATAGTCATAAGTACTACGCCGTCTCCACACCATTCCATTTCTGGCTTGATTGCTTCGCCGTCAAGGTACTTAGCAACTTTTTCTAATCTTCTATCTACGCAGTCATCTTCGTTAAGTTCGTCAATGTAAACAATCTTGCTTCTGTCTTCGAATGTACATCCACCGATTAGAGCTGATGGGTTTTCTGGATCTCCACCGTACTGTTCTACGTTGTTGTATCCGTAGTGAGCAGTTACTGGAGCCATGTAGTCATCTTCTCTTTCGAAGATGTATCCGTAGCCTACGCCGCCTTCAATCTTTCTTGCGATTCCGTCGCCGTTTCTTTCTGGATATTTAGCTGAGTCAACGAAGAATCCTTCCTGTACTGCCTGGAAGTATCCGCCAACTTCGATAATTTCTTCCATGAATAGGCAAGCTCTTTCTTTGATGTCTCTAGCGTTTTCTCTTAGAGGACCATCTTTCTTCAGCTCAACCATATCCATCAGACCGTCCATACCGATTAATGCCTGTTTAGCATTATCGCATGCTTCCATGTTGTAGATATGCCATGGAACGTTTCTTCCTTCGTCAGGAGTGATTGTTGACTGAATATCAGCGCTTGTCAGTTTTGAAATGAACATGTTCATTACATGTGTAACTGTAGCTTCTCTTACTGATGAGCAGATATATTTAGTATTCTGCTGAGCTCTCATCTTGTATCTTCCGCAGATGTCTCTAAGAGCTACTGCATATGGAAGGTCAAGGTACATACATGGAGCTGGAGTAGCTGTTGGAGGTACTGTTGACAGAGCGATATGGTCAGGTTTGATACCTACTTTTTCTGAGAACAGTGAGTTGATAGCATGCTGAACGATAAGTTCTGGCATTACTTTCCATGCTTCTCTAGCTGTTGCGTTAGCATTGTGAGCACCGTCAATCTGAAGAATTCCTGCCCATGCAAGGATTTTCTTTGACTCGCAAGCGTCTACGAATGATCTTACGCAGTTAATATCTCTGTAAAGTACGTTGTACTGAGGGTCCTGGTGAGCACCGTTGATACCTTCTTCAGCGAACATTACAGCTACGTCAGGTCCAGCAACACCTGAAACGTATGAATGATAGTTGATTGGACGACCTACTTCGTCTTCGATAATGTCAAGAGCCTTTCTCTGAGCTCTAACCTGTTTTCTAGTTACAGGAATACCGCCGATACCCTGTGGAGTACCTTCCATAAGACCGTCGATATGTGACTGACCCATGTGTCTGATAACCATGATATGGTCTGCACCATGCCATGCTGCCATTCTCATTCTTCTGATATCGTCTTCGAATCTACCTGAAGCGATTTCAGTTGTGATAACTGGAAGTGGCTGTGGGTCGATGTTTTCGAAATATTTAGCAGGAGGTAGTGGAACACTCTGCTTTAGAGGTTCTGAACAATCCTTATATTCGAAAGGTCCCATTTTGATTCCAGGAGCAGGTTTTCTCCAAACCCATCCGTGTCTTCTTGGTTCATATTTGTCGAGGTCTTTTAAGATTTCTCTAACATCTAACTTTTCGTTATGCTTTAAGATCATATCTGCCATTCTTATTTACCTCCCTTGAATAGTGCAACTGCATCGTCCCAGTATTCACCGTTAGCGAGTGCAATGCTTGCGTCTCTGATGGACATGTCTTTTGCTTTTGCAATTTTGTAAACAACGTGGCCTGCACCGTGTCCCATTAGGCCTCTGTCCATACAACCATCAACAATTTTCTGAGTGTCAAGGGATGAAACACCCATTCTTAATAGTACTGATCTTTCTACAGAAGGAGTAGTATTCTTTCTTCCTAATTCTAGTAGAGGGTCAACTACCTGTTCTGTAAGTTCCCAGAATCTATTATATAGTTCTTCGTCTGTGAGATTAGCAATATGCTTTCTTCTCTGTTCGAAATCGTCTTCTCTTCTCATTCTTTTACTCCTTAATTTCTTAAGTATTTATATAGTGGACCTCTCGGCAATCAGTTGCCGAGAAATCCAACTCTAAAGATTAAAGTCCTAAAGTTTCCTTTACGAAGTCTACGTTAGTCTTTGTTTCTACTGCTAGGAATTCTAGGTCAGCATCTGTTGGTACTTCAACGCCTGATTTCTTAACAGCTTTCTTGATAAGTGATCTTCTGAAGCGTTCGATATCAGCTTCTTTGTGCTGAACAAAGCCTGGGTTTTCAGGAAGGATGATGTTTTCACCTGGTTTGTCTTCTTCCTGTGGGTTACCAAATCTGATTTCGATACCATTGTCTCTAGCGAATGAAAGCTGAGGCTGGATGTGTTTTCCTGCTCCAGTGTATTCTGTTTCACTGATAACGATTACTGCGTCTTCAGGTAATTCACGAGCAAGTGAGAATGCAGCTGCTAAAGCTGTGTTTCCTGCAGGTCCTCTTTCGATACCTTCTAGGTTAGCTAAAGCTTCTGTCATGTACATAACTTCACCCTGAGTTACTGTAACGTATCTATCCATGTAACGAAGTGGTCTAGCTGCACTTCTTGGAACGTCTGAGTGGTCTGGGTCTGTAGCGTATGGAACACCAAATCCAGTGTGACCAGTTGTGCATGACTTCTTGTTGAACTGAGTATCTGAAGCCATGTGAAGTCCTGTAAGGTCGATTGATGCTGCAACCATCTGAGTGTTTGTAGCGCCAGCCTTTAGAAGACCACGAGCTGTACCAGTCATCATACCGCCACCAGCGTTTGTGCAAACTACCATTTCAGGATCTTTTCCTACGATTTCACGACACTGCATAGCAATTTCGTAACCTAGAGTTTCAACACCTGCGATACCGAATGGTGAGTATAGTGAAGCGTTGAAGTAGTGAGTATCTTCTAGAACTGATAGGAATGTGTAGAACAGTTCAGGTCCTACTGTTAGCTGAATAACTTCTGCACCGTAAGCTTCGCATTTTCTTGCTTTTTCAACGATTTCAGGCTGTCCAACCTGGTGTGAGTCATAGCATTCCTGAACGATGATACATTCTAGACCCTGCATAGCTGCCTGTGATGCAACTGCAGCACCGTAGTTACCTGATGTAGCTGCGATTACGCCCTTGTATCCTAACTTCTTAGCGTGAGCAACTGCACATGCAGCTCTTCTTGCCTTGAAGCTTCCTGATGCGTTTGCTGCTTCGTCTTTAGCGAAGATTCTAGCACCGTATCCAGGTTTTGCATATTTTCTTGTTAATGCTGTTAGGTTTCTAAGCTCGATAAGTGGAGTGTTTCCTACAGCTGTTCTATTCTGAATCTTTGCTACTTCGTCTAGAGTGTAGCCTGTTGATTTCATTAGTGCTTCATAATCAAATGCAACTGAACCTGATTCGAAATCAGCGTAGTCAAGTCCTAACGCTTCCTTCATAATGTCATTTGATCTTCCCATTACTGAATCATAATCTTTTGCTAATGCCATTATTTGTCACCTCCGAACATGATTTCTCTAAGCTGCTTGTCAATCTGAACGATTTCAGGGACAAATTTGCCATAGCTGTGAGTGTAATATGGGTTAACTTCTACTAAAGTACCCTTTTCTCTACGATTTGCAGCAGTAATAACTTCTACTTCATCGCCAATTTCTGCATCTTCCTGTAGGAAACCTTTTGTCCACATTAATAAGTCACATTTCTGTGTATCTTCTGGAATTTTTGCAGTTCTTTCTTCAGCTTTTAAAACAACTGAATGAATACGAACCCATTCACCTTTTTTAACCATTTTTAGCACTCCTTACCACATTAACAAACGCGGGAGTGGACCTAATGTCCTCCCCCTGCGTTTATTTTATTTTAAATATTTTTTAACCGAATGACTATTTTACGATTTTCTTTTCTGGGCAGATTCTGTCTCTTAGGTCTCCCATTAGAGCTCTTGGAACTGGAAGGTCAATCATAGTCTTTAGACCAGGTTCAGCGTTGATAACCTGAGGAATCATGTTAACGCACATAGCGATTGTTCCTAGTCCGCCTTCAACTTCTGGGCTGTTAACCATGTTAACGTTTGGAGTTCCCTTGATGATTACATAGTCACCTGTCTGAACGCCAACCTGTTCAGGTTCGATCTGCTGTGGGTGTTCCATTCTAACTTCCATACCGTTGCTTAGTGTAGCATCAGCAGTCATAGCAACACCTGCACATGATCCAGCAGCAGCGAATCCGTGTGGAGATTTTCTATCAACGTCAGTTGTGATTGGGTTCATGTCCTGAGCGAACTTATCAACTGATAGTCCAAGACCGTCAGCAATCATTCCTACTGATTCAGCGAATCCAACGTGTCCAGCCATTGTTCCGTTAGCTTTTCTGTCTAGGAATTCTTCAACTGAGATACCGATTCCCTGTTCTTCCATAACAGCTTTTCCGAATGGTGATAGTGAGTTAACTCTTCTTGATAGGATGTGTTCAACGTCAACCATGCATCCAGTCATAACTAGAACTAGAAGGTCCATGATGTGTCCTGGGTTGATACCAGTTCCTAGGCATGATACGCCGTTTGCTTTAGCGATCTTGTCTAGTTCAGCAGCAAGTTCTGGTTCCTGAGCAGCAGGATAAGCCATTTCTTCAGCTGAAGTGATTACGTTGATTCCCTGTTCCATGATGTACTTTAGTTTGTCAAATGCATTCTTTGTGAATGAATCTGTGCAAAGAAGAACGATGTCTGCAGCACCTGGTTTGATAGCATCTTCATAGCTCTGGATTAGCACTTCAGGTCTGTCGCCTTTTTCTGTTTTGATGTAATCGTACATTGAAGTTCCGATTTTCTTGCCTCTACCAACAGCGCCTACGATATCTACGCCTTTCTTTGATAGTAACATGTCAGCCATTCCGCCGCCCATAGCGCCAAGACCCCAAATAATTACTTTTACATTTTCCATTGCTTTTCTCTCCTTTTGTTAAAAAAAATTTTAAAATATAAATTTTATCCATAATGACATATGGGATAATTCACACGGTATGTCATTATCCTGTTGCCATAATATAAAGCAACTCCTGTGCCAAGTCATTTTTTGTATACAAAATACTCTATTTACAGAAAATTTATGTAGTTTCCAAGGTTTTGTCCATTTTTTAACAAAATATTTTGTTCTGTATTAACAGAATATTCTTTAAACGTGTATACTTTTTGCATGAAGTGCAAATATTTTTGCTTTTTTGCCGCAAATATTTTTGCGTTTACTCCCTTATTCCGTATTTTTTTAGCTTATGCTGTAGTGTCTGTCGTTTCATTTTTAGGACAGCTGCTGATTTTGTTACGTTACCGCTCTCTTCAATCATTGTTTTTCGTATGATCTCTTTCTCCAGATTCTGCAGATAATCGTCCAAAGGCCCGCGTCTATCCCATTTTTCCACATCACTTTCTACAATATCCATCCTCATAGGCATCTGAAGCTGTTTTTCTGTCAAAATATGCTCGTTTCCTGCCATCGATACTGCCTGAACTATTATATTATCAAGTTCTCTGACGTTTCCGGGATAATCGTAATCCATCAGCTTTTCTAGCGCTGCATCTGATACCATCCACAGCTCTTTACCATATTTTTTGTTGTATTTAGCTAAAAGTTCCTCTACTAGAAGCGGAACATCATCCATCCTATTTCTAAGCGGCGGGATTGAAATGTTTACTACATTAAGTCTGTAATAAAGGTCCTTTCTTAGCTTGCCCTCCTCCATAAGCTTTTGGGGAGTTTCGTTTACAGTAGCTATAATCCTTGTATCTACAGGGATATCGTGAGTTCCTCCAACTCGTCTTACGTAGTCCTCCTGGAGAACTCGAAGTAGCTTACTCTGAAGCTCATAAGGCATGGCGCTGACCTCATCGAGAAGTAAAGTGCCTCCACTAGCCTGTTCAAATAAACCTGCTCTATCTACCGCACCAGTAAATCCGCCTTTAGTAGTACCAAAGAGTATGCCCTCCAAAAGCGCAGGAGGAAGAGCTGCACAGTTCTGTGCTAGAAACGGTTTATTCTTTCGATCACTTGCGTAGTGAATACTTTGAGAAAACAGCTCCTTACCAGTCCCCGTCTCTCCATATATAAAAACTGACGCACCGTTTGAGGCTGCACGCTTTGCGCGTTCTATAACTGCTGAAAACTCTTTGTTTTTCCCTATTATATTGTCAAATGTATAATGCTTAATCTTCGGTTTTGCTACATTTGGTTTTCTATCCTTTTCTCTAAGTTCAAGAATAGTGTTACTCATAGATTTGATGTTAGTTATGTCCTTTGCAACCTCTACAGCTGCAATTATTTTGCCGTTATCAAGCACTGGAACTGTACTATTTATAGTAGTTATTTCTCTTCCATATAGATTCTTGTAAGTCTGCTGCTTGTTTTTTGTTGCAACACCCTTCTTTAGCGCCTGATACATCGTGCTTTCCGCAAGCTTAACGCCAGGAAAAGCCTTGTGAAACTCTTTTCCGATTACATCTTCTACATTTATCTGCTCCATCGATGCCATCGCATCATTGTAGAAAATTCCCTTTCCGTCCTCGTCAACCACATAAATTCCAGCATCTAGAAGACTTATAAGCTCTTTTATTATCAATTCATAACCTTCTTTATCCATAACATATACCTCCAATTACTACTATTTTACATCAAAGCAAAGGCTAATGCAAATATTTTTGCACCCCTTTCCGCCCTTGATTTTTTTTGCATTGTATTATATATTGGTGTTTGGCAATATTACATATGAAAGGAGACGATACTGACTTAAGTATCATTTTTATTATGCGTATAAGAAAAAACACAGATCAGGCAGAAGAGGCGGATATTGAACTTATCGCTTCAGTTTCCGATGCCCTAGCTCACCCGGTGAGACTTAAACTTTTCAGACATATAATGAAGGCAAACCGAAGCATGCAGCAGGTTTGCAACGGTGACCTTGTAAATGAGTTTGGATATGCTCAGGCAACTATTTCTCAGCACATGCAAAAGCTTGTCAAGGCTGGCCTTGTTTCAACAAAGAAGCAAAATAAATACACATACTACTATGCTAATCCAGGCATGCTAATGAAGTATATTGACAATACAAAAAAGTATTCTATAATATAAGGATTGCGTTAAAAATGGAGGTAGTGTAAATATGAAGGCTGGTAAAAAGCTTTTACCTGTTCAAGTACTCGCACTCGGGCTTCTTATCATAATCTTTATTGGCGGAATTCTTTTATCATCTCCGCTGTGTAACAGAAGCGGTAGCTTTACGCCGTTTATAGATGGGCTGTTTACTTCGACATCTGCAACATGTGTTACAGGTCTAATCGTAAACGACACATTTACCCAGTTTAATTTCTTCGGACAGCTTATAATACTGGTTCTCATCCAGATAGGCGGTCTCGGATTTATGGGAATTGTAATGACTATACCTATATTAATAGGAAAAAAACTTTCTATTATACAGAGCACACTGCTTATGGAATCTGTAGGAATCCTTAGACGAAGCAAGGTATCTTCTACAATCAGACGAATGCTCATAGGAACGGCACTCTTTGAGGGAATTGGTGCTGTCGTCCTCGCTGCAGTATTCATCCCAAAAGTAGGAATTCTTCCTGGCATCTGGTATGGAATTTTCCATTCCGTTTCAGCGTTCTGTAACGCAGGCTTTGACCTTATGGGTAGATTCGAAAAATTCAGCTCACTTACCCTGTTTTATGATAATCCCGTAGTGCTTATAACTATAATGCTTCTGATTATTTCAGGAGGTATAGGCTTTATCGTTTGGAATGATATAGCAGACTATAAATTTAAAATCAAAAAATACTCGCTTCACTCGAAAATAATGCTTCTTTTCACAGGAGTTATAATTTTCGCCGGAGCGCTTTTGTTCTTCTTTACAGAGGGACAATCTTCCTTCGCCGGTATGAATTTTGGTGACAAAATCGTAAACTCGTTCTTCGCATCTGTCTCGCCTAGAACTGCAGGTTTTAACTCAGTTTCTTTTGACGAAATGACATCGGCCGGACGCTTCATAACCATGCTCCTTATGTTTATCGGAGCTGGAAGCGGTTCAACTGGAGGAGGAATCAAAATAACTACAATCGTAGCTTTGATGCTTTCTATCGACGCATACTCAAGAAACTACAACGACCTGAGTATTTTCAAACGCCGACTGACTGCAGGAACTCAGAAAAAATCAATGGCTATCATATCAGCCTACATGCTGATCGTTCTTACTTGTAACTTTTTCCTGCTGATTTTCAATCCTCAGCTTCCGGGAGAAGAATGCTTGTTTGAGGCACTTTCTGCGATGGGTACAGTAGGGCTTACGATGGGTATTACGACTTCCCTCGGCTTAGCATCAAAACTAGTGCTCATGATAACCATGTATATGGGACGTCTTGGAAGCCTTGCTCTTGCGATGGCTATCGTTAGACGAAAGGTTATCCCTAAGATACATTTCCCAGAAGAAAATATAGTCGTAGGATAAATAGTGGAAAGGATAATTGCCGGTCGCAGGTACCTATGAGGCTCTTGATCTATTGGTTTCAAACTTACAGGCTACCAAAACATATAAGTGATGTAACAATGCATCTGTCCGGCAAAGGTAAATTAATATGCGTTCAATTTTAGTAATCGGGCTTGGCCGCTTTGGTCGTACGCTTGCCCTAAAGCTTGCTGAACTTGATAACGAGGTTATGGTTATCGACATCGCTGAAGATGTAGTAACAAAAATAGCCCCTTACGTTTCCGAAGCTCAGATAGGAGACTGCATGGATGAAATCGTTCTTCGCGATATCGACGTGAAGTCATTTGATATCTGCTTCGTATGTACAAGCAGCAACCTAGAGGCTTCTCTAGTTATCACAGCTCTTCTGCGCGAGCTGGGAGCAAAGAAAATCGTAACAAAGGTAAGTCAGGATATTCACCAAAAGATTCTATTGCGTAATGGTGCTGACGATGTAATATATCCAGAGCGTGATATCGCTCTCAGAACAGCTATGAAATATACTGCAAAAGAAGCCTTCGACTACGTAGAGCTGAGCACAAACTACGGTATTTTCGAGATAGCTCCACCAAAGGCATGGATTGGCCACACAATTTCAGAAATTAGCGTAAGAAAGAATTACCATGTAAATATCATCGCCTACAAATCAGTCGACGAAATAATTCCTCTCGACAGAGAAGAGTACACTTTCAATCCAGAGCAGCATCTGATAGTTGCAGGCGACAGAAACTCCTTTGGTGAGCTTCTAGCAAAAATGGTAAAACACGGTGATCGTTCATAATACGGCTCACAAACTATCATTTTATTGTAATTAACAAAACATCTCCTCTAGCATTCTAGCTTTGAAGAGATGTTTTTTTCTTACAAAAATATATAATCATCAATTTCCTTGTACTTTTCCACGGTTGTCTTAGAAACATGCAAGTATGATAGTAACCTTACGCCTTACAAAAATTTTCAAAAATAGTAAGCTGTTGATAAGTTTATTTTTGGACAACCTCGCAAAAATAAATAATCCACATAGAGTGGATTACTATGTGGATTACTTGTGATAAGCTTCGTTTCTTATAATTTTAAAACTTCTATATACCTGCTCAAGCAAAATAACTCGCATCATCTGATGCGGGAATGTCATATCTGAAAATGAAAGCTTAAAATCAGCTCTTTTGCTGACTTCGTTATCAAGACCTAAGCTTCCGCCTATGACAAAGACTATATTACTTTCACCATCAATAGACAAATCGTTTATCTTTTCGGCTAGCTTTTCGGAAGAAAGCTTTTTCCCTCCAATCTCTAACGTTATTACATACTGATTGTCTTTGATTTTTTTGAGGATATCCTGCCCCTCGGATTTTTTGACAGCATCCTCCTCTGCCTTACCGTTTCCAAGAAGACGAGTCTCCTTTAGCTCTATAATCTCTAGATTGCAGTAACTCTGAAGCCTCTTGGAATACTCTTTTATAGCATCTACCCAGTATTTTTCCTTTAGCTTTCCTATACATACAACTGTTATATTCAAAACTAAACCTCCCCTATAACTCTAACTTCATCTCGTGGAAGAACTGATAGGTTTACATCCTTGCCATCAAATAAGTCCGATTCAAAAAGGATGTTTTTTATCGTCATAAGCGCCTGATCAGGCGTATTATGTTCTTTACTAATATGGGCAAGAGCGACCTCCGGAACACCTGGCTTTGTTCTTTCCTTTAGCATTCTGCATAAACATTCACCAGACGCCTCGTTCGAAAGATGTCCCTCGTCACTCAAAATTCTTCGTTTAATATTATATGGGTAGCTTCCGAGCATCAAAAGATTTACCTCGTGGTTAGCTTCTAGCACGAGAATGTCAGACTCTCTTATTGTATCCATCATGCCATCGGTCACGCAACCTGTATCAGTCACTACAGAAACCGTCCTTCCGTTTCTTGAAAAAGAATATCCCAGCGGACATGCTGCATCATGACATATAGAAAACGGCTTCACAGAAATATCTCCAACCGTCAGTTCTTCTCCATCAGAAACCTCAATCTTTCTGCTGTCTTCTACTTTGTCTCCAATAGCTCCGAGAGTTCCACCAGATGCAAAAACCTCTGCAGATGGAATTTTTTTGCTGAGCACGCGAATACTTTTGATGTGATCGACATGCTCGTGAGTAACAAAAATGCCACGTATATTCTCTGGATCTGCCCCTTGGCTACTTAGACCTTCCATTATTTTTTTGCCTGAAATCCCCGCATCGAGTATAATCCCCGTCGACTCCGACTGAATCAGATAGCTGTTTCCGGAGCTTCCACTGGCAAATGAGCAAATTCTTAAATTCATATATATATTATTCTCCAGTTCTATAAAATTTAGGGCTTTTAACGCCTTTGCCGCAGGGCTATCGCCCGTATAAGCGACTTGACCCAAAAGCGCTTCGTCTTTTGATAAAATCAAAAGCCCGGCTCCCGGCCGGGTAAAATGTTTCAAACTAAATTATATATCCCTTTTAAATTCAGGTCAATAGCTTCCACTGGCCACTGCGAATGTGATATAATGATTGTCTAAACAAGAAATGGAGACGAAAAAATGACTATATTGAGAATGTATACTGACGGCGGCTGCAGTGGAAACCAGAGCGACGAAAACCTGGGCGGCTGGGGCTGCGTTTTAGAATTTGGGCAGCATCGCAAAGAGCTATACGGTAGCGAGGCGAATACAACAAATAACCGCATGGAGCTTACTGCTGTTATATCTGGCTTCAAAGCCCTAAAAAAAGAAAATCAAACTATCGAAGTTTTCTCTGATAGCTCATACGTAGCAGACTGCTTCAGAAAAAAATGGTATGTAAACTGGCAAAAAAACGGTTGGAAAAACGCATCCAAAAAACCTGTAGAAAACTCAGACCTCTGGAAAGAGCTTCTAGCCCTGACCTCGAAGCATAACGTAACCTTCTATAGAGTAAAAGGCCATGTAAACCTAGACAGTAAATCAACAAATGTCGATAAGCTTTACCAAAAGTTTGTCGAATGGAACGGAAGTCGTTTCAGCATGGATGATTTCAGATATATAACAGAAATGAACAACAAAGCAGATGAGCTTGCAAATGTTGGTATTGATGAAATAAGGTAAAAATCATCAATACAAGCGCAAGCTAATAAATAGTATTAAAAAATTAATAAAAAGTAACGATAAAAGCCCAGCGATATTCGCCAGGCTTTTATTTTATGTGTTTAGAATCACCTTTGTTCAGTTCAGTCTTTCTCATAGCCCAAGGCAAAAGCCTTTTGCTATCTAATCCATCTTATTTTACTGATTTTCTTCTTCTAACAGCCACGATAGTTCCTGCTGCACCTGCACCGATTACTGCAATTACAACCCAAAGAAGGATATTTGCATCATCGCCAGTGCCAGGAGCCTTACCAGGTTTTCCTGAATCTGGCTTCTGTCCGTTAGGCTTATCTCCAGGTTTGTCTGTGCCAGGTTTGTCATCTGGAGTTCCGGAAGGAGCTTCTACGCCTTCATATTCTGCATCGCCAATTGATCTTGAGAACAGGAAGTTAGCGATGTATTTGAAATCATCCTGTGGATGTCCCTTGTGCGTCAAAGCATTTGCAAATGAAACGATATCCATTCCATTCTCTTTATATTCAAATGCCACTACTGAAGTATTGAAATTATTAAACTCAGCTTCATTATCAGCATTAAATATACCTATACATCCCACCATTGGAGTCTTTCCAGCATTTTTAACGATTGGAACTGCTTTTTCTGGAAGCGATGCAAATGAATATGTTCCATATTCATAAAGAAGATCATCTTTATCATTTACATAATTAGCATTTACGAGAGTTGTATTTGGGTATTCAACATTTACAAGAGCATCTGTTCCATTATCAAGCTCTCTAATTGAAATTCCGTCAACAAGTCCTTCTAGTCCTGCACCAGAACCCCATACCATGTATGGCTTACCTGCAGCAACTGCATTTTTCGCATTTCCATCTTCTGATGTTTCACCAAAGAAAGTACCTACAACTGCGTCTGCACTATCTGCAGTATTTGTAATTGCAAATCCCATCTGATCTAGAGCATAGATGTCAAAGCAGTAGTTCTTTTCACCTTTAAGCTCAACATTTCCGCCAGCTACAGGTGCGCACATTCCAGTTACATAAACCTGAGGAGCCTTTGTAATTACGCCAGCCTTAAATCCCTTGCCATAAACACCTTCTGCACTTAGAACGTATTTATTAGCTATCGTCATGAAGTCATCGTATGAGCAAATGAAATCGCCCATCTTATCGCCTTCTGTAATCATAGCAACTTTTTTGCCTGCATTTAGTAGCTCATTCACTGCTGCTGCAGTATCTTCTGAAGCATTCGAAATAACTACGTCAGCACCTTCAACGCCGCTGAACTGAGTAGCATAGTCAGCAAGATATGCAAGCGTTCCCTGATAGTCAGGACCATCTTCGCAAACTGCATCGATTGACTTATAAGCCTTAGGCTCTGTAACTGTTATGATATCAAATCCTCTAGCATAAGGATGCTGTGAGAATGCTTCTGAATATAGACCCTTCCATACAGTTACGAATGTTCCAGGACCATAGTTAGCATTTAGAAGCGATCTCTTAGCCTGATACATTGAAGCGATAATTGTACCTTCTGGATATTCAACGCCGTCATATGTGAAGGCCTTCTTTGCAATCTTGTACTTCATGTCATTTCTTGCAATCCATTTTACTGCCTCTGCAGCATCCTGAAGGTTGTCCTGGTTTGCTTTATCCATAGGGATAATGAAGCATTCAGGATAGAAGTTTCCATTTTCATCCTTACCATCATTTACAGGTCTCATAATGTCAGCCTGCTTGTAAGGTTCGTCATACTGGTTTACGAAATACTTCGCAACCTTATCATTTGTATTTGCATTTGCAACTCCTCTTGCAAACAGCTCTGCCTGACTTGCAAGAAGCTCAGTTTTATTAGCCTGTACAAATCTTCCCTGACCGAGAAGTCCATTTGGAATTACCTGCTCTGTTGTAATGTCATCATATGCAGGCATTTCCCATGTAACTCCGCAAGTTCCGTAGAATCCAGGGAACTGTGCTCCGAAGTTTGTTGACAGGTCGTCCCATGGTGATCCCCACTGTACGCCTGTTGGTGAATTTGGATCATTTTCGATATAGTCACGGGCAGGAAGCTCGTAGCTATGGAATTTTTCGTTGTTTGCGATTGCCGCATTACCTAAAGCTTCACCAAGTTTAGTGAACTTTTCGCCGATAAGGTCATATTCTAAGTTAGGGTTGTGAGGTGCTCCGCAAGGTTCTACAAGCATACCTTCAACTCTACCGTGGATTTCTGTATAAACCATTGGATTCCACTTAGCCATGAACGCCATAGCATTTGCATTTTCATGCATTACCTGATTCGCATAGTCTCTGTTAGGGTCAAATCCAAGACCTGTAACTCTTGTTGCCTGAACATATCCTTCCATGTTCATTGTAGGAACAAGAACAAAGAACACGTCTTCTAAAAGTTCATCAATAGTAAATTCATCTTTACCAGTTTTATAATATTTTTCAAAGTCTACAACTGATGAATATCCATAGTAACCAGTATCGTCTCTTACGTCTCCGTTTTCGCCTCTCAGACGACCTAATTCTGTAGCCCATTCACCATAAATCTTTGAAAGTGAAGTTCCATAGTTTGCTTTTTCAGATTCTAACTTTGCTCTTCCAGCATCGGTATAACCTTCAAGAGTGTTAAGACTAATTTCATCTTTATTTATCAGAACCTGTATCATTTCCATGATACCGTTTACAGCTGAGTTTTCATTAGTATGACAATTGCTGACATATAGAGGTACTTTCATATCAGCATATTTTCCTGCTTCTATATCTTTTAGAACCTGATCAGGATTATTTTCTGATGCTTCAGTATAAGCAAGCCAATCACTTACTGCTTTCTGATCGCTTGAAACGATTACATAAGGAAGATCATACTGATCAATTGAAGTGTGACCTAATGAACCAACTTCAACATATCTATCGCCGTTGTAGCTCTTCAAAGCTTCAATTTCATCATATAGTTCGTATGGTGTACGGAATTTATCATACGGAACAACTTTTGCGTGTACTGTTCCTGCATCCTTTTCACCCACTGTTGCAGTTAGATTGAAATATCCACATTTGTCAAGCCATTCAGCAGGTTGCTCAACACTCCACAGATGATCGATAGAGTAGACCTTCTTAACATCTGCGCTCGCATCAGGATCGCCTGTGTAATAGAACTCAGTACCCTGTGTAAACAGTTTTACAACAAGATTTTTACCATCAGCCTTTACTTCCTTCAGCTGAATTACCTGAGTATTCTCTTTGTCGAGCCACTCTTCGATTTTGCCTCCATCTTTAGCATAAGGATAAAGTGAAGGATCAAGATATCCTCTTTCCTTGTCTCTTACAAGTGAAAGTGAGATTGGCGCTGAACCGTCATTGTGCTTTTCAACCGCCTCTTTCAGAGCTTCTTCATCTAGGTCTGTCGGAATGACAACCTCATGTTCAGCCTCTTCTGTCAGTGAATACTGAAACTCGATATCATCATAGGCAGGATAAATTCCAGCCAGTGAAGTACCGGATGCCGTAGTATCGTGAGTTACTTCCTCTACAGAAGCAAATGCCGCAAATGGCACTGCCATTGTAAAGACAAGTACTGCGACTACGAGTCTTACTAGTCTTTTTTTCATTGTTATTCTCCTTTAAAAAGATTAGTTTGAAATAGAAATAAAAAATGAAAAAATCGATTGATAATTTCTTCATATAGATGATACATGTTCAGCACGTAAACGCCAACATAATTTACTGAATTTTTCGTATTGTATACCTTTTATTTCTTAATATTTAGAAATTTTTGTTTCAGATTACAAAACACTAAATATAATTTTTATGTTCTAGACCAGTTAGCTTATTCAAACCAATTTTCTTTCACAACAAAAAAAACTGCCCGGCGGATAACCGCCGGGCAAGCCTGAAAAACTATTTCTTTTCTTTTTCAACACTGATTCCTTCTGTTCTGTAGACAAATTTAACTTCGCCCTTTGTTCCAGAAGAAATACCTGCATAACTGTTGTAGCTCTTTGACAGATCTGCTGTTGCACTTAGACGAGCTGCAAGCTCTCCAAGATTTCCATCAAATACGGATGTAAGCTTCTTGACACCTTCTTCGTTGAATTTCTTCATACCTTCGGAAAGCATCATTCCGCCGTTTGCAAGTTTTGTTACACCCTGAACAAGTGCTCCGCTTCCTGCTTTCAGACTTCCAATTCCGCCGCTCAGTTCAGCTGCTCCGCTTGAAAGCTTTGCTGAATTGTTGATCAGACTTGTTGATCCTGCAAGAAGTTTTTCTGAGCCTGCAAATGCCGCATCGACACCTGCTGTGTACTGACATAGTCCGCTGTAGAACATGTTATACTTATCAAGCTGGGCAATCAGACCTTTTACGCTTTCTGCACCAGCCTGAGCTTTTGCTACAGCCTCTTCAATCTTAGCCTGAATCTGTGCTCCTGCCATTGTTTCAGCAATCTTCTGCTGAATTACAGATTCAGTCAGCTGATCAACCTTCTGCTTAATTGCATCGGTTGCCATCTGCTGTTCTACAGCGCCATTTATCATGGCAACTGTTTTTTCATCGATTTTTCCAGCTGCAACAGCGCCTGCGAACTGTTCTGGAGTCATTCCAAGGCCTGCCTGCTGAAGTACTGCTCCTAAAACCTGTTCCTTAACCTTCATTGTAACGCCGGCCTTAATTTCAGAACTAATGCTACGCACCGTTTCTGTAACCTGCTTCTGAGCTTCGGCAGTTGCCATCGCTCTTGCGTTTTCTGGTGATAGATTATTTAGAACACCGTTTAATACAGTTTTGTAATTTGCAATTGTCAGTTTTGGAAGACCTGTTACTCCGGCCTGAGCCAGCTGGCCATCTGCCATTGAAAGAAGTGAATTGAATACTTCTTCGCCGCCGGCATTTAGAGCTCCGCTGTTTGCTGTCAGAGCTTTGAGTCCGTTGTTAAGCTCGCTCAGTCCCTGATGAAGCTGCTTCTGTCCGTCTGTAAACATTGCTGTTCCTGTGCTCAGCTTTGATGCACCTGCATATAGCTGATTGATTCCCTCTACAAGTACTCCTGACTTCTGAAGCAGTTCTGATAGACCGCTGTACAGTGCGCTTGAACCGTCTACTAGCTGGTTTGCAGCCTGTGTAAACTTGTTAAGCTGCGCTGTCAGATCATCCATAGAGCCGATTTCTGAGAAATCAACCTGGCTGAATATGTCGTTACTTGCAAAGTGCATTGTTGTTTCAAGTTCAAAGTCCTTGACATCTGCTGTGATTTCAATATAGGAGGGTAAGTCAATCTGACTCTTTGAAACGCCGAGGTTCTGCTGCATTCCCGGCAGGGCAAAGCCCATAACAATGCACTTGTCTCCATCGTTTATCACTTTTCCGTTTGTTACTGCGACATTGGAAAAATGGTCATTGCTCAGCATCATTCCGCTAAGCATAACAAATGGCACATACATAGTCTGTGTTTTTCCGTTAATGGAAACACTTCTCTTTTCGTTATTTCTGTAGTCTATTCTCATTGTAACTTTTCCGCTCTTGCCGGAAAGTTCTTTTGATGTAACAGCTTTACCATTTAATGTATAGCTGATTGCAAGATCTACAGGAAGCTGTTTGTCTGTTGTTCCCTGATAATAGATATCTTCTCCGTCAGCATCCCATACTTTCATATTGTTTTTATCTAGGGTATACTGCTGATCACCTTTTACATTTTCAATATCATCTAGACAGCTGTCATCTAAAAGGGCTTTTTCACCTTTGCTGTTTTTTAGCCAGTCGCTGACAATAACCTCTTTTGCGCTTCCGTCAGCACCTGCGATAACATACACTGTTTCATCCTTGCCCGATGCGTTTGTGCCGGCTACAAGTGATGACAATGTTTTTCCATTTTTGTCTGTCTTTGCCGCTCTATCTGCTCCTGCAGCAAATGAAATATAACATGCTGTTGAAACCAGAAGCGTTACTATGAGTGTCAAAGAAACATATTTTGCTGCTTTTTTCTTAAAACTGCTCATTAAATACTACCTCCTAACTCAGCTTTTTTCTCTTTTGTTTTTACTGCCGATTTCATTCCTTTTGTTGTTCTACAAACCAGTCCGTCAAATGCCATAAGCATTGAAGGCAGAATTAATATTACTGCTAGCATACTTATTACGGCACCTCTTGCCATCAGTGTGCAAAGTGAACTTATTATATCAAGGTCAGAATACATAGCTACGCCGAATGTCGCAGCAAAGAATCCTGATGCACTTACAATGATTGATGGCACTGCAGTTGCAACTGCAATATTGACAGATCTGCGTTTTTCGTTTCCGGCAGCTCTTTCCATCTTATATCTTGTTGTCATCAGTATCGCATAGTCTACAGTTGCTCCAAGCTGTATTGTACTTATGCAAATTGGCGCTATGAATGGAAGGGATACGTCCGTGTAGTACGGAATTCCCAGGTTAATCATTATAGCAAATTCAATTACTGCAACCAGTACAATTGGAAGCGATCCGCTCTTGAATACGATACCTATGATTAAGAATATTGCCAGTACGGAAATAGCATTAACTACCTTAAAGTCTCTGTCTGTTACGTCTATCAGGTCTTTTGTGCAAGGCGCCTCTCCGATAAGCATTCCGTCCTTATCGTGAGACTTTATAATTCTGTTAATTTCTACAATCTGGTTGTTGACCTCGTCGCTTGCGACTTTGTATTTCGAGCTTATCATTAGAAGCTCGTAATTTTTACTCTTGACGATATCTGTTGCTGCATCCGGAAGGAATTTATCCGGAACCATTGGACCTACAACACTTGAAAGTCCAAGAGCAGCTTTGACGCCCTTTACATCATTTATTTCATCAAGCATAGTTCCCATTTCTTTCTGAGACATGTCTGAATCAACAAGTACCATGTGTGTGCTTGCAAGGCCGAACTCATCTCTGAGCTTGTCGTTTGCAACTACATAGTCCATTGTTTTTGGAAGTGCGTCTCCAAGGTCATAATAAACTTCGGTACCTCTGTAACCGATGAATGCAGGTATAATAGCAATCAGAAATATTGCAATGAATACAACCGGTTCCTTTGTCACGCCTTTTGCAAGTTTTCCCATATCAGGAAGAATTGATTTGTGCCTTGTTTTTTCAATGTACTTTTCAAGAACTAGTATCAGTGAAGGAAGTGTTGTTACACATCCGATTACACCAAAGATTACGCCCTTAGCCATTACAATTCCAAGGTCCATACCAAGCTTATAGGTCATGAAGCATAGTGCTATGAATCCGGCTACTGTTGTGATTGAGCTTCCCAGCACAGATGTAAGTGTGGCATCGATTGCCTTTGCCATCGCTTTGTTGTTATCTCCAGGATAGTAATGCTTCTGCTCCTCAAAGCTGTGCCAGAGGAATATAGAATAGTCCATTGTTACCCCGAGCTGAAGAACTGCCGAAAGTGCCTTTGTTATATATGAAATTTCCCCCAGGAATATGTTGGAACCCAGATTCCACAAGATAGCCATTCCGATACTCATAAGGAATACAATCGGGATCAGATATGAATCCATAAATATCATCATTGCTATTGTGGAAAAGAGAACCGCAAGTCCTACATATATAGGCTCTTCCTTTTCACACAAGTTTTTCAGGTCTGTAACCATAGCTGACATACCAGTTACGAAGCAGTGCTTTCCTACCGTATGTCTTATCTCATTTACCGCATCCATTGTTTCGTCTGCGGAAGTTGATGTATCAAAGAAAACTGCCATGATAGTGGCATCCCCCTCGTTGAAGGCCTCGTAGACATCATCTGGAAGAAACTCCATTGGAGTTGTTATGTCCATTAGGCTGTCGTACCATACGACTGAATCTACATGGTCAATTTTCTCAACCTTTGCCTTCAGCTTTGATACATCCTTTGGCTGCATACCCTCTAAGATAACTGTAGAAAATCCGCCCTTGCCGAAGTCGTCCATCAGGATATCCTGTCCCTTTACAGTATCCATATCATCCGGCAGGTATTCTAGCATATCGTAGTTGATTCTCGTATTCATCATACCCATTACAGAAGGTATGATTAGAAGTACTGCGATAACTAGGATGAGCTTACGGTGTTTAACTACAGTTTCACCACATTTTTTCACTCTCACATTACCTCTTTTCTTATCTAGTTATAAATATCATCGTCAAAAAATCTCCCCTGATCTGATTTTACTGTGTACAGAACCACACAGATATTTTGAATCCCGTCGACAAGAAGGCAAACCCCCGTGAATATCATCAAAGCCTTCGTTGCTTCATACGGATCCACAATTAATATAATCCCAAGTACCACACAGAACAAAGCAAGTAGCATAATCGTCTTCCAGCGTATGATTCCAAATCTCTTTGCATCAATTGCTGTCTGGACCTTAAATACACCGTCAATGATTATAAAAATCCCTATTATAGTCGGTAAAATAAGCATAATCTCCTTTGCCTTCACCGCTATAAATGCACCAACAACTATTGAGAATATTCCTAAGGCCAGGTCAAACTGAAAAGCCAGTCTAAACTGATCCTTTGAAAAGAAACCGATTATCTTGACTACCCCAAAAGCCGCCATCATTCCGCCGACAATATAGCAAAGTGTCACTGCCGACATAGTTGGCTTAAAAATCAGTATCAATCCTAGGACTATAACTCCTATTGATGCTCCAATGTATGCATTTTTTGCTTTCTGCACCAGATTCAACTAATCACCCCCCTTGCATATTCTATATTAGACCCTTAGGCTTTTTTCTTGTATAGACAAAAAAAGAGCCGTGCACAAAATTTGTGCACGGACCCTCATGTGTCTGAATTTCTTATTTATAAAATTATATTTTTACAGAGTTTTTTGTTCTGCCTACCAGTAAATTAAGCTATCTAGCAAAATCATTCAATAGGCTCAAGGTTTGAAGCTCGCTTTAAGTCAATCAGGATGTTTCCCTCAAAGATCTGACCAAGTCTTCGGATTATCTGCTCCGGCTCCCTCTTCATTCCACTAGAAAGCCAGTCCATCAGTGTTCCGACAAGTGCGTTCTTATAGAACATTGCGATAAGCTCGATATCGATTTCGCACACATCAAATCCCTCCGCCTGTTTTTTTACAAAGCTAAGCATAATATATTCCATGGTACTGTTTAGATATCGCTCAAGCTCCTCCCGGCTGATGGAATTATATACGTGATAAATCATTCTCTTGTTGTTCATTGCAAAATGAGCAGCCTCTATAATTCCTTCCTCCCAGGAATCGTAATTCATGTGACTTTCGGAAATTGCCATTGTCTCACCTTCAAACACATCTCTCAGAAGCTCATATATATCCTGATAATAATAGTAGAAAGTATTTCGGTTCACACCGCATTCCTCTACAACGTCTTTGACTGTGATTTTATCAAAGGGGCGCTCATTTAGTAACTTAACAAAAGATGTTTTTATTGCTTTTTTTGTAAGTGATGCCATCTTTTCTCCCCTTTCTTTCAGCAAAACTCCCAGCAAAGCTGAGAGTTCTGACCGTTTCTGATGTTAGATAATATTGATACTCTTCTTTACGTGTTCAACGTTTTCGATAATAGCCTTCTGTGTAGCTGTTTCGCTGTGTTTTTTCATCTGTCTTGGTGTTTCAACATATTTTATCATGTTTCCACTTCCACCTACACAGCCGCCCTTGCAGGCCATTCCTTCAACAAAGTTGTGCTTAAGAACACCGTTTTCAATCTTGTGAAGAACCTGCTTGCAGTTCTTAAGACCATCAACTGCAATAGGGTCAAAGTCAAAGTCTGTAATTCCAAGCTCCTTGATTGCCTGAACAACAGCTTCTGTAAGACCGCCGGCACGAGCAAAGATTCTTCCGTAGTATGATGCCTGGTTCCATTCTGTTTCTTCAAGATCCTTTAGGACGATTTTCTGGCTATCAAACAGAGCCTGAAGTTCCTCGAATGTGATTGCATAGTCTACATACTGAGCAACTTCTGGTTTTCTTACCTCTGCCTTTTTAGCGATACAAGGTCCTATGAATACTACTTTGTACTCAGGATTCTTGTCTTTTATAAATTTGGCCAGTTCCGCCATAGGTGAGAAGTTATGTGATATATGCTGTACAAGGTTTGGATATTTTGTTTCTATGCACTGCACGAAAGCAGGACAGCATGATGATGTCAGGAATCCCTTTTCTACAAGCTCAAGAGTTTCCTTTTCGGCAACCATATCAGCTCCGATTGCAACTTCCATAACCTTATGGAATCCAAGCTCTCTGATGCCTGTGATAACCTGTCCTACAGATACAAACTGGAACTGGCTTCCTATTGCAGGTGCAACGATTGCGATAACCTTGCTACCTTTTCCTTCCTCATAATCCTTCAGCAGTTTGATAACATCTACAATACTGGATACGTCAACTGTAGCACCGAATGGGCAGTGATATACACAAGATCCGCAGCTTACGCATTTATCATAATCGATATTTGCCGCACCTGTAGGCCCCATAGAAATAGCTCCTACCTCACATGCATTTTCGCACGGACGCTTAAAGTTGTGAATTGCGCTGTATGGACATGATTTTGCACATGCACCGCATTCTACGCACTTTGCCTTGTCTATATGAGCATGCTGATGGGCGTCAATCTGTATAGCTCCTCTTCTGCAGCTTGCCAGGCAGTTATGAGCCAGACATCCTCTGCAAAGGTCTGTTACAACATATCCCGCTTCTGGGCATTCGTCGCAGGCAATATCAATTACCTGAACGACATGATTATTTTTTTTGCTTCCTCCAATCGCAAGTCTGATTCTTTCTGCAATTACAGCACGGTCCTTGTAAATGCAACATCTAATCGGCGGTTCGTCTTTGTTGACAACCTTACTTGCGACCTCATTAAATTCGGCAAAAACATCGTTGCCCTTCCATGTTTGAATGGCAACCTCTCTAAGTACCTTGTACTTAATTTCCTGCACTTTGTTTTCAAATAGTTTCAAGTCTTTACCCTCCGTAAAAAAATATATATGCTATTATTTAATTACTGCCGCTACTCGCCATGAGAAATTTCTCCGACACCGGAAATTGGAATTTTATCTCCGCCTACAGAGCTTTCCATATCGGCTTTTACCTTTATGAAGTCTTTGTTCCTTGCCAGAATTTCTCTAAATTCTCTCTTTGCCTGACCTGAATATTTATCCTGGTCAGATGCTACGCCAATACAGTCAATGTCCATTTTTTCACCTATGTACATCGCCCTGTACTCGTGATAAGTCTGTGTTACTACTATCGTCTTTTTTACTTCAAATATATCCTTTGCTCTGTACATCGAATCATACGTAGAAAATCCCGCATGATCACAGAAAATATCTTTTTCTGGCACGCCTGCCTCTATCACGTAATTAAGCATTACATGTATTTCGTTATGATACTCTGTACCGTTGTCTCCTGTCAGAAGAAGCTTTGGTGCTACTCCTGCCTTATATAACGCAATACCTGTATCTAGCCTATCCTTCAGCATCTCTGACGGAGTCTCTCTGTCTTTGATTCCTGCTCCAAGCACAAGAATACAGTCTGCATCAAACTTTTTTATTTTTTTTAGCTCATCAGACGAAGGTTTAAACTCCTTAGAATCCTGAGCGTAAACTATATTTTCCTTTTGATTATTTACGATGTGGTTATTGACCATCATAGCGCCAAAACCGATTATAACACAGACAGTAATGACAATACCAATTATACTTAATAATATTTTCTTTAATTTCATTCCTGCCCCTAACTCTTTTGCAAATCTATACGAAATGTGATACAATTCTTTTAATTACTGCACTAGTATAACATATAATCAATGTACTTTGTATACATTTATTTAATTTTGTTTATTAATTCACAAAATCAGTTACGGGAGTCCTGTATGAAAAAATTAAGCATTACAACTTCACACCCTTACGATGTTATTACCGGCAGCGGCATACTCAAACAGACTGGCGAATTTGTCAGATCAGTTTTTAAACCCTGCAAAGCATGTATCGTTACTGACAGTACTGTTAACAGTATATATGCCCAGGTTGTCACAACATCACTCATGGAAAAGGGATTTCAGACATCAAAAATAGTTTTCCCTGCCGGTGAACATTCCAAGAATATGATAACTTACGTGAATGTTCTCGAAGCTCTCGCAAACGAAGGCCTTTCTAGATCTGACATACTTATAGGCCTTGGCGGCGGAACAGTTTCTGACCTTACAGGCTTTGTCGCTTCTACATATATGAGAGGCATCGAATATGTGCAGATTCCTACTACCCTTCTTTCGGCGGCAGATGCTAGCATTGGAGGAAAAACAGGTATAAATCTCATGAATGGAAAAAATCTTGCAGGAACATTCTGGCAGCCTTCACTAGTTGTGACCGACTACAAGACCCTAGATTCGCTGAGTGAAAATAAACTCCGAGATGGTCTTGCAGAAGCAGTAAAAAGTGCTGTCATCTCTGATAAGACTCTCATACCTCATATATTGAAGAAAGACTATCCA
Organism: uncultured Clostridia bacterium; assembly: GCA_963558075.1. Classification (GTDB taxonomy): domain Bacteria; phylum Bacillota; class Clostridia; order Peptostreptococcales; family Anaerovoracaceae; genus CALHKP01. The sequence goes on along the minus strand of CAUWFN010000009.1, from coordinate 19,575 downwards.
TATATAATCGAAAGATGCCTTTCAATAAAAAAATCTCTTGTAGAGGCAGATGAATATGATAATGGCGTGCGCCAGCTACTGAGCTTTGGACATACTATTGCTCACGGAATAGAAAAGATTACTTCATTTTCAATTTCCCACGGTGCAGCTGTAGCCAAAGGAATGGTTGCAGAAGCAAAAGCCGCTTTTAAACTCGGTCTTTGCGACAGCGACATATCAAAAGAACTTTCGGAAATTCTTACAGAGCTTGGATTTGATATTTCTCTAAACTTTCCAGTAGATGAGCTTTCGAGATTAGCTCTTATGGACAAAAAAATACAGGACGACAAAATTACAGTAATCGTCCCTGAATACTTTGGAAAATGCACGCTTCACAAGCTACCTCTCTCAGATCTTAATAATCTGATACAGGCTGCAATCGACTAATTCTTAAGCCAAATTCATATATTTAACTGATATTTTCATATCGGTTATCTACATTTCAGCTTAAAATCGCAATATATATCATATCGTATTTATACAATTTTTATTTAAGCATGCAAAAAGGGCACCTTCAGCAGGTTATCTTGCTGAATATGCCCTTTGTTTTTTATCTTATTCTATTTTCGTACTCACTTTTTAGAAGCGAATACACGAGAGAATCTCTGCAGGTTCCGTCATAAATCTTATATGCTCGTCTAATGGTGCCTTCATATGTGAATCCGCATTTTTTTATTACACCCTGTGAGCGCTTGTTATGCTCTCCTGTGCATATACCTATCTGGTCAAGACCAAGCTCTTCAAATGCAAATTTTATCAAAGCTTCGCAAGCTTCAGTCATAATTCCTCTCCCCCACATGTCTTTTGCAAGGGAGTATCCTATTTCTCTGCTGTTTGACTCAGGTCTGTATTTGTCATACTCAAGAGCTATCGTACCTATAAGCCTATCATTTGATTTGTCAAAGATTGCATAAGCCTCTACCGGCATAAACAGCTCTCTTATAAACATTTTCGATTCCTCTGGGCTCTTATGTGGTGCCCAGCCTGCTACAGGTCCAACATCCGGATCCTTTGCATAATCATAAAGTCCCTGTGCGTAATCTTCGCAGTAAGGGCGAAGCACCAATCTTTCTGTTTCAATTACTCTCATACATCTCACCTGCTATTCTGTAGTACTAATAATTTCCTTGTTCGACTTATCTATCTGGCTGACTTTCATCTTCTCTGCTGCTGATGGCTCGATTTCCTCAAGAAGACCTAGGAGATTTGGACTCAGATAAATTGTATTGAGCGTTTCTCCTCCCATCGTCACCTTACTATATTCAGTAAAGTTCTCGCCTTTGATGTAGTATTTTCCGCCGATTTTTACAATCTTATCGATTTTCACGTCCTTTACGCCCATCTTCATTCCGGCCTTTTCAAACGGATTTTCACCGCCGTACAGGTAGTCCTGACCGTAGAACATGTCATATCCGATAAGTTTTAACTTTTCCATATAGTCGCTGTCTTTATGATCCTTTGTCTGGTGATACTTAATTACAGTTCCCTTGTGAATATCAAGTCTGTCAAACACCTCTGCAGCAAGCTGATATGTAGCAAGGTCTTTGTCCTTCTTTTCCATATCAAAGTTGCTCCAGATTACATACTGCGTCTGATAAAGATCTTTTGCATCGTATGACTCTTCCTTTATATCAAGGGCTGGAATATGGTCACCATACATTACAAGTACAGTAGGCTCATCAAAGGCTGAAAGCGTATCAGTCAAATCTTTTACAAACTTATCCATCTCGTAAATCTGGTTTACGTAGTATTCGTACTTCCACTTCAGCTCTTCTGAAGGAGCTTCTGTAACTGTGATTTCCGGATTTCTGATAATCTGTTCAGGTGGATATTTTCCGTGACCCTGTACAGAAATCGTGTAAATGTAGTCTCTACTCTTTGTTGAGTCCATGGCCTGCATAATCTGAGAAATCAGGATTTCATCCTTTGCCCAGTTTTTTGGTGTCTTTGCGACATCACTCATGTATTCTACAGATGTAAATGTGTCATATCCGATATTGTCAAATACTTTGTTTCTGTTATAGAACAAGGCTCTGTGGTTGTGAATTGCATGTGTACCAAACCCCATGCTCTTGAGATCTGTTGCTATACTTTCGGCAGTCTTATCCTTTAGAACTGACTTGAATGGATATTCACCAGGACCAAAGAATTTAACCGAGATTCCTGTCATTACCTCAAACTCTGTATTTGCAGTACCTGCACCGCACGCTGGAACTGTAAGGCTTCCAGATGAGCAAGTATTCATCATTTCTCTAAAGTTTGGTATTGCATCCTGTGAAAGCTTGATATTGTTAAACAGCTGAGGGTCTGTAAATGACTCTAGCTGAAGGAATAAAATATTAGGATATTCTTCATCGCAGTCTTCCTGTGAAAGCTTCATTGTACCATCGCTTCCATACTGATTTTCTGTGAAGATATTCTTTACAGCTTCCTCCGAATATGCTGCAGGCTTTTGAATTCCTGTGTTCAGCCATGTATTGATGAAACAATAAGGAACTCCGTAGTCCTGATATGCATAGGCAAGGTTTCCAAAGAATGTTGCAAGAACATTTGCTTTTACAAGTCCAAAGGTTGCACCAAAGGTACATGCAATAATCAAAATTACAATTGCTAGATTCTTTTTTATGCCGCCATTTTCGCTCTTAGGCGCTTTGATCCATAAAACTACAAGACCTACAACACCTAGCACTATTCCCGCTGCAATCAGTATAAGCTGCCACAGGCTGAAATAGTTTGTTAGAATTGTTGCTGCATCTGTAACGGCACTTAGGTCCTTAACTGTGAACGGAGTCATTCTTTCTAGAAGGATTATTCCGTTTGTTATACCTATTGCAAGCCAGATTCCTGATATTACAACAAGAAAGAACACTCTTCGCCTAAATATAGTTGCTACCGAAAGTGTCGCAAATATTATGAGCACGTTGTACATGAATATAATAGGATGCTCAAATAAAAATACAAATCCTCCGATGCCCTTTCTGGCTAGTGTTTCTATGATAAGGTTAAGAAGAAAACCCCACACAAAACAAAATATCAAAGGATTTTTCAGACGTTCCCGACAAAAGTTTTTAATTTTTTCCATTTACCTACCTCACACTTATTTTATCGAATTCGTTTGCAAGCTTTGCAAATTCCTCGATAGTTAATGTTTCTGCCCTTCTTTTTTCATCTATTTCAGATGCTTCAAGGCACTTTCTAATTTCGTCTTTTGTCACATCACCTAATCCTGTAAGTGAATTCAATAGGGTCTTTCTTCTCTGTCCAAAACCAGCTTTGATACATCTGAAAAATAGCTTTTCGTTTGTAAGCTCAACTGGCTTAGTCTTTCTTAAATTTAGTTTTAGCACTGTCGAATCAACCTTAGGTGCCGGAACAAAAACTTCCTTCGGCACATTTGTAACTGTTTCAACCTCGCAGTAGTACTGAACAGCTACAGAAATTGCTCCGTAAGTTTTGCCTCCCGGCTCGGCTTTGATTCTATCTGCAACTTCCTTTTGCATCATTATTGTTATGCTTTCGGCATTTACTCCGCCTTCGAGCAGGTACATGATAATAGGGGTAGTTATATAATACGGAAGATTTCCGATTATCTTGGCACTTTCGTATCCGTTATCTCTTATGAGAGTATTGATATCGGTTTTCAGTACGTCCTGATTTATAACCTCCACATTATCAAATCCGCCAAGGGTGTCGCTGAGTATCGGAATTAGATTTTTATCAATTTCGATTGCAATCACCTTTCCGGCCCGCTCTGCAGCTTCTGCAGTGATAACCCCTATACCAGGGCCTATCTCTATCACAAGGTCATCTTCTGTCACATCAGGTACATCGACTATTTTATCGATTATATTCTTGTCAGTAAGAAAATTCTGCCCCAAACTTTTTGACAGCTTAAAACCATATGCTTCTTTTATTTCGTTTATAGTTTTCGGTGAATATAATTTCATCCTATCCTATCTCCTTAACTTTTTCTAAAAACAGCTCCCTTTCTATGCCGAATTCATTTAGCTTTTTCAGAAATGATTTGCTGTTTCCATATCCTATTCCTAATATATCTCCTAATTTTATACGTCTTTCTTTGGATTTGCTATCTCCGCAAAGTCCGTATATTTCAAGGTCCCGCATTGTAAAGTTCTCTTTTTTCTCACCTTTTGTGCAGTGAGCCTTAAGAAGAGCTTCCTGTATATCCTCAGGCTTTGCATTTTCAATACCAATATCGCCTTTTTTCGTTGCTTTGTTTACTGCAAGAAACGCTTGCTTTGCATCTGGATATTTTGCTAATATTTTTCTTCTTATGTTTTCTCCCGCATAGTCAGGATCTGTAAAAACTATGATTCCTTTGGTTTTGTAAGCAGAATCTATAAGCTTCCACATATTTTCCGACATTCCAAAACCGTGAGTTTCTATTGTTACCGCTTCTACCCCACGATTTATCGCTGCAGTGTCGTCTCTTCCTTCTACTACTATTACCTCTTCAATTTTAAGTTTTTCCATAACTCTCCAATCTTATAGCTGTATACTCAGCTAGTTTTCGCTTTCCTCCTCCGGCTTTTGTGAATCCGGCTGTTTGGTCTCTTCATCATCAAGAATATAAAGAACTTCTCCAGGTTTAATCATCTTGAGCTGTCTTCTCGCCTGCTCTTCAATATAATCGAGGTCGTTTACACTTTTTAGCTCATTTTTCTTGCTACTTTTTTCGGCCTCTAGCTGCTCCTGGCGACTTTCCAGTTCTCTCTTTTCTATGTGAAGGGACACTATGTTCTTCGCTGATACAAATAATCCTGCGAGCATGAATACCATTATAACAGTTACAGCAAGTCTTACCGGATTAAAGCGAGTTTTCTTCTTTCCTTTTTTCCCATTACTCCTGCTACTCATTCTTCTGCCTCTCTACAGATAATTTCTCGGATTAACGTGTGAACCGTTTACAATTACCTCAAAATGACAGTGCGGTCCTGTACTATTTCCTGTATTTCCTACATTACCTATGTACTGTCCCTGATATACCTTTGATCCTACAGAAACAGCAACACTGCTGCAGTGAGCATAACGTGTTTTCATTCCGTTTCCGTGATCTATATCTATGCAAAGTCCGTAACCGCCGCTATATGATGCGTTTACAACAGTTCCTCCGTCAGCTGCTCTGATTGGAAGACCTGTATGTCCTGCGATATCAAGACCTGTATGTGTACGACCCCATCTGTATCCGAATTCAGATGTAACCATTCCACCAGGTACAGGGAATATTAGATGTCCTGTAGCTGCTGTCTTTGGTCTTTCAGTTGTGCCCTTCAGAACAATCTGCTTTACAGGTTCCTGAATTACTTCTTTTGAAAGGTCTTTTCTCTTTACTATCTTGCCATTTTCTTTTGTTAGTTTAGCTCTTATACTCTGTTTTCCATCAGCACCTTCCTGTGCTATACGTTCATCACCTATATAAAGGTCGCTGTCGTCCTTGTATTCTGTCTCAAACGGTATAGGTTCAGCAAATGTTGATGTTTCAACAGTTATTACAGTTAATGCCGGAGCAATCTTTGTAAGACTTATAACATCTCCTGGGGCTATAAACTGTGATTCTTTTATTTCTGGATTCATCTCAAAGAACTCGTCCATGCTTATATCAAATTTCATGCACAGGTCAAATATAGTGTCTCCGTCCTGAATTTCGTATGTCTCCTTCTTGATTCCGCCGTCCATTATTCTTGCAACAGCCTGATCCATACTGCTTATAGATGTTACAGGAAAATCAACTTCTTTTATTTTGACCTTCTGTTTAAATCCTACCTTACTATATTTTGACAGATCGTTTTCACCGAGAATTTTCTTCTGAACCTCTTCAAGTGTGTTTTCTGCATCGTCTTTGCTGCTGCAGATTACAAACTGTTTTCCGTCAATCATTATAGCTGATCCTTTTGATTTTATATCTGACAGGTATGTGAATTTTCTCAGAACCTGATCTTCTGTATCAAGAGTTCTGTCTGTCTTTGATACACGCTTAAAGCTAATATTTTCTTTTGGATCTATTTTTATCTTGGAGCTGTACTCTTTTGATATTTCACTGCTGGCAAGATCGAGAATACGGTTTACATCCTCTTGGTCTTTTATATATCCCAATACTTTGCCGTTATATGAGTACTCAAAGCATGTGAAATTACTGTATATCGTAACCATTGCTGTAGCGACGATAAACAGTACTCCCGCATTATGTACAAGCTTTCGTTTGTCTATATTAACTTTTTTCTTTTTTTCGTGCATATACTTTGCTGTGTTATAGTGCAAAATCAGAAGCAACCTTGAAAAACGTTCCTGAATATTATCAGAACCGTTAATAAATGCAGCTGCTAGATTCTCTATTCCCATGCCAAAATATACGATGTTCTTTGCAAGTTTTTCCTGAAAAACATCGTTTTTGTCTATGAGCTTTGCAGCAAAGTCTATTATGCTTTGTTTAATTCTTTTTCCTTTTGCCATATTTCCGCCTCTTCCATACGCTGCTCAATACATGTACAACGTTCTCCCATATCGGTTATACCTGTATCGTTACATTTATCACATGCGTATTTTATGTCGGTATAATCCATATCATAATCGTTTTCGGTTAAGATAATCGCTCTTTCTTCTGTCAGGCATTCCATGCGCTCGTTCAGCTTTCTGCTATCTGTCTGAGTATCGTTCATTATCAGAGCTCTTGAAAGCTGTGAGCCAAGTCGTCTGACCTCATCATCAATTTCTTCAATTTCAGGAAGCTTTCTGTAAATTTCCTGTCTGCGAGTTTCCGCTTCTTTTTCGGCTTTGTCTCGCAGATATTCGAAATACTTATTAAGAACGGCTCTGGATGCAGGCTTATGCTCATTAACATTCTGTTTTCGCTCTTCAGCCTCTTTGCTCCAGTTTTCCAGAACCTTATTTACGTAGTTTATGTTAGGATTTGATATTCCTGATGTCTTTGCACAAGCTTCTAGGACTTTATCCATGTTATATCCTAGATCGTCAAACCATCTGTCGATGATGCCCTGCTCTGCCTCAGATGCTCTTCTGTTAAATCCAAGAGCCTTCATTACTCGTTTTGTTCTGTAGTATTTCTGATCGCATTCCTCTAGGTATTCTTCTACCTGTCCAATGCTCTGGAATCCTCTGCCGCTCCAGCCTTCAACTACCTTGGATATATATTTTATATTTGTTTTTCCTTTTTCTATACAGTAGTCAAATGCGAATTTTACAATTTCTGGAGATGCATTTCCATCATCTATCCAGCTCATTATATCCTGCATTTCTGTTATACTCAGTGTTCTTCCGAGCTTTTGCTCTATTTCGCTGAACATCGGTTTAACAGCCTCGTTTCCAAAGACTCTGTTCTCTCTACGCGGTTCTTCTGGTTCTTCAACTGCTTCCATATCCTCGCCGAGGAACAAATCCTCTTTTAGGCGCAGAAATTCCACAGTAAAATCTACCTTGCCGCTATCGTCAAGGTAGTTTCTCTTTATCAGGCCCATGCCTTCCCAGTATTCCCAGGCATCCAGTATGTCGGAATTACTTACTCCAAGCACTGTAGCCAGTTTTTCGTTTGTCATTGTGATTTTATGCTCCGCACACATCTGGGCATATATAAATATTTTTACATAATCCCCTGGTGCAGATGGCATAAACTCTCCTATGAACATATTTTCAATTGAAGAATCAAGCAAATATAAGTTTTTTGTTTTTTTCTTTACAAAATTCATCTATTAACCTACTTCTTATTTATTTTCAGGATTTTTCTCCTTTTCGATTTCTTCTATGAGTTTTTCGAACTCCCTCTTCAGGCTATCAGGATCAATTCCGTGACCAAAGGCAGCCTCATCTAGAGTCTCTGTCTTTGCACCTGAACATTCGTTACATTTGAGTCCGAATTTTTCGAATACCTCTTCACATCTGTCATCGTATTCTAGCAAATCTGCAACCATTATATTTCCGTCAATCTTCATGGAGAATCCTCCTTACATTTTTCCCGCATCAATGTATAACTTACCATGCAACATCACTGAACTTGGTATATCTAGATACCCATGTCAGTTCAACTTTTTCTGTAGGACCGCTTCTGTGCTTTGCTATATTTACTTCACAGATTCCGGCCTTTTCACTGTCTTCATTATAGTAGTCATCTCTATAAAGGAATATTACCATATCGGCATCCTGCTCTATAGATCCAGACTCTCTAAGGTCTGACAGTATAGGTCTGTGGTCCTGTCTAAGCTCTGGTGCTCTGGAAAGCTGAGAAAGAACTATGACAGGACAGTCAACTTCTCTTGCAAGAAGCTTAAGATATCTTGACAGTGTACTTATCTCCTGCTGCCTACTATCTGCTCTTCCTTCTGCCTTCATAAGCTGAAGATAGTCAATTACCACAAGATCTAGGCCTTTTTCGGCCTTAAGTCTTCTGCACTTATTTTTCATTTCCATGATTCCAACACCCGGAGTATCATCGATATGAATCTTTGATTTTGACAGATTATCCATCGCAACGGCAAGTCTATCCCAGTCGTCACGTTTGATGTCACCTGTCTTGAGATGCTGCATCTCTACTCTTGACTCCATAGATAGAAGTCTCTGTCCGAGCTGTTCTTTTGACATTTCGAGACTGAATATCAAAACGCTTGCGTCAGCTTTTCTTGCGGCATTAAGCGCTATGTTAAGAGCAAAGGCAGTTTTTCCCATTGCAGGTCTTGCTGCTACTATTATAAGGTCAGATCTGTGAAGACCTGATGTTACTTCGTCGAATTTCTGGTATCCTGTAGTAAGACCAACTACAGTTCCTTTTGTCTGAATAGCCTTGTCAATCATTCTCATGTTCTCGACAAGAACATCCTGAATAGGTGAATAATCGTTAGTCTGTCTGTGCTGAGCTATTTCAAATATGTTTTTTTCTGCATAATCTAGGATTTCCGCTGCATTGATATTTTCCTGAAAGCTCTTTTCCCTTATATCTTCTGATGCATGTATCAGCTGTCTCAGAGATGATTTTTCAGCAATAATTTTCGCATATTCCTCAGCGTTTGCTGTAGACTGTGATTCCCCTGCTAGAGAAGCAACATATGCTCGTCCACCTACCATATCCAGACTTTTTCTTTTTTTCAGCTCATCGCATACTGTTATAATATCAACAGGTGTGCTCTGTCTGAAAAGATCTATTATTACAGTAAAGATTTCTTTGTGAGCCGCATCATAAAAATCATCAGGTTTTACAAGGTCGATAATATCCGACAATGCATCCTTACTTAACAATGCCGCTCCAATAGCCGACTTCTCGGCCTCTTTATTGTGGGGTGGTATTTTTTCGGGCATAATTCAACTCCTAGTCAGTAATTTCTACTGTAAGTGCACCTTTTACTTCTGGGTACAGTTTGATTTCTACATCAAATTTTCCAAGCTGCTTTACAGGATTTTTCAGTTCAATTTTTTTCTTATCAATATCAAAGCCGAGCTGCTTTTTGATTGCCTCTGCAATATCCTTTGATGTGATTGAACCGAACAGTCTTCCGCCCTCACCTGATTTTGTTTTAATTACTACTTTTTTATCTTTTAGGTCTTCTGCAATTTTCTGTGCTTCAGCCTTTTCTTCTGCTTTTTTCTTTGCTTCTGTAGCCTTTACCTTTTCTAGGCTCTTTACGTTTCCATCAGTTGCTTCGATTGCAATTCCCTTTGGAAGAAGCATGTTTCTTGCATAGCCGTCGCTTACCTTAACTACGTCACCTTTTTTCCCTGTTCCTTTTACGTCTTTGTTTAATATTACAAGCATCTTTATTTCTCCTCACTATATCTTCTGTTTACTATTTCTAGCACCTTCTGAATTACTTCTTCCGGTGTTTCTTTTACCTGTGCTCCTGCAGTTGTCAAATGACCGCCGCCGCCGAGCTTTTCTACTATTATCTGAACGTTGACCTCTCCAAGAGATCTTGCACTTATACATGTAACGCCCTTGTCGTTAACGCCTGCAACAAAAGAAGCCCTAACGCCCTTGATGTTCAATAGCTCATCTGCAACCTGAGAATTTATAACCTGGGCATCCTGGTTCATACCCTCGCATATCGATGTTGCGATTCCGTGTTCATGAAACTCTGCTGCTGCTATAGATTTTGCTCTTACGCGGAACGTTTCCATATCTGTCTGGAAGAAACGCTTAACTTCTGTTGTGTCTGCACCTGATCTTCTCAGCCATGCTGCAGCTTCGAAGGTTCTAACACCTGTCTTTACTGCAAAACGGTTTGTATCAATTGTCATACCAGCAAGAAGGGCCTCTGCCTCTAGCTTAACTATGGTCTTACGGCTGCTCGCATACTGAAGCATTTCTGTTACTAGCTCAGATGTCGAGGATGCATAAGTTTCTATATATGAAAGAGTCGGACTTTCTATTATATTTTCCGCCCTTCTGTGATGATCTATTACTACAATTCTATCTGTCAGATTTAGAAGCTCCGGTTCTTCGATATAATTTGGTCTATGTGTGTCAAGAACCACAAGCAGAGAATCGCGCTCTATCATCTGCTTTGCTTTTTCTGTTGTTATAAGATTATAGTTATCTGTTTCCTTTGCCTGCTTATACAGAGCATTCAAAGAGTCGTTAACCTCATTTATAACAATGTGAGCATCTGTTCCTGTCACAAGACACATTCTGTATATTCCGAGAGATGAGCCGAATGCATCCATATCTGCATTCTTGTGTCCCATAATAAATACCTGGTCTGACTGCTCAATCAGTTTTCTTAGAGCATGACCAACTATCCTTGACTTACCTTTGTTGCCCTTCTCTACTGTCTGCGTCTTTCCTCCGTAGTAGCTTATTTTGCTCTTTTTCTTTACTACAGCCTGGTCTCCCCCACGGCCGAGCGCAAGGTCAAGCGCTGCACTGGCATAATCTGCAGTTTCGTTTATTGTTTTGCCACCAAAGCCTACACCAATGCTAAGGCTCAGAGGAAAATCAGCTTCTGTCTCTATATTTCTAACATCATCGAGAATAGAAAACTTTGTTTCCTCCAGTTTTTTCATATAAGAGTTCTGGAAAACTACAACATATAATGTTTCTTTTATTTTTTCTATTGAGCCTTCCGACTTAGCCGCCCATTTTCTAATCATCCTGTCTACTTCTGTAGATATAGACATTCCGATTTCCGGTTCTACACTTGCGATAAGCTCATCGTAGTTGTCGATATTGATTTTGCAGATGCAGGTTTTCTCGTTGTTATATTTTTCTTTTAGATTTTCCAGTTCTGTTACATCATAAAAGAAAATAATGATATCTGATTCATTATCAGCCTCATCTGTTATACTCGCAACCATATTGAATTTTTTTCCGTTACGTTCGATGATTATATCCTTTTCATCAGAAAGCATCTGAGAAATCTTAACTCCTGTCAGAGCAAATAAATCACCATCCTGTATTCCGCTATACGCAAATACCTGTGTAATTTGATCACTGACGCTGACAATCTTTCCGTTTCTATTTACAATACATGTTGGAATTGGAATTTTAGATGTTATCATCTTTTCCATTTTCTTATTTTCCATTCTGTTTCCTCTTACTGTTAATTTCAAATTTGCATACAGCTATAGTATGCCTATGATAATAGTTATTATACCACATTTTTCCTTTATTGAGTGATTTTTATGTGGATTCCGCTGTTTTTTTTGCATTTTTACAGCAAAAAAGGTATTTCTTATCAATGAATTTTCTCACCGATAAGGAATACCTTTTCTCTTCTTTTATGATGTTTCATGTGAAACATATTATTTTACATTCTTTAGAAGATCTATAATTCTGTTCAATTCATCTACATTGTAGTATTCGATTTCTATCTTACCCTTCTTACCCTTCTGGTTGATATTAATCTTAGTTCCGTAGATATTCTTAAGCTGATCTTCTACACTTTTTATTTCAAGACTCTTTTCTTTTTTCGCTCTAGGCTTCTTTTCTTTTTTATCTTCTGATGCAAGTTTTTCTGTCATACGAACCGAAAGTCCTTCTTCTATGATTCGTCTGCAGATTTCCGCCTGCTTCTTTTTATCAGAAACATTTATAAGAGCTCTCGCATGGCCAGCAGAAATTTTACCTTCCGCTAGAAGATTTCTGATTTCCTCAGGAAGCTTTAGAAGTCTAAGGGAGTTTGTGATATAAGGTCTACTTTTACTTACACTCTTTGATACTTCCTCCTGTGTCATTCCATATGTTTTAATCATTTGGTTGAGACCCTCAGCCTCTTCTACAGGATTTAAATCCTCTCTTTGCATGTTTTCGATGATTGCAACGAGCATGTTCTCCTCGTCTGTAAAATCACGAATTATACATGGAACTTCCTTTAGTCCTGCCCTTCTTGCAGCACGCCATCTTCTTTCACCTGCAACAATCTCATATCCAGGCTCATTCTTTCTAACTACGAGCGGTTGAATTATTCCATGCTCTATGATTGAATTTGCCAGTTCCTCGATTTTGCTTTCATCAAAGCTTTTTCTAGGCTGATTTTCATTTGGCTTAATATCATTTATATTAATATAAATGATTGCGTTCGCATCATCTGGTTTAACTTCTGGCGCTTTTTCTTTTTCTACAGTTGTCTGATCAGCGAACAAAGCATCTAGTCCTCTGCCTAATCCTCTATTCTTTGCTGCCATTATTCTTCCTCTCTTTCAAGGAATTCTTCTGCAAATTCTAAATACGCCTCTGCTCCCTTTGATTTAGGGTCGTATTCTGTAATAGCCATTCCATAGCTTGGTGCTTCTGCAAGTCTAATATTTCTAGGAATAACTGTTGAGTATACTTTTGAACCAAAATATCTCTTTACTTCCTGAACAACCTGCACAGAAAGATTAGTTCTTCCATCAAACATGCTAAGAATTACACCTTCAATTTCAAGGTCTTTGTTAAGGCTTTTCTTAACAAGGTCTATTGTACTTACAAGCTGACTCACACCTTCTAGTGCGTAAAATTCACACTGAATAGGAATTAGTACACTTTCTACAGCTGTAAGTGAGTTGATAGTTAAAAGTCCAAGTGAAGGTGGACAATCTATGAAAATATAATCATATCTGTCTCTAACTTTATCAATTGACTTCTTGAGTCTTCTCTCTCTTCCTTCTATTTGTACAAGTTCTATTTCTGCACCTGCAAGGTCAACGCTTGCAGGAATTATATCCAAACCGTCAACAGAAGTCTGCAAAATCGCAAGTTCTGTATCAAAATCATCCTCTACTAGCAGATCATAAACTGTATAGTCTAGGTTCTTTTTCTGAATTCCGATACCACTTGTTGTGTTTCCCTGCGGATCGATGTCTAGCATAAGTACTTTTTTTCCTTTTAGTGCAAGGCATGCTCCAAGGTTGATGTTAGTTGTTGTTTTGCCTACTCCGCCCTTTTGGTTAAAAATTGCTATCGATTTTCCCAATTTGCTTCCTCCTTATTCGTTATTCATTTATTATATACTATTTTAATTTTTTATTCTATAGTTTTACAATAAAAAAGAAATGTTTCACGTGAAACATTTCTAATTTTTACATTTTATAGAGGTTCCTTCGACGGAGTTCCTGCTTTTCTTGGGTATTTTTTGGGTGTAGGTTTAGTCTTCTTAATTATAACTATATTATGATCAAAGCCATCTAGTGAAACCCTTTCTGTTCTAACAACTTCGCCTCCGAGAGCTTTGAGTGCATTTGAAGCCCCTGCAATTTCTTTTTCAGCATCAGGACCCTTATATGCCATCAAACAACCTCCTACTCTTATAAAAGGAAGACAATATTCTAAAAGAACCGACAGGTTCGCTACAGCTCTCGATACACAAACATCAAAAGTGTCTCGATACTCTTTTTTCCTTGCAAGTTCCTCTGCCCTGCCATGTACAGTTTCCACATTGTCTATACTATTCTTATCAGCCAGATCATCTATAACCTTAAGTCTTTTTTTCAGTGAGTCAGCAAGAATAAATCTCTTATCCGGACTTACAATAGCAAGAGGAATTCCTGGAAAACCTCCTCCTGTACCAACATCAATCACTGATGCCGCATCTTTGTATTCAGGAAGATTTACACCTAGGACAGAATCGACGAAATGCTTTGTTACAAATTCATCTCTATCCGTAATTGCCGTAAGATTAATCTTTTCATTCCATTCCAAAATACCGTCCATATACCCACTGAATTTTTCTATCATATCATCGGTATATTCTATTCCGATTTTTTCTAAATAATTTCTAAGAATCTGCATTACTGTTTTTTCCTTCTTCTTTCTTTTTCCAGGTGCACAAGCAAAACATTTATGTCAGCAGGAGACACACCGGAAATTCTTGAAGCCTGCCCTACTGACTTTGGCTTAATCTGGTTAAGCTTCTGCCACGCTTCTATTCTAAGTCCGTCGATTTTGCTGTAGTCAGTATTCTCATCAAGAACTTTATTTTCAAGCTTCTTAAACTTTGCAATTTGAGCAAGCTGTTTGTTTATATACCCTTCATATTTAATTTCAACTATAAGCTGAGTTACAGCATGAGAAGAAAGCTCTGGTCTTTCTTTATCAAACTCAGCAAGCATATCATATGTAATTTCAGGACGCTTTAGAAGTTCTGCAATAGAAATCTTTTTCTGAAGAGGTGAGCTACCAATTTTTCCCAAAAATTCATTTACATCCTTAGGATACAGGTATGTATTTTCGAGACGCTCTCTTTCTCTCATAACCGAATCTCTTTTTTCGATATAACGCTGATATCTTTCCTCCGAAGCAAGTCCAATGTCATAAGAAAGCTTTGTCAAACGGTCATCTGCGTTGTCTTGTCTCAGAAGCAGCCTATATTCCGCTCTACTCGTCATAATTCTGTAAGGTTCATTGGTACCTTTAGTCACTAAATCGTCGATTAGAACGCCAATATAAGCCTCGTTTCTCTGAAGAACAAACGGTTCTTTTCCATTAATTTCCAGTACAGCATTAATTCCAGCCATAAGACCCTGAGCTGCAGCTTCCTCGTATCCAGAGCTTCCATTAAACTGACCTGCACAAAATAGACCGTCAATTATTCTACTTTCAAGATTTAACTTAAGATCCTGAGGATCAATGCAGTCATATTCAATTGCATAAGCAGGACGCGTTATGACAATATTTTCAAGACCCTCAATCGTATGATAAAAATCTCTCTGAACATCTTCCGGAAGGCTAGATGACATACCCTGAATATACATTTCCTCCGTATCAAGACCCTCAGGTTCTACAAACAGCTGATGTCTCTCTTTATCAGCAAAACGATTAACCTTATCCTCAATCGAAGGGCAGTATCTTGGGCCAACCCCTTCTATCTGACCACCGAACAAAGCACTTCTGTGGAAATTATTAGAAATAACCTCATGAGTCTTTGCATTTGTATAAGTAAGCCAGCATGAAACCTGCTCCTTTTCCAGTTTATCATTCATGAAAGAAAACGGAACGATTACAGGATCGCCCTTCTGTTCTATCATTTTTTCGTAATTAAAAGTAGAAGCCATCGCTCTTGCAGGAGTTCCAGTTTTAAAACGTCTTAGCTTCATGCCTATTTTCTCAAGATTAGCTGAAAGTTCATTAGCCGGCGCAAGATTATTTGGTCCCGCAGAGTAAGAACTATCACCTATAAAAATCTTTCCTTTTAGGAAAGTTCCTGTTGCAAGGATTACAGCCTTTGATCTATATACAGCATGATTTCTTGTAACAACTCCACATGCTCTTCCATCTTCTACAAGAATTTCTACAACCTCATCCTGCTTCATTACAAGGTTTGGCTGCTTTTCGATAGTCTTTTTCATTTCAAGATGATAAAGATTCTTGTCAGCCTGAGCTCTCAGAGAATGAACCGCAGGACCTTTTGCAGTATTTAGCATTCTGCTCTGAATAAAAGCTTTATCTATATTTTTTCCCATCTCTCCACCGAGAGCATCAATTTCTCTAACTAGATGACCCTTACCAGTTCCTCCTATAGAAGGATTGCACGGCATCATCGCAATAGCCTCAAGATTTATCGAAAACATAATCGTGCTACTTCCCATTCTTGCGCAGGCAAGAGCCGCCTCGCATCCTGCATGGCCTGCTCCAACAACGATTATGTCATATTCACCCATTAAATATCTTTCCATATTACAAATACCTATTTCCCTAAACAAAATCTGCTGAATACTTCTTCTATAACGTCTTCTCTAACGGAATCACCAGTTATAAATCCAAGGCTCTCATATGCAGAGCTTACATCAATTTCTATAAACTCAAGCGCCTGACCAATTTCAGCAGCCGCAAGAGCATCATTTACAGAAATAGATGCATTTCTTAGAATTTCCTCATGTCTTGCATTTGAAACAAGAACACTTCCCTCAGATTTAACTTTTCCATCAAACACCATATCATAAATCGTATCTTCAATTAATCCAGAGTAACTTGGATCCATCAAAGAAATTTTTAGATAAGGTGTATCGCCTGCAATTTCATTAATTTTTTCATCAGAAATTACAGATTCCTTATCGATTTTATTAAATAATATCAAAGCTTTTTCTCTATCAAGCTCTGACAGAATTTCCAAATCCTCGTCCTCGAGGTTTCTACTTACATCTATAATGAAAATAACAAGGTCTGCATCTTTAAATGACTTTCTTGATTTTTCAATTCCAATCTGCTCGATTATATCTTCCGTCTCTCTAATTCCTGCTGTATCTGTAAGCTTCACAGGAACACCTTTGATGCTCAAAAATTCTTCGATTGTATCTCTAGTAGTTCCAGGAATTTCAGTTACTATAGCTCTCGACTCCCTTAAAAGAGTATTCATAAGAGATGATTTTCCTACATTTGGCTTTCCGATTATAGCGATATTTAACCCATCTCTCAAAATTTTTCCAGTTTTGGAGCCTTCTATCATATAATCAAGCGAAGATTTAACTTCTTTTAGACCACTTATAAGCTTATCATATGTAAGTTCTTCTATATCCTCATCTGGATAATCTATATTAACAGTTATGTCCACAAGCAAATCTGTAAGCTTTGTTCTTATGTCCGAAATCTGCTGAGAAAAACCTCCCTGAAGCTGCTCCATCGCAACATCGAAGGATTTATCAGTCTTTGCGTTGATAACATCAATAACAGCCTCAGCCTGAGAAAGGTCAAGACGTCCGTTAAGGAAAGCTCTTCTTGTAAATTCTCCAGGTTCAGCAATTCTTGCTCCACTTGAAAGAACAAGATTTAGCACCTTTTTCAGAGGAACAATGCCACCATGACAGTTTATTTCAACTACATCTTCTGCAGTATATGTCTTTGGACCCTTCATATATACAGCTAAAACCTCATCTAATGTTTTGCCATCTTTAGGATCTACGATATGACCGTATGTCAGAAATCTGCTTTTAATTTCTTTCTTTTCGGGCATAACAAAGATTTTCTCGAGTATTTCTTTTGATTTTTCTCCGCTTATTCTTATTATACCTATACCGCCTTCTCCTATAGGAGTTGCGATTGCAGCAATTGTATCGTCCATAACTATAATCTCCAAATCTATAAAAAACAAGCCCGCAAAAAATTGCGGGCCAAAGAATTATTTAAGTTCAATGATGACCCTTCTATAAGGATCCTGACCTTCGCTTCTTGTTAGAACGCGTCCGTCATTTTGAAGTGTAGCATGAATTACCTTTCTTTCGTAAGGATTCATTGGTTCAAGCTTAACACTTCTCTTTGTTTTTACAACTTTGTCAGCAAGTCTTGTCGCAAGCTTTTCCAAAGTTTTTTCTCTCTTAGATCTGTAGTTTTCAGCATCTACAACTACTCTTACATAATCTTCTGATGACTTGTTAACTACAAGACTTGTCAGATACTGTATAGCATCAAGGGTCTGACCTCTTTTACCAATAATGGTTCCAGAGTCTTTTCCTTCCATTTCAACATAAATATTCTCACCATCTGTTTTAGCAGAAACTTTTATATCGAGACCCATCTGTTCTGTTACTTCCTGAAGGAATGACAGAGCAATATGATCTTCTAAAACAGTGAGATTGCATTTTTCATCGTTTACTGAAACTGATGATTTTGCATTTTGTTTTGTATTTTCTTTTCTGGTATCTCTTTTAGGTTCTTTTCTTTCCTTCTTGACTTTTTTCGGTTCCGGTTTTTTCTCAACCACAACTTCCTCGACAACAGGCTTCTTTCTTTCAACCCTTACAAGAGCAAGCTTTGAACCTATTCCGAAAAATCCTCTTGAAGGCTGCTCTAAAACAGTGATGTCAACTTCTTCTCTCGTAGCCTTAAGCTCCGCCAATGCGAGATCTACTGCCGTATCGACGTCAGTTCCCCATTTTTCAGAAACATCCATAAATATTTTTCCTCCAAAACAGATCAAAAAAAGCTATTTCTTTTTCTTTTTATTACCTTTTTTCTTAGCTTCTTTTAAATCCTTCCTTAACTTATTAAAACGCAAATTAAAGAAAATCTGCATGAACTGGCTGATAAACCAGTAAATTGCAAGACCTGAAGGATATGTTCTTGCAAGCCATACAATCATGATAGGGAAGAAATATTTCATGATAAGCATCATTGCATTTCCCCCACCCTGAGGCATAGCTGAATTCTGCTGCGACATCCAGAATGAAATAAAAGTGGCAACACCTGACAGTATAGGTAGAATCCACAGGTCAGGCTGGCTCAGGTCCTTGATCCATAAGAACTGATCATGAACCGCAAAGAACATTTCACTGTTATTAATATATTCCATAGGATATCTGAGAAGCATAAACAAACCTGAGATAACAATCATCTGTATGACCATTGGTAGGCATCCTGCCATAGGATTGAAATTCTCCTCCTGGTACAGTTCTGCCATTTTCATGTTCATTGTTTCCCTGTCATTTGCGTACTTTCTCTGGATTTCCTGCATTCTAGGCTGCATATCTGCCATGCCGGCAGTTGAAAGTATCTGCTTTTTGTAAACAGGATACATACAGCCTCTTACGATAATTGAAAGTAAAACGATAGCAATACCGTAATCACCTACAATATCATATAGGAAAGACAGCAGGAACCCAAAAGGTTTAGCTAAAAATCCTAACATTAAATTTCCTCCGTCATTTTAAAGGATCATATCCACCCGGATTTCCGGGATGACACTTTAAAATTCGTTTAATTCCTAAATAACTACCCTTGAATACACCATATTTCTGAAGAGCCTGTATGAAATATGTTGAACAGGTAGGATAGAACCGGCAAGTTGGCGGAAATAGAGGTGAAATACACACCTGATAAAATCTGATAAACAAAATCAGAATCTTACTTAGTATTTTATTTATCCACTTCATTTTTCCTAAGCACACCAGCTCTCTTAAATGCAGACTTCATAGATTTCATTACATCTGCACATTTTGCGTCATTTATAGTATTCCTTGCTATGATAACAAAGTCATAACCCTCGTAAAGATTAAAATTGGAAAGTCTGAAGCTTTCCTTCATTAATCTTCTGGCTCTATTACGCATAACGCTGTTTCCAACCTTCTTGCTGGCAACAAAGGCTGTTCTGTTGTAGGGCAGATTATTTT
>CAUWFN010000008.1:0-4434 GCA_963558075.1 uncultured Clostridia bacterium | reverse complement strand
GGAAATTGCACATCGCATTTCGCCTGCGCATTTCGAAGTGGTTCGACCTGTCGTTCCATGTAGACCTTAGCTAAGAGGCTGACTTAATTGCAGAAGCACCCTCGGCGGGCAAGCACGCCGAGGGGTCAGTTATCTCACTACGAAATCATAGAGACACCAGTAAGTTACTAGTAACTTACTGGTGTTTTAATATTACTTCAACAGTAACTTACTACTAAGTTACTGTTACGCAGGCAGTCCTTCCACAAAGAAAAACGCCCCGAGAACTTGGGGTCTCGGGGCATCTGTTCGGTCTTGAGACTTCTAACCTCATTCTAGAAAAACGAGGCCTTCTTGATCTTGAGAAGCCCAGAACAGCCGTTCTACGACGTTATCAGCTTAAAAGAGCATCGACCTGAATCATAAGTTCCTCAACTTTTGAAACAACTAGACGTTGCTCTTCAACAGGAGGAACAGGAATCATTATCGACTCTATGCGTTTTATGGCCAATTTAGGCTGGCCTACTTTTGTTTTTCTTTCCCTAAACACGGTCTGACAGTATTTAGAAGAAAGAACTAGAAGCAACCAATCTCTAATTACAGAGTCCGTATTTAAGACGATCTTGTCAGCGTTTTCCGTTAGATTCGCGCCATCAAGCTCTTCTGGGATAATCCCAACTCTCCCAATTGTCCCTGCAACTGTCACATAAATATCATTACAAGAGATCGTATATCGTTTAATCTTTTCTCGACAGTTCTCTGTCAAATACAACAAGCCACTAGTATCCACGCCCCCATTCTTCATATCGCTCACACGAATATACGGATAGCCAGTGTTCTCTTCAATTAACTTAGCGCCAGCTGGGACACGTTTTCCCCCCATGACTTTTGCAATCTCTATCACCTTTTGCCATTTCCAAGATGAGGGTATCGTGAACGGCACTTCATCCAGCGCAGATCCAATCTGCTCGACAACACCTTCCTCCGCCCGTTGCGGAACCAACTTGCCTTTGATGGCTTCTTGAAGAATCTGTCCTCTGAGAACACCAGCAAGCGTCTGAAGTTCTTCATAGGCCTTCTCTGCGCGGTCAATTTCGGCAAAGGCTTCCTCAAGCTTTGCGACGATACGAATTTGTTCCTCAACTGGAGGCAAAGAGATAGGCAAATTCAAAAGCTCAGTAAGCTTTATGCCTTTAACTGTTGTTCCTGCACCTTCAATATTCATTCCTGAGTAGAAATGCAAGAAGTAATTCTTATCAATTTTTTCAGACAAGAACAAGGCTCGAAGATCTTGGTTAATCGCGACTGGTACAGTATTAATGGCTACCTTACCCAGCCCCATGCGAGTACAAACAATTACTGTCCCGGCAGGAATTAAGTTCGACGAGCTGTTGTTTAACCCTTCTTCAGTAATCGAGTCTTGCGTCGTTGACAAGACTGTTCCCTTTAAATCTTTAACGCTAGCCCATGGAATGTCGCCATTCCAAAAGTTCACATTTAATTTTGACGGTGTACCGCCACCTAAATGTTTGAGAACTAAATCGCTTAACCTCACCCACTTCCACTTTTCCGGGATCGCAAACGGCACTTGCTCCGGCACAGCTCCGATCTGATCAACCGCACCTTCCTTAGCAAACTGAGGGACAAGCTCACCTCGAATAGCCTTAGCCAACAATAGCGACCTCATCCGATCAAAGTTCATGACGCAGCTCCTTCTGAAGCTTGTCAAAGGCGTTCTGAATGATTTTCACGCGTTCTGCCATGCGTTCAAGCACCTCATTCATCGTCAGACACTCTTCTTCGCTCTTAGCTTCCGTCATCCACGTGATGTCGAGATTGACCTGATCACGCTTCAAAAGCTCTTCAGCCGGATACTTGCGCCAGCGACCGTTCGGATTCGAATCCTTGTCGTAGGTCTCCTTGCGCTTCGTCATATCATCCGAGCAATAGCAGGCTACGAAGTCGTCGAGATGCTTGCGCGTCAACGGATTGGAGACGAGCGTGTGCTTGACGTCGGTGCGATAGTCGTAGTACCAGACATCCTTCGTCTGTTCGCCCTTCGTAAAGAAAAGCACATTCGTCTGAACGCCTTGAGCGTAAAAGATCCCGGTCGGAAGGCGCAGAATCGTATGAAGGTTGAAATTCTTCAGCAGCTGTTCACGAATAGGCGCACCTTCACGTTCGAACAAGACGTTGTCCGGCAGGACTACGCCGGCACGACCACCGCGCTCAAGAAGCGCCATGATGTGCTGCACAAAGTTCAGCTGGTTGTTCTTCGTTTCGATGATAAAGTCGGGACGATTGATTTCAACGGAACCGGAAGGACGGGCACCGAATGGCGGATTCGCAAGCACTACTCTGGCCAGATCCTGAGGCTCCTTCAAAAGCGAGTCTTCGCACTTGATCGGGCTGCTGTTCATCCCGACGCCATGCAGATACATGTTCATTGATCCCATCGTGACGACAAGCGGCGTAATGTCGCAGCCGTGCAGTGCATCGTTTCGCAGGAAGCGTTGCAACTTTTCGTCCATCGACTGGTCTTTCATGTGCGCGAAGGCGGAAAGCAGGAAGCCACCCGTACCGCAGGCTGGATCCGTCACCGTTTCGCCGATCTTCGGGTTCACCACATCAACGATGGCATCCACAAGAGGACGCGGCGTGAAGTACTGGCCTGCACCACTCTTCTTATCCTGGCCGTTCTTCTGAAGAATGCTTTCGTACAAAGCCCCCTTCACGTCGCCATCCATCAGCAGCCACTGCTGTTGGTCGATAAAGGCAATGAGTTTCTCAAGGTAGACGGGGCTTTCGATGCGATTGGCAGCCTTGGTGAAGATCGTGCCGACGAGGCCATGCTGACGGCTCAGAACATCCAGAGTCTGCTCGTACTGATCAAGCAAGTCTTCGCCGGTTTCCTTAAGAAGGTCTTCCCAACGGTAGCCATCCGGCACAGCAGAGGATTCGAGGAAGAACTCGACGCGCTCACGATCCATCTTCAAAAAGAGCAGATAGGTGAGCTGCGTGAGATAGTCGGTAAAGCCCACGCCTGCACCGGCCATGATGTCGGCCAACTGCCAGACCTTTTTCGTAATGGAAGCTTCCTTTGCTTGAGTTTCAGTCATTTTTCTTATGCTGCCTTGAGAATGAATTCGTTGAGAGTGAAGAGTTCTTTATTCGCCGCATCCGCAGACTTGCAGAAATGAATCAGGCTGCCAGCCACTTCCGGCATGGTCTGAATCAGACCGCGAATGTCGCAACTCCCGTTCTGTGCGATGTAAACCGCGATTTTCTTGAAGAGTTCGCGCTGCTCCGGCGTGATGGAACGCTGCGCCTGACCGCACCAAAGTGCGAATCGCTGCGCCGCCAATGAGGTAAGCGTGTAGAGCGAATCGATCTGTTTGAACGCGTAGCGAACTAACTGAATCAGGTTCGTGACGGCCTGCTGATCGCTCATCAACGGCTTGATCTTATCGGGATTGAGCAGAGCGTAATCGTTCCACAGGCGACCGACACGGAACCCCGGGAGGGATGCCGAGAGCTTCTTTTCCAGGTCGTCGATGGCGGCTCGCGTAAGTTTTCCGGTCTCCTGGTTGTAGATCATGCGCAAGGCTTCAATGTCGTCACGATGCGCTTCGACATACGCCTCAAAAGCCTGCGTCGAAGCCTGCGCGTCTTCCGTCGAAAAGCCGGCAGAGATGACCGTATCGGTTTTCCCGACCACTTCCTTCACGTAACCCTTGGCGATTTCCACCAACTTCTTGCGGGCAGGAATGTTGGTGAGCAGGTCATGCACGACGGCCATGCGTTCGTGGTTGTCATCCGACGCGGACGTGAAGGGCGGAAGCTTTCCTTCCTCCAGCACATCCATGATGATCTTTGCCCATTCAAGAGGGGAGGTCTTCGATAGTTCGTCATATTCCTGCAGATCTTCCGGATCTGCTCGATGGCCGAGACAACTCAGTTTCGAAGCCAGCAGTTGGAAGTAGTCATCCGGCAAATAACCCAGAGCCATCTTTTCGAACAAGGCTTCAAGCGTAGGATTCAACGTCCGCTCATCCTTTCCGTCCAGGCTTGGCACGAACTTTTCGCTTTCCGTCACGCCAACCGCATCAATGAGGTAGAAAAGCTCCTTCGTAGCCGCATTGGGCGTCACGCTCTGGAGCTGCGATGGCGAAATGGTTCGGCAGCCTCGGCCCTTCATCTGGGCGTAAAGCGTTTCGGAATGCACGTCGTTTAGGAAAATCAGCACCTCCAACGGGCGCACGTCCGTACCGGTCGCGACCAGCGTCACCGTCACGGCGATGCGAAAGTCCACGTCATAGCGGAAAGATTTGATCAGCTCATTGGTGTTCCCGCACGAATAGGTGATCTTCTGCACGAACCTGTCGTCCGTGCGACCGAATACTTCCTTCGCAATATCGACGATCAGTTGCGCATGCGCTTCGGAGACGGCGAAGA
>CAUWFN010000007.1:0-11739 GCA_963558075.1 uncultured Clostridia bacterium | reverse complement strand
TGATACTTGGCGGGAGACTGCCTGGGAAAGTAGGACGTCGCCGGTTTCAAGACAGAACACAATGTGTTCTGTCTTTTTTTATGAGTGTATATAATTTACAGAATAAAGATTTCTTCTTATTGAAGTATGCAAATGACAAATTCTGTTAATTATGATATACTTTCCCATCTTTGACAGTTAAAAAATGAAAAAGCGGCTACAAACCCAGTAAACATGTGGGTGTAGCCGTTTCCTTGTTTGCATCGATATGTGCTATTTTTCTGTTTATACTATTTTTTCGCTTTTGTTTCTTTTATAATTGTCCTCATTGTAGATTTACGCATGAATTCGTAATCCGTACGGAATCCAAAAGAGTTATGTAGATTGTCTGTTAACTTTGTCCGTTTATAAGATGGAATGTAACCACTGTCTTTGGATAAAAGTGTAACATTCATATTTCTTAAAGTCTCTAAAATCTGATTACAGGTAAACTGTTCGCCAAGTTTCTTTTCTAATAATCGATAAACCAATAAGCTGATGAAACAAGTCAGGAAATGTGCTTTGATACGATCCTCACGTCTGACAAACACAGGCCTTGCCTCGAACTCTGACTTCATGATTCTGAAGTTTTCTTCTATTTCCCAACGTTGTTTGTTGATATGAATGATTTCCCTGACATCTCCCTCGAGATTTGTAATAACTGCATAAAAACCATCATACATAGATTCTTCTAGGATCTTAGATTCATCTAATTGATAAATATTTTTTTGAGCTATTTCGCCATCGTCTGTAATCGCTGTTTTTTGGATGAAACGAGTCGGATCATTTGGGCCCTTTCCTTTTCTGTTTTTATCAGAAAACTGTATCCTTTTTTTTGCTCGATCGATCTGAGCATTACGAATCTTACTTTGATAAGCTTTATATTTAGGAGAATAGGTAATAATGACTGTTTCATCCATATCGCCTGTTACAAGGGGATATTCTTTATAATAAATAGTGTTGTATACCTCTGGATCTGATTCATCAAGCGTCCGCAGGTCGATGAGTTTGTTGGAACCCGGAACCTTAAATTGAGTTGGCAGGAGTGCGAAATCACGTTCTTCTTTTTTCATTTTTTTCAAAGAATAAGTGATTACATAAGAACGGTTACCAAAACTGTTCAGAAAACGATTCTTTTTTCCGGCTAAACCAGCATCTGAACAAAAGATAAATTCACTGCAATTAAAATCTTTGATTACTTTCTGTTCGATTGGTTTTAGTGTAAGCTGCTCGTTTTGATTTCCAGGAAATATATCAAATGCCAAAGGAATACCATCTGCATCCATAAAAAGCCCCATGGTTACGATTGGATTTGGACGATGCTCTTTACTTTTTCCGTATTTTTTCATGCCATCTTCCGCTTCAATTTCGAAATAATAGTTCGTGCAATCATAATATAAAATCTTAGAATTACGTGGATGGACAAAGTTAGAATTCTTGTACAATTCCTCCTGAATAAAGTCAGACTCCTCAGCAAGAACGGATAAAGCACGATAAAGATCCTGGAGGGAATACTTTGGAGGTTCTAATAAAGAATGACAGTACTTATAACTGCTGAGTTTACTGGAAGGAGCCAGTATTCTTGCATAAATCAAATCTGTGAGGATTGCGTGGAAATCATAGGCAAACTTATGGTGATTACGTATGTTTCTGCAAATGTTATGCATTCTTAGTTCGCTGCATATCTTCTGTAAAAATAAATATCCGATATTAAATACGCGTTTTTCATCGAGAGGAATGCGAGCAAGTGGCGATAAGGATAGAGAGACTTTTTCTTTTTGTTGATTATAAGCAAGAGTTTCTTTTTCGGCTTCCTTTTTTGCCCAGTCCATTAAATCTTGTTCATTGCCTGAAAAGTGTTCTAAAAGAGCATTATATTTTCCCAGTTTTTTATAAATACGAGAAGAGGTTTTTCCGTTATCTTTTCGATAAGATTGTTTGATATAAACATCTTGATTTCCTTTATTTCCGGTAATAGAAACGTACATCTGATAATTCCTCCAACCCTTTTTCTTTATTATACCACAAATAGTACAAAATAGCACGTATAAAATCATAAAATTTGACAAAAAAATAAGCCTTAAATGGCTTAAATAAAGGGTTTCTAAGGAAAGTTATAAAAATGATGTGTCAAACTCCCGTGTATATAATTTACAGAATAAAGATTTCTTCTTATTGAAGTATGCAAATGACAAATTCTGTTAATTATGATATACTTTCTATATATTTGTTTTTTTATATGTAAACATAAATCTGTCTTATAATTAATCGAAATATAGCGAAATGGAGGAGCAGATGTTTCTTTTAAAAGTGATTTTCGGTCTGCTGATCTGCATACCTTTCACAATATATGTTTTTTATTTGTTTAAAAAATTTGTTGGGGAAATATCAAAAAAACGTTAGTATGAGTAGAAGAGGAATTTTTATATCAGTAGAAGGATCTGATGGATCAGGTAAATCAACACAGCTTGAAAACATCAGGAAATATTTTGATGAGCATGATATCCCAGTTATCTTTACACGTGAACCTGGGGGAACTGCGATAGGAGAAAAAATTAGAGAAATCATTTTGGACAATGAAAACAGCGAGATGTGTGATTTGACTGAAATGTTTCTTTATGCAGCGTCAAGAGCTCAGCATGTAACAGAAAAAATTATCCCTGCTCTAGAAGAGGGCTTAAATGTAGTTACTGATCGTTTTGTTGATTCTAGCATTGCGTATCAGGGATATGGACGAGGACTTTTGGACTGCGTGAAAACAGTTAATGATTTTGCTGTATGTGGACGTCTTCCAGATTATACTTTTTTCCTTGATCTGGATCCTGTAATTGGTAAAAGCCGAATTACGGCAGGGTCAGAAGATAGGCTGGAGCAAGAAAAGAATGAGTTTCATCTGAACGTATATAACGGATATAAAGATTTAATCAAAGATGATGATAGGTTTATCGTTATTGATGCTTCTGGCACAATAGAAGAAGTCAAAAGCCTTATTTACGATAAGCTTGATTGTATTTTTGGTGATATGCTATGAGCCTCAGAGATTATGGTTTGAATGAAAAGGTTGCCCAAAGGCTTTCTAGTGCAGTTAAGTCCGGTCATATAATGCATGCTTGTATTTTTGAAGGTGATTTGATGTCACCAAAGGAAAAACTTGCATTTGACTTTTTTAAAGCTATAGCATGTAGCGAGGATAGAGGCTTTGGTTGCGATATTTGTGCTGAATGTAGAAAAATAGAAGGCGGAAGCTACGAGGATTTGTATATCGTATCTTCTCAGTCAAAGGATTCTTCATCAAAAACTTCAATCAAAGTTAGTGATATTTTGGAAATGCAAAAATTTCTTATGAAAAAGCCTGTAGGATCTGCGAGACGCCATTTTGTTATAATCAAAGATGCTGATAGGATGACTATTGAGGCTCAAGATAAGCTTTTGAAGACGTTAGAGGAGCCGCCGGAGGGTGCTGTAATCGTACTTTTGTGCGAGAACTCAGAGAGTCTGCTCATAACTGTAAGATCAAGATGTGTTAAGTTTTATCTTGCTGGAGAGCGTGATTTAGGAAGCGGCGGATTTTATGATGTGGCCCAAGAGGTTGTTCGAATGGCGATAGAAGATGAACTGTTCGAAAAGCAAAAAAAATTTTTGTTAGGCAATGTGAAAGACAAAAATGAATCCCTTATGTTCTTTGATGCGATGGAGATGCTTATGAGTGATTTTATCAGAGAAAATACATCAAAGTTAATGGACAGGAGGCAGGCCATTAAGGCAATAGAATATATAGAAGAGAGCAGACGTTCTCTGGCATATAACTGTAATTACAAGTACGTTTTATGCAGTTTAATTCTTAAAATTGGAGGATAGTATGGTAAGCGTAGTTGGCGTAAAATTCAAGAGTGCGGGTAAGGTATATTACTTTGCACCTGGAGAAATAGAAAACCTAAATATTGGTGAGGCTGTAATTGTTGAGACGGCCCGCGGTATGGAATACGGAATAGTTGCGATGGAAAAGACTTTGATCAAAGAAGAGGATGTTGTTCAGCCCCTAAAGAAGATTGTACGTATCGCAACAAAAGCTGATAACAAAAAACATGAAGAAAATGAGAGCAAAAAAGCAAAAGCTCTTGAAATTTGCCAGGAAAAGGTGAAAAAACATAAGCTTGAGATGAAGCTTATAGATGTTGAGTATACATTTGATAATAACAAAATTATTTTCTACTTTACAGCGGATGGAAGAGTTGACTTTAGAGAGCTTGTAAAGGATCTGGCGAGCGTTTTTAGGATGCGTATCGAGCTAAGACAGATAGGTGTTAGAGACGAGGCAAAGATGCTTGGAGGTATTGGTTCATGCGGAAGAAGCCTTTGCTGTGCATCATGGCTTTCGGATTTTCAGCCTGTATCAATCAAAATGGCTAAGGTCCAGAAGCTGTCGCTAAATCCAACTAAGATTTCGGGAATCTGTGGACGTCTTATGTGCTGCCTGAAATATGAAAACGACAACTATGTCGAGATGAAAAAAGGTATGCCTGATGTTGGTGAAAAGGTAAGATCAAGTGACGGAGTCGGAAAAGTAGTGGACAACAACCTGCTTGATGGAAATGTTAAGGTAAGACTGTTTACTGGAGAGAAAGAAGACGACGGAACAGAAAAGCTTTCATCAGAGATTTACACATATTATAAAGGTGATCTTAAGAGACTTAATCCGAAGAAAAAATCTGCAGCATCTGACAAGAGCATACTTGCAGAAGTTGATGATGAGTTTATCGATGAGATGAAAGCACTGATCAAAGAATAGAGGATATTTGATGGAGAAAGAATATCGTATTGATAATACAGGATTTGGCGATATAAGGATAAAACAGTGTCCGGAGGAGTTTTGTTACGGTACTGATGCAGTGATATTAGCTCATCAGGCCGCAGAGATTTCTGCCTCGAAGCATTTTGAGAAAATTATAGACCTGGGAACAGGAACGGGGATAATTCCTCTTATACTGTCCCACAAGACGGGGGCTTCATTAATTGCAGGTGTAGAGATTCAGAAGCATTCTTTTGATCTTGCGGAGGAAAACATCATAATAAATGGACTTTCCGAAAGACTAAAATTCTTTAACTGCAACGTGCGTGAGCTTACAGAACGTCATCCAGAGCTTTGCGGAAGCTTTGATGCGGTAACGACAAATCCGCCTTATACTGCAGGGGCATGCGGAATAGAAAGTTCGAACAAAGCCAAGGCTCTTGCACGTCACGAGATTGAGGGAAGCCTAGATGATTTTTTAAAGACTGCTTCAGTTCTTCTGAAGGATAGAGGAGATTTTTTTATGGTCCATAGACCGGGAAGGCTTGTAGATATATGTGAGGGCTGCAGAAAATACAGGCTAGAGCCAAAGGACATGACTTTTGTTAACGGCAAAGCAGGGGAAAAGCCGAATATTTTGCTGATTCATTGTGTAAAAAATGGAAAAAGAGATTTGAAGTTTAATAACATACTGACTATGAGAAATAACGACGGAAGTTTTACAGAAGAAGCGCTGAAGGCATACAGAGATATATAAAAGTGTTTTGATGTGAATACAAAAAAGGTTGTCAATGTTTTCCATAAAAGGTATAATTAAACATATAAAAAAGGGAGGTACTGATTATGATTACGGTAGATGTTAAGTCGCTTTTGCTGTGTCTTGTTTTTATAGGTCTTATTGTTTTGATAGGTTATCTCATTGCTGTTGTAAAGAACCTTGTTGAAACAGTAAAACATACGAACAAGATTCTCGCAGATACAGAAGTTGTAACCTCGATTGTTTCAGAAAAGGCAAAGGAGTCTGAGCAGGTTATCACAGATCTTCAGAATTCCCTTTCAGAGTTCGCAGGCGCGATGAAGGGTGAGGAAAATGTAATCAAGTCTTTGTCTAGCATTGCCAAAGCAATCAGTTCATTGGTATCTTTGCTTAAAAAAGAAAAATAAACGGTTACAGCCGAAAGGAGATAGATATGAAAGCGACAGGTATAGTTCGTCCTGTAGATCCGCTGGGAAGAATCGTAATTCCTATAGAGCTACGCAGAAATTTAGATATAAAAACAGATGATTCACTGGAAGTTTTTGTTGAGGGTTCATATATAATGCTAAAAAAATACGAACCATCATGCATATTTTGTGGTGAGTCAGAAAATATAGTAGATGTTCACGGAAAAACCGTGTGCGAGAAGTGCATAGAAGAATTAAAAAAATTATAGTCAGCTATGTGAAAGCCTGCTAGTCGGGCTTTTTTGTTGTGTTACTGATTTAGGATATGTAGTTGATTATGGAGGATAAAAGTGGCAAAGTTTTTAGTACAAAATAGCGGTCCGCTGAGTGGGGAAGTTGTTGTCAGCGGCGCGAAAAATGCAGTCCTTCCGCTTATGGCGGCAGCGATACTTGCAGATGAAAAATGTAGGCTCAGCGATGTGCCTGAGCTTAGAGATGTAGATGTAATGAACGGAATTCTTACATCACTTGGAGGAAAAGTAGAACAGGTTGATGCAAATGTTCTGGATATAGATATGAGTGGGCTTTTAAAGACAGAAGCTGATTATGATCTCGTAACAAAGATGAGAGCATCTTTTTTGATCATGGGACCGCTTCTTGCAAAGTTTGGAAGTGCAAAGGTGTATATGCCGGGAGGCTGCACGATTGGAGCAAGACCTATAGACCTTCACTTGAAAGGTTTTGAGGCCCTTGGTGCAGAAATCATATCAAAGGATAATTATGTTGAGGCGAAAGCAGGTCCCGAAGGACTTGTTGGTTCAAGTATTTATCTTGACTTTCCAAGCGTAGGAGCAACAGAAAATATAATTACTGCGGCTGTTCTTGCAAAAGGAACAACATATATCGAAAATGCTGCAGAGGAGCCTGAGATTGTAGATCTTGCAAATTTCCTCAATAAGATGGGAGCAAAGATTAAGGGTGCAGGAACTGATACAATCAAGATAGAAGGTGTTGAGCGTCTTAAGAGTGCATCTCACAGAGTTATTCCTGATAGAATTGAAGCGGGAACTTTTATGCTAGCAGCAGCTATTACAAGAGGCGAGATCCTTATCAGAAACATAGTTCCAGATCATGTTAAACCGATAACAGCAAAGCTTAGAGAATGTGGAGTAACTGTTGAGATGACTGACGAGGGCATGTATGTATGCGCCTGTGACAGAAAATTAATAGCAACAGATATCAAAACTCTCCCATATCCGGGTTTTCCTACAGACATACAGTCTCCGTTCATGGCATTTCTGACAACTGTAGAAGGCTCAAGTACAGTTATAGAAACTGTATTCGAAAACAGATTTATGCATGTGGCTGAGCTTAACAGAATGGGTGCAAATATTCATACAGACGGCGACAGAAAGGCTTATGTTCAGGGCGCGAAAGCACTAGAGGGTGCAGAGGTTATTGCAACTGACCTTAGAGCTGGTGCAGCACTTGTCCTAGCAGGGCTTGTAGCGGAAGGAACAACAAAGCTTTCGGAGATTTATCATATAGAAAGAGGATATGAACATTTCATAGAAAAGTTTAGAGCACTTGGTGCAAATATTCTCAGAATAGAAGAGTAGAATCTTATATCGTTTATGTTGGAATTGAAAGAGGAAAAAAATGGCTGATATTAAGTATCTTGAGTTATTGTCGGAGGACTATCCAAACATCAGAGCGGCAGCTGCAGAGTTTATAAACCTGAAAGCTATCTTAGCTCTTCCAAAGGGAACAGAATACTTCTTAAGTGACCTTCATGGTGAGCACGAGGCATTTATCCACATGCTCAGAAGCGCATCTGGTACAATCAAAACAAAGATTGACGAAAATTATGGCGGCATATTAAGTGAAGATGACAGGTCTGATCTTGCAGCGCTTATTTACAATCCAGAAGCGGAAATCAAAAGAAGAAAAAAGAGTGAGAGCGATTTTGATAAATGGTGCGTAACAGTAATCTATCGTCTTGTTACGATTTGTAGATCGGTATCAACAAAATATACAAGATCAAAGGTAAGACGCAGACTTCCAAAGTATCTTGATTATGCTATGGACGAGCTTCTGCATGCAGATGATGAGGAAAACAGATCACATTACTACAGCGAAATTATCAACACTGTAGTAGACGAGGGAATGGCTGAGGTTTTCATCAGAGAAATGGCAGATGCTATATCTGTGCTTGCGGTAGACCAGCTACATATAATTGGTGATATTTTTGATAGAGGAGCTCATCCTGATCATATTATGGATTATCTTCTCGATTTCCACGATGTTGACTTCCAGTGGGGAAATCATGATATCGTTTGGATGGGTGCAGCTACAGGAAACTGGGCTTGCATAGCAAATATCATCAGAATGAATATCAGCTATAACAACTTTGATATGCTTGAGGTTGGATATGGAATTAACCTGAGAAGACTTACGACTTTTGCTTCTGAGGTATATGCTGATGACCCTTGTACAAAATTTGCTCCTCATATCCTCGACAGAAACAAATATGACCCTGTAGACGAAAAACTTGCAGCAAAAATGCACAAGGCAATCGCAATATGTCAGTTTAAGGCCGAAGGCCAGATTATAATGAATCATCCGGAATATGAACTAGAAAACAGACTGATTCTCGACAAGATTAATTTTGATGAAGGCACTGTTGTCATAGACGGAGTTAAATATGAATTAAACGATACAAACTTCCCTACGTTAGATCCGGAAAATCCTTATGAATTCACAGAAGGAGAGCTTGCTGTAATGAACTCTCTAGAGGCTTCAATTTTGAACTCAGAGAAGCTTCAGATGCATATCAAATTCCTATTTAGCCATGGGGCACTTTACAAGAAGATAAATGGAAATCTTCTGTATCACGGATGCATTCCTATGACAGAAGACGGCGAATTCAAAGAGGTAACGGTAAACGGAGCTACGCTAAAGGGTAAGGCTCTTATGAATCATCTCGATGCGCAGGTTAGAAAATCATACTTCTCACCAAAGAGTGCTCTGCAGTACGGGCGCCCTGGTGACATTATGTGGTATCTATGGCTTGCAAAGGATTCTCCGCTTTTCGGAAAAGAAAAGATGACAACTTTCGAGCGTCTGTTCATAACAGACAAAGCAGCTCATAAGGAGCCTGTGAGACCATATTACAAGCTAATCAAGAGCAAAGAACCTTGTGAAAAGATTCTAAGAGAGTTTAACCTTGACCCAAGAAGATCAAAGATTCTAAACGGCCATGTGCCTGTAAAAATCAAAGATGGTGAAAGCCCAATCAAAGGTGGAGGACTTCTATATGTAATTGACGGAGGAATATCAAAGGCATACCAGAAACAGACAGGTATTGCAGGATATACATTTATCTTTAACTCAAGATTTATGGCTCTTGCAGAACATAAGCCTTATAGACCTCTAAAAGAAGATGGAACACAAGAATTCAGCGATCCAATTATGAAGACTGTAGAAACTTTGCCAGAGAGACTTCTGATTATAGATACAGATAAGGGTGCAGAATTGCAGGAGCAGGCGGAAAATGTAAAACAGCTTGTAGAGGCTTATAGAATGGGTCTTATAAAAGAAAAGAGAAAATAAAAAACAGGTACAGGATTATGACGAAAGGTCATGGTTCTGTACCATTTTTTTAGGCTGATTTAAGCTTTGAGAAACTTATAAATATGTATCCGCTTTTGCGTGGTTAATGATATAAAAAAGACCGGGAGTTTATCCCGGTCTGTGGTGCGCCATGAGGGACTCGAACCCCCGACCTACTGATTCGTAGTCAGGCACTCTATCCGATTGAGCTAATGACGCATAACTACCATATTATTATAGCGAAAGTTTTTATGTTTGTAAAGGTATTTTTGAAAATTTTCGTGACTTACTAATGACTAACATGATTATATGTGATAAAATAACATTTATAGGCCCTTTCGCGGCCACAAAAAAACACAGGAGGCAAAGATGCTCACTTTAAAAAATGTAAAATGGAAGCCGGATGACGGTGATGAAGTTTTAAAAGGTATTGATTTAGAAATTAAAAGAGGAAAACTTACAGTAGTTACAGGACCGAACGGCGGAGGAAAGACATCGCTGGCAAAGGTGATTTCTGGTATTGTAAAGGCAACTAGTGGAAATATAATTTTAGACGGAACAGATGTAACTGATATGGATATAACTCAGCGTGCACAGCTTGGAATTGGTTATGCTTTTCAGCAGCCTGTAAGATTCAAGGGGATTACAGTAAGGGACCTTCTTGATCTTGCTGCAGGCGGAAAACTTGCAGATGAGAACATCTGTAACATCATGAACAAGGTAGGACTATGCACAAAAGATTACATAGAAAGAGAAGTTAACTCAAGTCTTTCAGGCGGAGAAATCAAGAGAATTGAAATTGCATCAGTTCTTGCAAGAACAAACAGCAAGATGATGATCTTTGATGAGCCTGAAGCGGGAATAGACCTGTGGAGCTTTAACGGACTTATAGATGCATTTGAAGAGCTGAAAAAAGAAGAAGATAAGAGCCTTCTTGTAATCTCTCATCAGGAAAGACTTCTGGAAATCGCAGATGAAATAGTAGTAATCGCAGATGGCAAAGTTAGAATTTCAGGTTCTGGCGAGGAAATCTTCCCACAGCTGATGCACAACGAAAAATCGGGTGGTTGCCCAATAGGAAAGGATTTTTAGTCATGAACAAAGTAGCTGAAGAATTACTGAAAGCCATCTCTGACTGGCAGGGCGGTGAACTGACAGGGGCTTATAACATAAGAGAAGACGGGGGCTGCGGCGGAAGACAGTCAACTGAGAATATAAAGATAGAGTCAAAGAAAGATAAAGACGGAATAGATATTTTTATTGCTCCAGGAACAAAAGACGAAAGCGTGTTTATTCCTGCATGTGTAACAAAGAGCAATGTAAACGACCTCGTTTACAATGACTTTCACGTTGGCGAGGGGGCTGATGTTAGAATCATTGCAGGATGCGGCGTTCATGCTGATGGAGAAGGTGAGGCTGCTCATAACGGTATTCACAGATTTTTTGTTGGCAAAGGCGCAAAAGTAGTATACGAAGAAAAACATATTGGAACAGGTGAAGGTAAGGGTGAAAAGAAAATTGATCCTGTAACTTATGTTGAGCTAGAGGAAGATGCAGTTCTTGAGATGGAAACTGTTCAGATTGGAGGAGTTGACCATTCTGTTAGAACTACAAGTGGAAAGCTTGCTGATAGAGCAAGACTTGTTGTACATGAAAGTATTATGACAGAAGGCGTAGAATATGCTAAGACTGATTTTGATGTAGAAATGGATGGAAAAGATTCAGCTGTCGACATTATTTCAAGATCAGTTGCAAAAGATGAGTCATATCAGGAATATCATTCCAAGATTAACGGAAACAACAGATGTACAGGCCATTCAGAGTGCGATGCAATCCTTGTTGGAAAGGGAAGAGTAAATGCTGCTCCTGAGCTTTATGCGGGCCATCTTGATGCTTCACTTATTCATGAGGCAGCAATTGGAAAGGTTGCGGGAGAACAGATTCTGAAATTGAGAACTCTTGGTCTAACAGAAGAAGAAGCAGAACAAAAAATTATAGATGGATTCCTTAGAGGCTAAGGAAAACGCAAGATTTTCTCAGATGTGTGTGGGAAAATCCAAAAGTTAAACGTAATAGGAAGTACTCCTGCCAGTGCAGAATTTAACTGCGCGGCGGGGGTATTTTTTTCTTTTTTGGGGAAATAGGATAGCTTTGCG
>CAUWFN010000006.1:0-12831 GCA_963558075.1 uncultured Clostridia bacterium | reverse complement strand
ACATGCGCAAGTTACTTTACATTCCTTATAATCAGGATGGATTCCTTCCTTCATGTTGTACCTCTTTCCTGCTCAGGCTTTAACACCGTTGCATAATTTTTTACTATTTTGCATAGCTCTATAAATATATCATAAGAAACACTTGAAATCAAGGGCTTTTGGCAACATTTTTTGCTGTTTTTACAAAAATCTTCAAAAATATAAGCCTGTGGATGACTTATTCACAAAAACGGATTTTTATGATATAATAATACAAAAATATTATCGGTATAGCTTCGGTGACATCGCGTGCATACCGTCTAAATTCTATTTATGTCTCTGTAGCTCAGGGGATAGAGCGTCGGTTTCCTAAACCGTGCGTCGGGAGTTCGAATCTTCTCAGGGACACCATATAAAAAAGCCTTGTAAACACTGTAATTTCAGTAGTTACAAGGCTTTTATTTTTTATCTACGCAAAGACCGCATGACATTATTCTTTTATTGAAGGGAGATTTGAATTAGTACCCTTTAGTTTTTTCTGGACAGAGCGTATACCTCTGGATGCATGGAATCTAGGTAAGTTTATAGGCCCAGAAAGACCGAAAAACTGCTTGGAAAGCCATACGAAAAGAAGTAGCGTAATAATTGGAATTGCAATGTTTATCACCATCAAAACGGCGATATATTCTATGAATGTATTGACTGTATTTTCTATTTTTGCTAGAAGCTTGCTTCCCGAAACAGAAATCTTATCTGAGATTTTATCCCACAACCCTTGATCTTTGCCTTTTTCGGCACTATTTTCGATTTTGCTAAATTCCTCTTCCATTCTTTCAACAGAATATTCCTTTGACTGCTCGTAGGTGTCCGAAATTTTTGATGATACAAAAACACTTGCAGGAACTAGCGCATAAATCAGAAAACCAAAAAGAAGAAATCTTGCCGCAAGAACTTTGGCAAGGTCTTTTCGCCTAATCAGATAAATGCAAAAAAGAATGCATACCGCAGGAAGTATCAGCTTGAAAAAGAGCATTCCTGTCAGCGTAAGCATATATTTTTCTAGGGTGACAACGCAGAGAATTGCAAAAAGATATCCTGTCATATCCATTATTTTATCTGCCATAGGAGTTGCAGCTTCTCCTGGGATTGCAGCCAGAGCAGTGGATGCACCAATACCTGTCATAGTAAGACCTGTAACAGTATCTTGACTTTCATCAAGGGCCATCATAGTTGATTTGTAGGTTTTGGGATCTGAAGCCGGCTTTGCTACCACGGCAAAAGAAACTACTGCGATTATTAATGTAATAGCAAGTAAAACTGCTGTTTTTGTTTTGCTGTTTTTCAAATTTCCATCCTCCCTTTGTTTTTTATATGCTTTGATAATATCAGACAAAAGCAAAAGTCACAAGGCATTTTGTATACCTTGTGACCCGGAGTTTGTGTATAGGAAAGATATTGGAAAATCAACTATTTTAGAAAACTGTTTACGAACAGCTTTGTTCTCTCATGTTTAGGATTGTTGAACACCTCGTCAGATGTTCCTTGCTCGATAATTTTTCCATCAGTCATAAAAATAACTTCGTCGGAGATTTCCTTTGCAAAGCCCATTTCGTGAGTGACGATAACCATTGTAAGGCCCTGCTTTGCGAGCTTTTTCATAACATCTAGAACCTCACCGACCATTTCTGGATCGAGGGCGGATGTAGGCTCATCAAAGAGTATAATCTCAGGGTCCATTGCAAGGGCACGGGCAATTGCAACTCTCTGTTTCTGTCCGCCGGAAAGCTTTTTTGGATAGACATCTTTTTTGTCAGAAAGACCTACAATCTCGAGAAGCTCAAGAGCCTTTTCCTTTGCTTTTTCCTTTGGAATTTTCTTTACGTGTACAGGAGCTGTAATTATATTGTCGAGAACTGTCATATGGTCAAACAGGTTAAAGTTCTGAAAAACCATGGCAGTTTTTGTACGAACATCTAGAAGATTTTTGTCATTTACTTCCTCATCGTCTATGAAGATTTTGCCTCCGTCTGGGCTTTCGAGGTGATTGATGCAGCGAAGCACAGTACTTTTTCCGGAACCGGATGAACCTATGATAGAAAGCACTTTTCCATCATGAACTTCGAAGCTGACATCGTCGACAGCAAGGCAGTTATTAAATTGTTTTACAAGATTCTGTACTTTGATCATGTTTATGCCTCCTGACTCATTTTTTTCTCAAGTAGTCCGACTGCTTTTGACAGAGGGAAGGTTAAAAGTAGATAAACGCCGGCTGCGCCTATGTATGCAGGGAAAACCTCGAAGGTTGAAGCGTTCCAAAGAGCTGCGCTTCGGAGAATTTCGATAACTCCTACATATGATAGTACGGCAGTTTCTTTTATTAGTGTAACAAATTCGTTACCAAAGGCAGGTATTGCGATTTTGAATGCCTGAGGCAAAACGATAAGTGTGTTTATCTGTTTTTTGCTCATTCCTAGAGATGCAGCTGCTTCTATCTGGCCTTTGTCTACTGCTTGTATACCTCCACGGATAACCTCAGCCATGTACGCTGCGCTGTTAAGTCCACATACAATCATTGCTGGAATGATTAGGTGTGACCATCTGAACTGCATTCCCTGTTGCTGGAGCAGATAAGGAATTCCGTAGGCCATGATAAGCGCCTGAACAATCATTGGAGTTCCACGAACGATTTCGATATAAATTTTTGCTAAAACTGAGAGGATTTTGCAGTGTGACTTACGTAGTAGTGCAACTCCCAGACCTAATATAATTCCGAGTGTCAAAGCAAAAAGGCTGACTCCTATTGTCATAGGAGCGCCTTTTAGAGCCACAAGGAAGCCTTCTAAATAAACCTGCATTATTTGTCGCCTCCGAACCATTTTTCATAAAGTTTATCGTAAGTTCCGTTGTCAATTACATTCTTAAGACCTTTGTTGATCTTTTCAAGAAGTTCTTCGTTACCTTTTTTTACTGCAAATCCGTATGATTCTGCATTTAGAGTTTCGCCTACAATTTTCATGCCTTCTGTCTTTTTGATTGCGTTTTCTGCAACAGGTTTATCTACGATGATTGCATCAACATCGCCGTTAACAACCTGTAGGAAGCATGTGTCAAAACCGTTGTTTACAACAGCTTCTGCAATTTTACCTTCGTTAGCTAGTTCTTTTGCTTTGTCAGCACCAGTAGTACCAATCTGGCTTGCAACCTTCATATCAGGTGTAAGGCTGTCGATGCCTGTGATTTTGTCGTTATCTTCTTTTACTAGTACTACAAGGCCGCTGTCATAATATGTATCTGAAAAATCAACTTTTTCACGTCTTTCTGGATCCTCTGCATTCATGCCCGCTGTAATCATGTCAGTGTTTCCTGCATTCAGTGCTGGGATAAGGCTGTCGAATTCAAATGCTTTGTATTCAACTGTGAAGCCCTGGTCTTCGCCGATGGCGTTCATAAGATCCATATCAAAGCCTACAATATTGCCTTCGTCGTCAGTTGTTTCAAATGGGGCAAATCCTGGTTCTGTAGCTGCAAGGTAGTGCTCCTTTTCTTCTGCTTTTGCTCCGCATCCTGTGAAGATTGCGCCCATCATTGCTACTGCGCAAAACAGTGAGATTAACTTAGTTGTCTTTTTCATTTTGTGTTCCTCCTAAATAATTTTGAGATTTAAAGTTGATTTGTTTTCTGTATCTCTTTCGATGGTTTAATTATACACATACTGTTATATTTATGCAAGTAGTTTTTTGTAAAAATACAAGATTTTTTATAAATATTCATAATGGCTCGCTGAACTCGTTGAAAAATGCGCATTTTTATTTATGCAAAACAAAAAAAATACTGTTTAATACAGCCCATATTGGTGGTAATATAATGAGAGAAGTAAGGATTTATTCTAAGAAATGAATAATATTCATAAAATGAAAGAAAAGAGGATATGAAAATGAATATAAATAGATCAAATGTATATCTCGGATGCCACCTTTCATCAACTGGCGGCTTTGAGGCTATGGGGAAAAGTGCTCTGTCAATAGGAGCAGACACTTTTGCATTCTTTACAAGAAATCCGAGAGGCGGAAAAGCAAAGGATATAGATCCTGCCGATGTAGAAAAGCTCAGGGAGATAATGGCAGAAAACAGCTTTGGTCCCCTTGTTGCTCACGCTCCATATACGCTAAACCCTTGCTCAAAGGATAAGAAGGTAAGAGATTTTGCATATATGGCAATGGAAGATGATATGAAGAGAATGGAATACTTGCCGGGAAATTACTATAATTTTCACCCGGGAAGTCATGTAGGCCAGGGCCCAGAAAAAGGAATCGAGCTCATAAGTGAGCTTCTAAACCATATAATAAAAGAAGATCAGTCTACAATTATACTTCTTGAGACAATGGCCGGAAAAGGAAGCGAAGTAGGTAGAAATTTTGAAGAAATCGCTCAGATAATAGATAAAGTTAATTTTAAAGAAAAAATAGGTGTATGCATGGACACATGCCATGTAAGTGATGGAGGCTACGACATCATAAACAATCTTGATGGAGTTCTAGATGAATTTGATCAT
Source organism: uncultured Clostridia bacterium (assembly GCA_963558075.1). Taxonomy (GTDB): domain Bacteria; phylum Bacillota; class Clostridia; order Peptostreptococcales; family Anaerovoracaceae; genus CALHKP01. Next base: position 8,300 of record CAUWFN010000006.1, on the reverse strand, counting down.
ATAATTGGTCTTGATAAACTCAAGGCTATGCATATAAATGACAGCAAAAATCCACCGGGAGCACACAAAGATAGACATGAGGTTATCGGAGGAGGATATATCGGCCTTGAGGCAATAAAAAATGTTATAAATCATCCGAAGCTTTCTGGGCTTCCTTGCATCCTCGAGACGCCTCAGGACACTCTTTCCGGATACGGAGAGGAAATTGCTTTGCTGAGAGGCTAGTGCATATAAGGGAAACTTTTCTCTTGGCAGAGTCAAACAGCAAAGCGAATTTCTCTCGGCGCAGAGGAGCTTTCCTGAATAGGTCATGAAAGCGAGACTCATTTAGATACTGCACCGAATCAGCTACGTTTTACAAAGGAATCATTTTCCGAGCATACTATTAATAAGTGTTGGAGACAAAAGATCGTCGATTTTCAGATTGTTGAAATCGGCGATTTTTTTTAGTGTAATTACACTCGGAAGCTGAGTGCCAGTTTCGTAAGCTGCGTAGGCAGAGCGGCTGAGGTTAATTACTTTTGCAGCATCCGCCTGGGTCATATTGTGCAGCCTTCGAAGAAACCTGAGGTTTTTCCTAAGGTTACACAATGTTTCGATATGAAGCATGCTGACCTCCCATAAAAAATCATGTCGATTTTAATTCTACCATAAAAAAATATTAAAAAAAGAAAGCATTGCTTAACATCGTGTTAAGCCCCGCTTTATTTAACTGAATGAACAAAATCCCTAAAATATTTGTAATATGGAAGGAAGGGATTTTAATGAAAGAGAAACGCAACGGAAAAATCTATACCGAAAAAGACTATATTGTAGACAAAGTTTTGTTTGGGTATAAAGTCAAAAAAAGACGCAACGAGCTTAAACTTACACAAGAAGAGCTTGCAGAAAAAGTAGATGTTTCCAGAACTTCCATCGTCCAAATCGAAAACGGCAATCAAGGTGCTTCTCTTGTAACTGTTTACTCTCTTGCAAAGGCTCTTGACATGAGCATGGACTATCTTCTTTCGATGCACGAAGAAACCGAAAAAATACGGTTCAGAGCGAGACGAAGAGCAAGAAAAAAGAAAGCAGTTGATGGATGAGATAAATGAACGCATAAGAGGCTGTGATACAGACCACATAGAAACACTTTCAGAAATAATCAAGGCATATGTAAACGGAATAAACAAATAAAGTAAAATTAAACCGGTTGATTTGTTATATGCATAGGATTAAAATACACAATAGGAGGATTGAGGCATATGGAAATCAACATTTTAAACAGAAATACAATAAGTGCAGAAGAAATAGAGAAATCAGCATCGGAGAGCGCACCGGCTTTAGACGATCTTTGGGCTAGCGAATGGATCAACGCATCGATAACTCACGCAGACGAAAAGCTTGCAGAAGAGCTTACATCTATTGCAGACGAAATTGCAGAGGTAAGCGATATCGTAGTAGTTGCAGCAGATGGTAAAACAGCAAAAAGTATAAAAGCTGCCCTTGCGCTGACAGAAGATGTAGATGCAAGACCAGAGGTAATCGTATTTGGCGATACACTTTCAACAGAAGACTACGGAGAGCTAATATCAAAGCTTCGCGACAAACGTGCAAGTCTTCTTGCTGTCGCAGCCGAAAAAGAAAGCCTTCAGTTTACAGGAGCATACACTATATTAAAAAAGCTGATAATTTCATCAGGAGCAGGCGCCGAGCTTGCAGACAGAATATATGCGATATGCTCAGGAAAGAGCACCCTTGTGGCAAAGGACTGCGCAGAAAACGACTATCCTGTAGTATGGCTTTCTGACAAAGCAGATAGCCTGTACCTTGCAAACACTGCAGCAGCACTTCTTCCTCTTCTAATCAAAGGCGTGAGCCTCGAAGAGTATCTGAAAGGCTTTTACGAAATTGTATCAGCACCCGATTGGGACATAAATGCAACTATATACAGCTGGAAGCGAGCTGAATTCGAAAAGAATACAGAAAATCCAAAGGTGAACTATATGTGCTGGCAGAGAGAATTCTTTGATGTGGCAAAATGGTTAGAAAGCTTTGATTCTGAGACAGAAAAAAGAGTTCTGTTCATGCCAGAAGACGAATATCTTGCAAAAGATAGAGAAAATAATTTTGATGTTCTGCTTGGAGCAGACGAAAGCTTAACTGATATCATGACACCTTTCTTTGAAGGTTGCGGCGAGGACGGCTCCCTTGCTCTGCTTACAAAAGAGACTGCTGACAGAAAATTTTTTGGTGAAGATAGAAAATCTGACGGCTTCAAAATCGAGCTAAATCAGCTAGATGACTTTGCTGCAGGAAGAGTTATGGCCTTCCTACAGATTTCAGAAGCAATCGTTACGTATTTAACGAACAAATAAGTGTTTACATTCTGAATTTTTGTGTTATAATGAAAATAACGATAAAAGGTTAATTTTTTAACAAATATACGATTCGTTAATAGGTTTAACTTAGGAGGTTATCACGATGAAAAAAATTGGCGTATTAGGAACAGGTACAATGGGAGCTGGAATCATCCAGGTCCTTGCACAGAACGGTTATGAGGTAGTTCTAAGAGCTAGAAGACAGACTTCTGTAGACAAAGGACTTGCTACAATCGAAAAGAACCTTGACAAGATGATCAAGAAAGAAAAGATTACAGAAGCTGACAAAGCTGAAATCATGGGCAGAATCCAAGGTTCAACAGACATCGAAATCATCAAGGACGCTGACCTTGTAATCGAAGCTGCTACAGAAGATATGGAAGCAAAGAAAGCTCTGTTCGCAGAACTAGACCAGCTTGTAAAACCTGAAGCAATCATCGCTACAAACACATCATCACTTTCAATTACAGAAATCGCTGCAGCTACAAACAGACCTGACAAAGTAATCGGAATGCACTTCTTCAACCCAGTTCCAGCAATGAAACTAGTAGAAGTAATCAAAGGTCTAGCTACTTCAGACGAAACTAAGGACGCTATCCTAGAATTAACAAAGAACCTGAAGAAGACTCCTGTAGAAGTTGCAGAAGCTCCTGGATTTGTTGTTAACAGAATCTTAATTCCACTAGTAAACGAAGGTATCGGAATCCTTGCTGACGGAGTTGCTGATGTTGAAGGTATCGACACAGCTATGAAGCTTGGTGCTAACCACCCAATGGGACCTCTAGAACTAGGTGACCTGATTGGTCTTGACGTTTGTCTAGCTATCATGAACACTCTATACACAGAATACGGTGATCCAAAATACAGACCACACGTACTTCTAAAGAAGATGGTAAGAGCAGGCAAACTTGGAAGAAAGACTGGAATCGGTTTCTACGACTACAGCAAATAATTAATCTAAGTTATTTAAAGGCATCTCTATTGCAGAGGTGCCTTTTTATGTGCGCGTTTTTATTTACTTTTATTTAATGCCTTTTCGTGTGCGTGCTTATCTGTAGCAATACCATAGATATCCTTCAGATAGACCTTATGTTTTGCTACGGTTAGGTTCAGGACGCTATACCGAAAGGCCAGCCATAGAATAGAGTTGTGCCGCGAAAATTTATGGTATATAATATGTAATATGAGTTTTTGCCGCGTTCTATGCGGCATTTCAAAAACAAATCTCGAAAGACACTTTTAATTCAATTCACTAGCGCAAAAGCGCAAATCTCAAAAATCCCTGAGTAATACAGACGATATTCAATAGAAATTTTACATAAAATACGGAAAGGAAGGGCAAAAGTGCCCTGCGGTTTAGTTTATGGACAACGAAAAGACAATTAATAGCGGCATAAAAGAGCCTGAAATTGATAAGGATGCAATAGCTTATCAAAGCATAGAAGAGCGTGATGCAAGACCAAGACCTGAAGTTGAGGGGATTCTTGAGCGCGCTACAGAAGGCGGATTCGGATTCTTGCGTTTTAACAATTTCCTAACAAGTGACAAGGATATATACGTTTCGCCTGCACAGATTAGAAGATTTAACCTAAAAACAGGAGATAAGATTCGCGGAGTTTCAAGGCTTCCTAACGAAGGCGAGAGATTTGGAGCTCTCCTTTATGTAATAAGTGTAAATGGCGAAGAGCCGGGAGCAGCGATTAGAAGACCTGACTTTGATGATTTGACACCAATATTTCCTACAGAAAGGCTTGCGCTAGAAAGAGATTCAAAAGAGCTTGCGACAAGACTAATCGATATGATTGCGCCTATAGGAAAAGGTCAAAGAGGCTTGATTGTTGCACCGCCAAAGGCAGGGAAAACATCTCTACTAAAAAAGGTAGCAAATAGCATAGAAACTCTTCATCCGGAAGTAGAACTTATCGTTCTTCTCATCGACGAAAGACCGGAGGAGGTTACAGATATGAAGCGCTCACTTTCGAGCGGCGAAGTTATTTACTCAACTTTTGATGAGCTTCCTGCTCACCATGCAAAGGTTGCAGAAATGGTGCTTGCAAGAGCCCAAAGACTTGCGGAGCACGGAAAAGATGTAGTTATTTTGCTTGATAGTATCACGCGACTTGCAAGAGCATATAACCTTGTGGTACCTCCATCAGGAAGAACCCTTTCCGGAGGACTTGATCCGGGAGCACTTCACAGACCGAAGAAATTCTTTGGTGCTGCAAGAAATATAGAAGAAGGCGGAAGCATCACGATTTTAGCAACAGCCCTAGTTGAAACGGGAAGCCGAATGGACGATGTTATATTCGAAGAGTTTAAGGGTACAGGTAATATGGAGCTTCACCTAGACAGACGACTTTCCGAAAAGAGAATTTTCCCTGCCATTGACCTGAACAAATCAGGAACTAGAAGAGAAGATCTTTTGATGAGTCAGGACGAGCTTGAGGCAATCTGGGCAATGAGAAAGGCTCTGTCAAACAGACCGACCCAGGAGGTTACTGAGACAATTATCGATAACCTAGCCCACACTGGAAAAAATAGCGATTTTATACAGATAATAAAGAAAATATTTATAGATTAAGGGGACGTAACTTATGGATTTGAGCAAAATTTTTTTGAAGAACGCATGCCCGACTTCTATAGGAGGCCAGGCAGTAATGGAAGGCGTTATGATGCGCGGACCAGAGCGCATGGCCATAGCTGTGAGAATGCCAGATGGTAAAATTCACATAAAAACACAGCCAAACAAAAAAGCGGGAAAATGGTCAAAGATTCCCGTAATACGTGGGGTTATTAGCTTTGTTAGCTCCATGGTTCTTGGAATGAAATCGCTGCTTTATTCGGCAGATGTAATCGAGGCTACCCTCGAGGAGGACGATGAGGAGCCGGGTCGTTTTGAAAAATGGGTAACAGAAAAGTTTGGAGAAAAGTTCGTATGGAACATGATGATATATTTTTCTGTGCTTCTTGCAATTGTGATGACGGTTGGAATTTTTATACTGCTTCCGACGGTTGTCTGTAACTGGCTTTCGGCCCTGACAGATAGTTATATATTATTGAATCTTGCAGAGGGCATACTAAGAATTTTGATATTTGTAATTTATGTAGTTGCTATTAGCAGGATGGAAGATATAAAGAGGGTGTTTCAGTATCACGGAGCGGAGCACAAGACGATTCATTGCTTTGAAAACGGTATAGAAATGACACCAGAGAATGCACAGCAGTTTTATACACTGCACCCGAGATGCGGAACAAGCTTTTTGATGTTCGTAATGGTCATAAGTTTGATCCTATTCTCTTTGTTCGGATGGCCGAATGTGTGGATGAGACTTTTGTCGAGAATCCTTTTGATTCCAGTAGTTGCAGGACTTTCTTATGAGCTTTTGAAACTAGCAGGACGTTCAGACAACTGGTTTGTCAAAATTCTTAGCCTTCCTGGAATCTATCTTCAGAAGCTCACAACAAAGGAGCCTGATTTAGATCAGCTAGAAATTGCAATCGCATCAATGAAGGCGGTTCTCGTTCCAGAGGATGCTCCGTACATAGAAGGCACATGCGATAAAGACGCAAATCTTCTGGAAACAGTGATTATATCAAATAGAGATAAATAAAAATGCGCGGCATATCATGGGACCTTGCGAGTGAGCGATGCGCAAGGCTAGGCTGTGTGATGCAGCCTGCGCAATGCGGCTTGTGTGATGCGGCCTTTGTGATGTGGGCATCTGCGAGGGATAATGCGCAAGGCATGGAAAATTTGATAAAGGCTTAGCCTCCAGCGGGGTTAGATTTGCCGCAATTTATAGAATAACAAAGGAGAAAATATATGAGTCTTTCGGTAAAAGAGATTCTTGCAATAGGAAAAAGGCAGCTTGAGGACAGCGGTGTTATGGATGCTGATATAGATAGCAAAACGCTGTACTGCTTTATGACTAATATTGACAGGAGTAAGCTTATTTTGGAGTATCAGAATATTCTCCAGGACAGACTGTGCGACGAGTATTTCGCGCTGCTTGATAGACGATGTAGCGGAGTTCCGATTCAGCACATTTTGGGTTACCAGGAGTTTATGGGATTTGATTTTAAGGTAAATGAGCACGTGCTGATTCCGAGACAGGACACAGAAACCCTAGTCGAGGATGCTATTTCTGTAGTTACAGAAGGAAAGCTGCGCGGCGAGGAGCTGACGCTTCCGAAGCTGAGGGATGGTGAGTGTCTTGACCTCTGCTGCGGTAGCGGTGCTATTGGTATTTCGATGGCAAAGCTTTGTCCGAATATGAAAATTACATGTTCAGATGTAAGTAGCGAGGCCCTTGCAGTGGCGAAGGAAAATGCACAGCTTAACCAGGTATCAAAGAATATAAAGTTTGAATGCGGAAACATGTTTGAACCTTTTAGGGGCAGACTTAGAAATAAGAGATTTGAGATGATTATCACAAATCCTCCTTATATAAAATCAGATGTAATTCCTACTCTGCAGAGGGAGGTAAAGGATCACGAGCCGATGCTCGCTCTTGATGGAGGTGCTGACGGGCTTGATTTTTACAGGCTTATAATAGATGAAGCACCAAAGCATCTGAAAAAGGGCGGCGTTCTGATGATGGAAATCGGGCACGACCAGAGGGAAGAGTGTCTGGGACTTCTAGAAGAGTCCGGTCATTACAGCCAGTGCAGAGGCCTAAAAGATCTGGCCGGCAGAGACCGAATAATCTTTGCAACGGTAACTGAGATTAAAAAATAAAGCGCCGGAATTGAGGCGCGGATTTACGGCGCGGCGGAGACAAGCGGAAGCTGCCCGGGAGGTGCTGGACGGTGCTAGAGGGTTTCGTGTCATAATAGTGACAGTGGCAAATAGTCTAGGAAATATAAGGGTTTTTGAACTTCTACCAAAGTTAAAAACTAAAAAATATGGTTGGTGTATTGCTTAGAGCGACTATAAAAATGATAGTTGTTGTAAGCAATACACCAGCTCAAAGGAGGAGCTAGAATGTTTCAAGTCAATCGTGACACGAGTAAAGTATCATCTTATGATTTTAAGTTATCATCAAGGTTATGTGAAAGTATCGTAGATAAGGCAAATAAGTAAAGTGAGGAATTTATTATGAGATTAGTATTAAGAACTATCTTATTTCCAGTAATTCTTATTATGTCAATCATGCTTGCTTTCTCAAAGTTCATTGTAAGCATTAGTGGTGTAGTTTTAGGAGTAATTGCATTTTTAGTTACACTAGGATCATTGGCTTGTTTTGTGCAAAATGACCCAGTAACAGGAATACAAGCTTTAATAATTGCATTTCTACTTAGTCCATATGGACTGCCTAAAATAGCGATATGGATAATAGCATACCTTGAATATGGAAAAGATAGATTAAAAGAAATTTAAATAGTATTAAACAAAGACGGTAGAGTAAAAACTATCGTCTTTTTCTTTACACAAAATGCAAAGGAGGAAGAAGTAATGAGTATGTATTTGTTTGACGAGCAGCCAATACTTGCAAATAAAACGCTCGCAAGAGAAATAGGCTTAAATGAAGCTTTAGTTCTTCAACAAATAAACTACTGGATAGAAATTAATAAAAGGTCTGGAAATAATTATTTTGAAGGACGATATTGGACATACAATTCTATTCGAGCATGGCATGAAAATGATTTTGATTATATGAGTATTGATACTGTCAAAAGAACTTTTTCCAAGCTTGAGAAGATGGGATATTTGATAGTTGGTAACTTTAATAAAGACCCTAGAGATAAAACAAAATGGTATTCCATTAACGATAAAAAACTAGAAGAATTATATTATGAAATGAGAGAAAAAAAGCTAAATCAAGAAAGAGAAATTCGTGAAGAAGCTACTCATAATGCTATGCCCAATGCATTAGTGCAAAATGCACCAATGGAAAAGGGCAAAATGCACCAATGCAAAAATGCAGATTGCACTAATGC
>CAUWFN010000005.1:0-14644 GCA_963558075.1 uncultured Clostridia bacterium | reverse complement strand
TAATTTATCGGCTACCATATTATAAAATAACCACAAAAAAAAGACTAAGTAACATAAACACCAGACGGACTGACAGCATTAGAAACGACTCTTGACCAGATTTACGAAAAGACAAAAAACGAAAACGAAAGTGATTCGATTTTCGGAATACCACCATTTCTAAAAAATAAATAAAAAAGTCAAAGCCGGAGTTTTTACCACCGGCTTTTTCGTGATTTATGAGACAGGCGTTTTGTAAGGAAGTTTACCCTCGTACCTGTCCATAAAAATTTCAGACAAGGCGGTAATATTAAGGTTGTATAACACTATAAATTCATCAGAAAACAAAAAATATAAACGCTGGCTGAAGCTTTTAAAAAGAAAATATCGCGACTCTGAGGGCGTGTATCTTATAGAAGGGTATAAGCTCATAGAAGAAGCCGTAAAAAACAACATAGAAATTGAAGAAATAATTCTTGACTCAGAGGCAGACAGCAGTTTAATATCAAAACTCGAAGAGCTTATAATATGCAGCAAAACAGCAGTTTATGTACTAGACACAAAGCTTTACAGAAAGCTTGCGCAGATGGAAAATGGCGTTGGCATAATGGCAGTAGTGTCAAGACAGGATTATACACTAAAGACATTTTCTGAGTGTATATCCAAAAATCGCAAGGGCTGCAGTGGTAACCTTGTTGTTCTTGATAGACTTCAAGATCCGGGTAATATCGGCACGATCATTCGGACCGCAGATGGTGCAGGTTTTGGAGGCCTTGTCGTAATGAAAGGCACAGGCGATATATATTCCCCTAAGGTAGTAAGATCTGCCGTCGGCTCTATATTCCGTCTTCCAGTTCTATTTGCCTCAGACAATGATGAGCTTGGAGAAATTCTTGATTTTCTAGGGAAAAGAATGATTGTTACATGTTTTGATACGGATAATTACCATTACGATGCAGACCTTTCCGAGGATGCTGCAATTGTAATCGGAAATGAAGGTCGCGGAGTAAGCGAAGAGCTTATAGAAAATGCAGATGTAAGGGTCAAAATCCCAATGTACGGAAATATCGACTCGCTGAATGCTTCGGTTGCGGCAGGCATATTGATGTACGAATCCGTACGACAATCTGAAATAGATAGCAGATAAACAGAAATAAATTTAAGAGAGGTTTTTGAAATGCAGGAAAAATTAGCAAACATGCTCGAAGAAGCTAAAGCACTTCTTGGCGAAGCAGTATCTCTGGCAGATACAGAAGAGGTCAGAGTAAAATATTTAGGCAAAAAAGGCAAAATAACAGAAGTTTTACGTTCAATGGGCAAACTTGCTCCAGAAGAAAAGAAAGCATTAGGACAGGCTGCAAACAAAGTAAAGGCTCAGATAGAAGAAGAGCTTAACGAAAGAGTTGCTGAGCTAAAGGAAAAAGCAAAAGAAGCAAAGTTTAAAGCCGAAAAAATTGACGTTACAGAACCTGGCAGAGAAATTAAATGCGGTGTTAAGCATCCTGTAACTCAGGTTATAGAAGAGATTACAGGAATTTTCCGTTCAATGGGATATTCTGTTTACGAAGGACCGGATATCGATACAGTATTTAATACTTTTGACGGGCTGAATGCACCAGAAACTCATCCTGCAAGAGACTTAAGTGATACATTCTACATCAGCGATGATGTTGTTCTTCGTCCTCACACTTCATCAGCAGAGGTTAGAGCAGAAAAAGAACTAGAAACACCATATAAGATCGTAATTCCAGGAAGATGCTACAGATGCGACACTCCTGATGCGACTCACTCACATACATTCCATCAGATAGAGATGATGGTTATCGGCGAGGATATCACAATGGCAGATCTGAAGGGCTCTCTTGATCACATGGCCAAGAAACTTTTCGGACCTGAAACAAAGACAAAATTCAGACCACACCATTTCCCATTCACAGAACCTAGTGCAGAAATGGACGTATCATGCTTCAAATGTGGCGGAAAAGGCTGCAATGTATGTAAAGGCAGCGGCTGGATTGAAATTCTAGGTTGCGGAATGACTCACCCTAATGTACACAGAGCAGGTGGAATCGACACAGAAAAATACACAGGCTTTGCAGTAGGAATGGGTGTAGAAAGAATCGCAATGCTAAAATACGGAATTGACGATATCAGACTTCTATACGAAAACGACATGAGATTTATTGAGCAGTTCAAATAGAAGGAAATCAGGAGGAAGATAGATGTTAGTATCATTAAATTGGTTAAAAGATTATGTAGATATAAATGTGTCTGCAAAGGAATTCTGTGACAGAATGATTATGTCCGGATCAAACCTTGAGACATGTGAAGAAATCGGATGCGGCATGGAAAATGTTAAAATCGGAAGAATTGACAAAATCGAAAAGCATCCTAATGCAGATAAGCTTGTTATCTGCCAGCTGAACCTTGGCAAAGAAGAGCTTCTTCAGATTGTAACTGGCGCAAACAACGTATACGAGGGAGCATATGTTCCTGTTGCAGTAGACGGAAGCGTAGTACCTGGACCTCTTCACGGACAGCCAAAGGTAGAAGGTGGCGTAAAAATTACTGCTGGTGAGCTAAGAGGCGTTCCTTCTTATGGAATGCTGTGCGGCCCACAGGAGCTTGGAATTTCAGACAAGGTTGCACCTATGATTTCAAAGGACGGAATCTGGCTTCTACCTGGAAACTGGGATGAAAAGCTTGGCGAAAATATCGACGAAGCTCTTGGACTTTCAGATTATGCAATCGATTTCGAAATTACTCCAAACAGACCTGACTGTCTTTCAATGCTTGGAATGGCAAGAGAAGCTGCTGCAACATTTGGAGAAACAATGAAATATCCTGAGCTCGAATCAAGCAAGCATTCAGAAAAGGCTTCAGATTATATCAGCGTTGAAGTCCTTTCAGAAAACTGCCCAAGATATACAGCAAGAGTAATTAAGGATGTAAAAATTGAGCAGTCACCATGGTGGCTTCAGAAGAGACTTATGGCAGCAGGCATGAGACCTATCAACAATATGGTTGATATCACTAATTTTGTAATGCTTGAATATGGCCAGCCTCTTCACGCTTTTGATATAGAAAAGCTTGCAGGTAGAAAAATCGTCGTTGATATGGCGAAAAATGGAGAAAAGTTCGTAACACTTGACGAAACTGAGCGTGAGCTTTCTGATACAATGCTTATGATTAACGATGCCGAAAAGCATGTTGCAGTTGCAGGTGTTATGGGCGGACTTAACTCAGAAATCACAGAAGAAACAAATACAGTTGTTATAGAATCAGCTAACTTTGTTGGTTCATCAGTAAGACAGACTTCCAAAAAGCTTGGTCTTAGAACTGAAGCTTCCGGAAGATATGAAAAAGGAATTGACCCAAATCTCTGTGAAGCTGCAGCAGATCGTGTATGTAAGCTTGTAGAAATGCTTGGATGCGGAACTGTACTAGAAGGTTCAGTAGACGTATACAAAGAGCCTAGAGAAGCAAAGACTGTTACTGCAAGAGTTAGCAGAATTAATAAGGTTCTAGGAACTGATATTTCAAGAGAAGAAATGGTTAAGATTCTAGAAAGCCTAGAGATGAGAGTTGAAGGCGAGGGAGATAACCTTGTAGTTACTCCACCTACAGTAAGACAGGACCTTCTTGAAGAAGTAGACTATGTAGAAGAAATTGCAAGAATGTACGGATATGACAATCTTCCAATGACACTTCCAAGTGCAAACACAACAGCACAGAATACTAAGAGCTTTGACCTTAGAACTCTAACAAGAGATACTCTGTGTGGTATGGGAGCTAACGAAATCCAGACATTCTCATTCATAAACAATAAGATTCTAGATGCTGCAGGAATTGCAGAAGACGGATGGGAAAGAGGCCTTGTTGAGCTTATCAACCCAATGGGTGAGGATACAGCTGCAATGAGAACAATACTGACACCTGGAATGCTTGAAGTTCTCGGAAGAAACTACTCAAGAAACGTAGAAGCCGTAAGAGCATACGAAATCGGAACAGTATTTGCCAAGAACTATATCGATCCAAAGGCACTTCCATTTGAGTCACTTGACCTTACAATTGGTCTATACGGTGATGGAGAAAATTTCTTCACACTGAAGGGCATGGTTGTTGCACTTCTTGATAAGCTTGGAATTAGAGACGTAGAATTCACTGCTGAATCAGAATACGGACTATATCATCCTGGTAGATGCGCTGTAATGACAGCGGTATCACCTCTTGGAGAAGAAATTCAGCTTGGTATTATGGGAGAAGTTCATCCTGACGTATGCGAAAACTTCGGCATTGGAACAAGAGCATACTGCTGCGAACTATTCTTTGATGTACTTGTTGAGCTTTCAAACAAAGAAATCCAGTATCACCAGCCACCAAAATATCCTGCAACATCAAGAGACGTTGCTCTTGTAGTAGATGAGGATTGCACAGTTGGTGAAATCGAAAAGATAATCAGAGAAGCAGGTACACAGCTGCTGAAGAGCATCAAGCTCTTTGACGTATATAGAGGAGAGCAGGTTGAATCTGGCAAGAAGAGCGTTGCATTCAGTCTGACATACAGACATGATGAACGTACTCTAAAAGACGAAGAAACAGAAAACGCTCACCAGGGCGTAATAAAGGCACTGAGAGAAAAGCTAGGGGCAACTATCAGAGATAACTAAAAACAAGGAGGATAGTTATGGCTAGCAGAATTGTCGTTAGAATTTATGGCAAAGAATATACTGTTATAGGCGATAAGCCGGAGGAGGAAATTCTGGGTATTGCAAAGCATGTTGACGAGCACATGAAGCAGCTTGCAAAGCATGTTGAGGACAAATCCGCAGGAAGCCTTGCAGTGTTGTCAGCTGTAAATATATCAGAAGAATATTTTGACACTCTGAAGCAGGTTACGAGACTTCTATCAGAAAAAGAAGCTCTCGAAAAAGAAAATGAATACCATAGAAATATGCTAGAGGAAACTCAGAAAACCAGCGTGAAATCTTTGGATTCAATGGAAGAGCTAAGAGAAAATATTCGTGAGAGCGATGAGAAAATTCGAAAACTCAGAGAAAAGTGCAACGAATACGAGAACAGTTTCTTTGATCTTCAGATGGAAAACATCCAGCTCAAGAGCGAACTGGAAAAACTGAAATTAAAAAACGATTAAGGAAATAGAATATGAACAAAAGAGCACTATATGTTTTAGAATATGAAAAAATAATAGAGCTTTTGAAGGCAGAGGCTGGCTCTGAAATGTCCCGTAAGACTGTTTCAGAGCTCAGACCTTATACAGACATACATGTAATAGCAGATGAACTAAGGTCAACTACAGAAGCAGTTGACCTTATTGTGCATAAAGGTGCGCTTCCTACAGGAGGCATATATGACATAGAAAATGCTGTTCAGCTGGCGAAAAAGGGCGGGTGTCTGAACATGAAGCAGCTTCTTCAGGTACACTACAACCTGAACATTGCAAATGCTGTCTACACGTTCATGAAGTCACCGGATGTTCCGGAGCTTCCACTCATAAGATCCCTTACAGAGCTTCTTGCTACAGCACCGTCTCTTGCAAATGAGATTGACAGATGCATAATTTCAGAAGACGAAATGAGCGATAATGCATCTTCTGAGCTAAAAAGCATCAGAAGAAATATCTCCATGCAAAACGACGCAATCAGAAACAGGTTAAACAGGATAATAAATTCTACAGAAAATCGAACATATCTTCAGGATGCCATTGTAACGATGAGAGATGGAAGATACGTAATACCTGTAAAGCAGGAGCACCGAGGCCAGTTTGCTGGCATCGTCCATGACCAGTCAAAGGCAGGAGCAACTTTGTTTATCGAGCCTCAGGTTATAGTTGACCTTAACAATAAGCTGAGAGAACTAGAAATAGCCGAGCAGGCTGAGATTGCAAGAATTCTGCAGGAGCTGTCTTCAAGAGTAGCAGAACATTTTTATGAACTGAAAAATAACCAGAAGATTCTACTGAATCTTGATTTTATAATGGCAAAGGGTAAGCTGTCTGTGAAGATGGAAGGCGAAGAGCCAAGCTTAAGCGAAAACGGAGTCCTTAAGATAGTCCAGGGTCGCCACCCGCTGATTGACAGAAAAAAGGCGGTGCCTCTGAACGTGACCCTTGGCGATGATTTCAGCACACTTATAATTACAGGACCTAATACAGGCGGAAAAACAGTAAGCCTTAAGACTGTAGGACTTCTGTCTATGATGGCGCAAAGCGGACTTCATATCCCGGCATCATCAAAGAGTACAGTGCCTGTTTTTAGCAATATATTTGCTGACATCGGAGATGAACAAAGCATAGAGCAGAGCCTATCTACATTCTCTTCACATATGAAAAACATAGTGGAGATACTAGATGAGGCTGATGAAAAGTCTCTCGTGCTTCTTGACGAGCTTGGCGCAGGAACTGATCCGACAGAAGGTGCAGCCCTTGCGATTTCAATATTAGAGAAGCTAAAAAGCTTTGGTGCATGCACTATGGCGACAACTCATTATAACGAGCTAAAAAAATATGCTCTATCTACTGATGGCGTTGAGAATGCGTCGATGGAGTTTAATGTACAGACTTTGAGTCCTACGTATAGACTGTCAATTGGAATACCAGGAAAGTCTAATGCCTTTGAAATTTCGAGAAAACTTGGTATAGATGACTCGATTATTGACAGGGCATCACACCTAATTGAGCATGGGGACATCGAGTTTGAAAATGTAATAAGTGCTATAGAAAATGACAAGAAAAAAGCTGAAGCCGAACGAGATGAGGCTATTGCAATCAATGTAGCAATGAAGCAGAAGCAGGAGGATCTTGATAGAAAAATCAAAGAGCTGACTGAACAGAAGCAGAAAATAATTGATAATGCAAAGGAAGAAGCAAGAGATATACTTCGAGATGCAAGGACGACAGCAAAGGAAGTACAGAAAGAGCTCAGAGATCTTGCAAAAGCAGATAGCCTGGGCGAGAGAAACAAGCGTCTAGAAAAGAGCAAAAAACGTCTCAAGGAAAGCGAAGACAAGTACGCACAGCGTGTTATCAAACAGATAAACAGTAATCCTGTTAAAGCTTCGGAGCTTAAGGTTGGAGACAGGGTCAAAGTTTTGACTTTAGACCAAAACGGCGAGATTCTATCTCTTCCTGATTCAAAGGGCGATGTAATGGTTAAGATTGGAATCATGAAAGCCAACATAAATCTAAATGACTTAGCCCTCATAAATGACGGAACAAAGAAAAAAAGCAAGCCAAAAGCTGCAAAATATGGTAGTATTTATAAGGCGAAGTCTTCGAGCGTTTCTGCAAGCATCAACGTGCAGGGCCAAAACCTCGATGATGCTGTAATGGAAGTTGACAAGTACATAGATGATGTTTACATTGCAGGTCTAGAAAAGGTGACTATTATTCACGGCCGCGGCGAGGGTATCCTCAAAAACGGAATAAGGTCAATGCTAAAGCATCATAAGTCTGTAGCTTCATACAGAGCCGGAAAGTATAACGAAGGCGGAGAAGGCGTAACAATCGTAACGATGAAACGAACATGATACGCATGCCATTAGGAAGGTTAAAAAAATGTATATAGTAAGCAGATGTCTTCTTGGAGAAAAATGCAGATATGATGGAAATGACAACAAAAGCGAGGCGGTCGTTGATTTTCTCGCTTCTGGTAAATCATATTGCGGTGTTTGCCCAGAATGTAGAGGCGGCATGACAACTCCAAGACTTCCATCCGAGTATGCACAGGATGGTTCAGAAAAGATAATAAACTGCGAAGGGCAGGATGTAACAGAATACTTTGTCCGCGGAGCCTTGCTCTGCTTTGATGATGCAAAAGAAGAAGCAGGGCGTCTAGGAGAAAAGATTGAAGGCGCTATTCTCAAGGCAAAAAGCCCTTCTTGCGGCAGCGGTAAAATTTATGATGGAACGTTTTCTGGAGTCTTGAGAGACGGAGACGGCTGTTTTGCCAGACTGCTTAAGAAAAATGACATAAATGTAATATCTGAAAAGGAGATAGATAATGATAAATTTTAAGAACGAAATATCAAAACTGATTAGCGCTCAGATTCCTGATATGAGCGTGGAAGAAGTAGAAGCAATCGTAGAAATTCCACAAAATCCTAAGATGGGAGACTACGCTTTTCCTTGCTTTAGACTTGCAAAAATTATGAGAAAGGCACCGCCTCTTATCGCAAAGGGAATTGCAGAGGCTATTTCCGAGGATCCTATGTTCGAAAAAGTTGAGCAGGTAAACGCATATGTAAACATGTTCATCTCAAAAGAAGCTATGATTCGTGATACTGTTTCTGATGTTATCGGAGCAGGAGCAGATTTCGGAAAATCAGACCTTGGCGGCAACAAAAAAGTAATCGTAGAGTACTCATCACCTAATATTGCAAAACCATTCCACATCGGTCATATCAGAAGTACAGTAATCGGAAACTCTTTATACAAGATTTATGATTGCTTAGGTTATGATGTGGTAAGAATAAATCATCTGGGCGATTACGGAACTCAGTTTGGAAAGATGATCTGCGCATACAGACACTGGGGCAATAGAGAAGATGTTGAAAGAGAACCAATCAAAACGCTTCTGAGCTACTACACAAAATTCCATGTTGAAGCAGAAGAGCATCCTGAACTGAACGACGAGGCAAGAGCTATCTTTGCACGCCTAGAAAAACAGGAGCCGGAAGAAGTTGAGCTATGGCAGTGGTTCAGAGAAGAAAGTCTTAAGGAATTCACAAGAGTATATGACATGCTAGATATTCAGTTTGACTCATACAACGGTGAAAGTTTCTACTCTGATAAAATGCCTAGATTCGTAAAAGAACTAGAGGACAAAGGACTTCTAGAAACTTCACAGGGAGCAAAGGTTGTAGACCTAGAAGAATACGGACTAGGAACTGCTTTGATTACAAAATCAGACGGATCAACACTTTATATCACTCGTGATATCGCAGCGGCAGTATATAGAAAAGAAACATATGACTTCTACAAGAATATTTACGTAGTTGCATCACAGCAGAACCTTCACTTCCAGCAGTGGTTCAAGATTGTTGAACTTCTTGGATATGATTGGGCTAAAGACTGCGTACACGTTCCATTTGGACTTGTAAGTCTAGAAGAGGGAACAATGTCAACAAGACACGGAAGAGTAGTATTCCTTGAGGATGTTCTAAACAAAGCCGTAGAAAAAACAAAGGAAATTATATTAGAAAAGAATCCTAATGCAGAAAATGTTGATGAAGTTGCAAAGGAAGTAGGTATTGGAGCAGTAATTTTCCAGGAGCTTTCAAACAACAGAATCAAAGACTATACATTCAAATGGGATAAGGTTCTTAACTTTGACGGTGAAACAGGTCCTTATGTTCAGTACACACATGCAAGATGCGCAAGTGTACTAAGAAAAGCAGGAGATGATATAGTAGCAAAGGCTATGGATACAGAGAATGTAGATTACAGCTTCCTGTGCAGCGAAAGTGCATATGAACTTGTTAAGCTGATTTATCAGCTTCCTGCAGTAATTGTTGATGCAGGTCAGAAGTATGAGCCTTCAATCGTAACAAGACATATTGTTGATATGGCTCAGGCCTTCAACAAGTTCTACCACGATGAACATATTCTTGCAGAAGATGAAAACGAAAAAATTGCAAAGGTTTCACTTGTTATTGCAGCTAAAAATGCAATCAGAAACGGACTTGCACTTCTCGGAATTAAATCACCGGAAAAAATGTAGGACACAGGATATTGGAGAGTTTAAGAGGGATAGTGCCAGTGGTGCTATCCCCTTGTTACTTGTTAATGAAAGGAAAATATGAGATACGAAGGAAGCATTTACAGACCTCCGAGTGAGGCATATAGCCTGCTTGTGCAGGTAACAATAGGATGTTCTCACAACACATGTACATTCTGCGGAATGTTCAAGGAAAAACAGTTCAGAGTGAGAAATGTAGAAGAAGTAATAGAAGACTTGCAGGAAGCAAGACGCATGTACAGAAGCGTTGGAAGAATCTTTCTATGCGATGGCGATGCACTTTGCCTGTCAAATAATAAGCTTAGGGTTATACTAGAGACTATACGAGAGCTTTTCCCAGAATGCAGTAGAGTCGGAGTATATGGCTCAGCAAAAGACATTTTGCGAAAATCTGCAGAAGAGCTTAGAGAACTCAGAGACCTTGGAATCGGGATTATTTATATCGGTGCAGAATCAGGAAGCGATAAAGTTCTAAAGGCAATCAACAAAGGAGTTACGGCCCGCGAGCTTATCGACGCAGTTAACTTTGCAGAGGAGCAGGGTCTCAAAACTTCAGTTATTTTTATTTCTGGAATGGCAGGAAGAGAAGGCTGGGAGGAGCATGCAATTGAGACAGGAAAAATGATAAGCGAGATGAATGCATCATACGTGAGCCTTCTTACATTGATGCTTGAGCCATGTACACCTCTGTACCGCGACATTCAGGAGGGAAATTTCCATGTGCTTACAGGTGAAGAAGTCGTAAAAGAAACTTATCTGATGCTAAAACACATGAATCCAAAGAGCGAATGCGTGTTTAGAAGTAATCATGCCTCAAACTACGTATCTCTCAGAGGAAATCTTCCTCAGGATAGAGATAGAATGCTTGCTCAGCTAGAAAGAGCAATGGAAAACTCAGGCCTACTAAAAGACGAGAGATTCAGAATGCTCTAGAGTCATTATTTTAGAAGGAGCTTAAGTTTGTTTCGGAAAAACTATATGCAATCCGAATTATAAATCGGAATTTTACAGGCAGTCCGAATTTAAATCCAAAAATGAAAAAAAGGAAAAATAAATGAAAGTACTTTTGACGACACTTAATTCTAAATATATTCATTCAAACCTTGCAGTAAAATATCTATATGCCCAGGCAAAGGAAGCAGGGCTTGATGAATATATAGATATAAGTTTAATAGAATATACGATAAACAATGATTACAGCTACGTATACGGAGAAATATTGCGCGGCAATTACGATGTAGTTTGTATGTCGTGCTATATATGGAACATAGAACAGACAAAGGTTCTCTGCGAGGAACTTAAACAGGCGGTGCCTAATCTCAAAATTGTTCTAGGTGGTCCTGAGGTTAGCTACGAAAGTGATATTTTTCTGAGAGAAAATCCGTGGGCAGATTGTATAATAAGAGGCGAAGGGGAGGATAGCTTTGTTCAGCTACTTTCTGAGATGATAAAAATAGAAGCTTCATTAAAGAATGGCGCTGAGAGCGCTGATGCATCCTGCGGAGCTTTGTGCCTAAACAAAGTTTTGTCGCTGACATATAGAGATAATGAAAATGACGAGATTATAACGACTCCTCATGCTCCCCTAAAAGCGATGAATGATATAGTTTTTCCGTATAAGTATCTAGACATCGAAGAAGACAAGGTAATATACTACGAATCCTCGCGAGGCTGCCCGTATAGATGTAGCTACTGCATGTCCTCAATTGATAAGACTGTGAGAGCTTTATCTTTGGAGAAAACAAAAGAACAGCTGATGTTTTTTATAGACAGAAATGTAAAGCAGGTAAAGTTTATCGATAGAACTTTTAACTTTGATAAACAAAGGGCACTCGATATCTGGAGGTTCCTCATAGAAAATGACAATGGAATCACAAATTTCCATTTTGAGATATGTGCAGAGACTATTGGACCTGAACATCTAGAAGTTATAAAAAATGCGCGAGAAGGCCTTTTTCAGTTCGAGATAGGCATACAGAGCACCAATCCGAAGACTCTTTCGGCGATTAGAAGAAGTACGAACGTAAGTCGTATTGCTGAAAACGTCAAAGCTCTTCTTGAAATGAAAAATTCTCATATACATGTTGACCTTATAGCAGGTCTTCCGTTTGAGGATTTTGATACATTCAGAAATTCCTTCAATGATGTGTATACTATGGGAGCAGACAACCTGCAGCTTGGATTTCTAAAACTTCTTAAGGGAACAAATCTGTATAAAAACAGAGAAAACTTTGATATAATATATAGAAGGCGTGCTCCATATGAGGTTATTTCAACAAAATTTATCTCATCAAAAGAGCTAGCCAGACTTAAAATGATAGAGAATGTGTTGGATTTATATCACAATCGTGGCGGCTTTGATAAAAGCGTCAGCCTTTTGATTGAGAAATCAGAGTCTGCGTTTGATTTTTTTGATTCGCTAGCCGAATTCTATTATGGATGTGGTTACCAGCATAGGTCTCACAAAAAAGAAGATTTATATAGAATACTGAATGCATATGGCGTTTCGGTATCTAGGGATCCTGCAGAGGCTGAAACAATTAGACGTGCAGCAGAAGAGGACCTTTGCGCTTCGATGAACTCCGAGGCGGTTAAGAAATTTATGAGAAAAGGATGGGAGATATAATGGAAGAACAGATTATACAGGACAGAATAGGAGAATTTCTGAGACCTTACGTAAATGATTACATTTTCGATGAACTTTCCGACAACTATCTGGAAAAAGCAGGTGTCAAGGACATTCTTTCGGGTGTCCCTGTACCTGTAAAGAAAACTGAACTGACAGGACTGACAAATTTAAAAATCGCACAGAATATGGCAACAATAATAGGTTGTGATATAAATTTTAAATATAGAGACAATTACGTTCAGTATATAATCAGAAGTTTTACAAAAGACTTTATCAAGCCTCTACTGAACGAGGGTATTGATAGCGCAGCAAAAAAGGATTATGATTATGCGTGCATCTGTTTTAGGGCAGCATTGCTTATCGATCCCGAATCAGCGGATGCGCTTTATTGCTACGGCAGAGCATGCAAAGACAGCTATGAGATTGGAGAAGATGAGGACTATATCGGACGCTACAAGGCTGAGTCACTAGATAGTTTCGAAAAACTCACTCTTAAGAAGCCTGATTTTGATATGGGATTCTATTTCCTTGGATATGCATATCTTAACCTAGGGCTTTATGTCAAAGCTCAGCTGACATGGAAAGAATTCCTAAAGCTTACAAGCGATAGCACTCTTATTGAGGAGATTAACGAATGGATGCCTAAGCTAGAGGATCCTGTGAAAATCGAAGAGGGCTACAATGATGTGCTTTCCGGAAGATATGCTGAGGGCATTGTTATACTAGAAGGCTATAGAGATGACGAACGCTTCAATACTTGGTGGCCTCTTTGGTATTACCTTGGTGCAGCTTATAGCCAGACAGGAGACCTTCACAAGGCGGAAGAAGCATTCAAGCAGGTTCTGACGTTATCACCAAGCAATTTAGAGGCTATGGATGAGCTCGTGGAAATTTACGTAGCGAACAATGAGCCGGAAAAAGCGAAGAAATATTCAGAGAAAATCGCTTTAATTCAAAAAAATAATGCTGAAGATAGAGGTATTAAACCTGGCAATTTATCATAAATAAATTGAAAAATTACGGGCTTTCGGTTTTGCTGCGTATCTATATGTCTACAAACCGTTGAATTTTCAACGAAAATATGATGTGTGTAAAAAACATAAAAAAGTAGAAAAAATGTGTTGACAAAACCGCATGCCTGATATATAATAATTAATGTAGTCGCGAGTGAGTTAAAAACACGAACGTATCTCCGACAAGGTATTCCGAGATAGCTCAATGGTGGAGCAACCGGCTGTTAACCGGTAGGCTGTGGGTTCGAGCCCCACTCTCGGAGCCATTTTTTTAACAAGTTTGTATATGTATGCCGGAGTGGCGGAATTGGCAGACGCACAGGACTTAAAATCCTGCGATCCTTACCGATCGTACCGGTTCGACCCCGGTCTCCGGCACCAACTTAATTTGGTTGGTACCAGTTAAAGGTCGAAAACAATTTGATATCGCGGGGTAGAGCAGTTGGTAGCTCGTCGGGCTCATAACCCGGAGGCCGGAGGTTCAAGTCCTCCCTCCGCAACCAAGATTGCAATCGCTGTAAATGACTTAATTAGTCGCTTACAGCGTTTTTTTTATTTTATTGTAATACAGAAATAGATAATTAAAAATGAAACTTTAAAACGAATAATGTGGATACATTCTTTGACAGTGCGGTTTTATCGAAGGCGATATCACCGTGCTGTTTTTATATATCAAAAGACGATGACGGATTCCCACATCTGCAAGTTATTGATGACACAGTTCATGAAAATGCTGATTTTCAGCATGAATCTGGATTAAACCCTAAAATAGTTAGAACGGTGGTTAGAAAATGCTGTGAATGGTGCAATAAAATTGCAGGGGTATATTATTATGCAGATATAAAACAAAAAAAGAATCATGATGTATTCAAAAGACATAAACACTGTAACTGTAAAGTTGAATATGTGCCAGGAGATGGACGAAGACAAAATGTTCATACTAAAGCATGGTCAAACGAGATAAATAATAAGATAAAGGAAATAGAAGAAACTCCGTTTAGAACAGGCCGATCTGTTGGTGCAATGGCAAAACGCTTTTATGTGAAGAATCCTAAAAAACTTCGAGACCAAGCTTATTACATAAAAGAAGATACTTACGTAGAAGGTATAGTTCTATTTATTTTTGCTTGTATGAAAAAGAAAAGGAACAAAAAAGCAAAGGCATAAAAACAGACATTAAGAACCGCTTTGAAATTCGTCTAAAAAATGAAAAAGCAGGACAAACGATAGAACAACTTGTTTTTTCAAGAAATCCCGAACAGACC
>CAUWFN010000004.1:0-14917 GCA_963558075.1 uncultured Clostridia bacterium | reverse complement strand
ATCTGGACAGCGGATACATTGATGTATGCGCTCAGTGTCTGTGAAGATGAACGATTAAAGCTCGCAATTAATCTATCTTTCTCATGTTCCCTGCGACTTGGTGAGCTGCTTGGTCTTACCTGGGATTGTGTAGATATTTCTCATGAGGCAATTGAAGAAAACCGTGCATATGTCTTCATCAACAAAGAATCACAGCGTATAAGAAAAGAATCTTTAAATGCATTGGATGGAAAAGATGTGTTGTTGGTATTTCCGACAAATCATAAGAAGAATTCTACGGTCCGTATTCTGAAAACACCGAAGACAGAAAGCAGTGTGCGTAAAATATTCTTACCGAAGAGTGTTGCTAATATGCTGGTAGACTGGAAAGCTGAGCAAGATGAAATGAAAGAAATTCTTGGTGATGAATATATGGACTATAACCTGGTTATGGCAAGTACCTTTGGGCTTCCTCTCGGAGATGGAGCAATCCGTGGTCCTTTAAAAAAACTGATCGAGGACTATAATCTCCCACCGGTTGTATTTCACAGTTTCCGTCATAGCAGCGTTACTTATAAGCTGAAATTGAATGGTGGAGATATCAAGGCGGTACAGGGTGATTCCGGCCATGCTCAGGTCAATATGGTTACGGATGTGTACTCTCATATTCTGGATGATGACCGAAGGAAAAATGCAGAGCTTTTTGAAGAAGCATTTTATGAGAAGAAGAATCTGGATCCACAGATGCATGTACAGCAGGAAAATAATAATGCAACTGTTGTTGATGAAGTCGATTCGGAACTTCTGGCAAAAGTGTTGGCAAATCCAGAGATGCGGGCATTGCTCAATTCACTGGCGAAGACGATGAAGTAATTAGTCTATCTCCATCATATCTATTGGAATCTCCATCATTTGATAATGGAATGATGGAGATTCAGTTACAAAAAAGGTTACAGATATTTTTACTGAATAAAATTTGCCAGTCAAAAACGCATGGACAAACCGTCTCGTATGCGTTATATTATTTATAGACAAGAAAATATCTTGTGCTTTCGATAGGAAGTTTAATTGAATACTGTTTACCATGATCGAACGTACGAAGCATGGTGGTCATATAACAGATGTCGATGGTAATATCAAGGCATTCCCCAATTATTAGCTGGAGCAAACAATCAGCTAACTTTCAGAGCTTTACAGAGCTTGACAGAGGGGGTATTCAGAATAACTCAAATTGAATCGGAAACAGTTTTTAATAGTGTCCCATATGGGTTTACCTTACCTCAGATTGACAGAGAGTGACAATAGGTTGGAGCTCTCCAAATGCTAGAGCGCAGATTACAAGAGAAATTGTATACATCATCTCCTGCATGCCTCCTCTGTTAAGCAGAGTATCGACCATTCCGTTTCCCGTCGAAAGCTCATAGCCGTAAATCATTTGGTTAACTACCGCACCAGCATCCTCTCCCTGAACAAAAGCAAATACCACTCCGACGACCGTCCCAAAGACCATGCCGGGTATGGCCGGAATCTTGAGGATAATCATCAAAATTACAGACGCAGGCGCTATAAAAATCCATGGCGTTATTTTGAAATTAGCCTGCAGCGTGTCACAGATCATGTTTATCTGTGAAATATCCGCAGCATCTGAGCTGTATCTTGTACCTATCACTGCAAATATCACATTCGCAATCAAGAAACTCGGTACAGTTGTCCAAAGCATGTGTTTTACATGGTCAAAGAGATTGACACCTGTAACTCCGGCCGCTAGATTTGTACTGTCCGACAACGGAGATAGTTTGTCGCCGAGCTGCGCTCCTGTAATGATGGCCCCTGCTGCAATAGGAAGTGGTATACCCAGACCTGCCGCAATCCCCATGGCCGCAATTCCTATGGTTCCTGCCGTAGTCCACGCAGAACCTGTGCAGACAGATATAATAGCACAGATCGCAGGAAGACACGTGAGAAAGATTCCCGGTGTAAATATCTTGAGACCATAATATATAAGTCCCGGTACGATTCCACCTGCCATCCATACTCCTATAAGACAGCCTACTATCATGATGATAAAGTTAGCCTGCATAGCCATTGCATTTGCATCCACCATTGCCTTTTCTATCTGTTCCCATCTGCACCCGAGAGCAAGAATACCTATAAGCGATGTAACCATAATACTGATTATCAAAGGTATCTGCGGACTTGCCCCGAGAAGTATAACGCTCGGAAGCATTACAAGTATCAGACATGCAAACGGAACTAGAGCAAGCCAAAGCGGGGGCTTCTTCTGTTCAGTTTTATTTTCCATAAATACTCCTTACCTTTATACCTGTAGGGAGTATTTATCTTACACTCCCTATATAAGCAGAAATCATGCCAAAATATTTTTTGTTCATTTTTTAACATTCTTACTGCTTTATCCATCTTCGTAGGTGAAATTTTTTTCAGTAAGTGAAATTTATTTCACTCCACTTGTGAATTTTATTTCCTAAAACTATTTCGTAATGTTGTATTCCGAGATTTTGTTCCATAACTGGCGCTTAGTTATCTTTAGAACATCTGCTGCCTGAGATACGTTTCCGCCGCAGTTTTTCAACACATTTTCTATGTAATTCTTCTCAAACTGAGCTCTTGCATCCCTAAGCGAATCATCAAAACTGCTCTGAAGCTGCACACCGCACGGCAGATTCTTTGATCCCGAATTTGACCCGCTAACGGTTCCTATACTGCAAAGCTCACCGTTTTCACTGAGCGCAACCATTCTCTCGAGAATATTTTTTAGCTCTCTCACATTGCCGGGAAAATCGTAATTTAAAAGATATTCCCAGGCATCATCAGAAATTCTTGTAATCTTCTTTTTCTGGTCCTTTTCAATTTTCCTTACGAAAAAATCAACAAGCCCCGGAAGATCCTCCATTCTTTCCCTAAGCGGCGGAACCGTAACAGTTATAGTATTTATTCTAAACAAAAGGTCTTCCCTGAAGGTTCCTTCTTCTATCGCGCTTTCCAAATCTTTGTTTGTGGCGGATATGAACCTTGTGTCAAGGTCAATTGCTCTGTTACTTCCTACCCTTTCTATCGTCTTTGTTTCTAAAACACGCAAAAGCTTTCCCTGTATGCTCATGGGCATGTCACCGATTTCATCGAGAAAAAGAGTCCCGCCATTTGCAGTCTCAAATCTTCCGATTCTTTTTTCGACAGCCCCTGTAAACGCTCCCTTCTCATGGCCGAAAAGTTCTGATTCTAGCGTTCCATCTCCGAACACCTGGCAGTTTACAGCAACAAAATGACCGCCCTTTCTTCCGCTAAGGCGATGGATATATTTTGCTATTATTTCCTTGCCGACCCCTGACTCTCCGAGGATTAAAACGTTTATATCTGATTTTGCAACCTTTCTGCAAGTTTCAAGAACCCTATTATAAGCCCTGTTTTTGCTAGCAAGAAACATATCATCAGAATCAAAGGATTCCTGCAGGAATCTGTTTTCGTTTTCTAATAGCTTAATCTTCGCAAGCCTATTTATGTCGACAATCAGCTCTTCTGGATCATTTCCTTTGATAAAATATCCGGCTGCACCGTGCTTCATCGCATCTACCGCGCTTTCGACAGTTCCAAAGGCTGTGATTATCATAACTTCTGTCCCGGGATGTTTGTCCTTTACTTCTTTCATAAGCGCAAGTCCGTCCATCTCTGGCATTTTAAAGTCAGTCATAACTAGATCAAAGCTCTCTTTTTCGAGCTTTTCGAGCGCCTCTCTGCCGCTAGATGCTGTTTCAACCATGTAGCCTCCCGCAGAAAGAATGTACGAAAACACGGTCTGATATTCTACCTCATCATCTACGATGAGAATTCTGTAATTCTTTTTTTCTGTCATTTCACTTCCTCCATAGGTATGCTAATGTTGAATGAGGTTTCCTTCTCGCTACTAGTTACACTGATGCTTCCACCGAGCTTATCTATCTCACTGCTGACAATATAAAGGCCGAGGCCCGTGCCGGTTTCTTTTGTTGTAAAAAACGGATTGAAAATATTTTCTAGATTTTCTTCGGAAATTACTGGTCCGTTGTTTCTAAATTGCATGTTCAGTATGTTGTTTTGAACAGAAACCTTTACGCTCAGCTTTCTCGTCTTTGTTTTTGCATCTTCCATCGCCTCTACAGCATTATTCACTAGGTTGTAGGAAATTATCTTGATAGCTTCCTCTATCGTGTAAACCTCTGTGTTCTTTGGATAAATAAGGCGGAAATCTACAGAAGCCTTCTCTAGCTTTTTCTTTTCTAGAGCAAAGATATTTTCCAGGGATTTTCCTATGTCAAATTTTGATGGTTTATCGCCACTAAGGCGGGAAAAGCTCAGAAGATTTTCTATTAGAGTATTGATTCTTGCAACCGAATCTCCAATTACCTCGAGGGAATGCTTTGACATTTCGTCTGTAGCATAGCCTTTGAGAATATATGAATAATTTTTTATCAGGCCAAGTGGGTTTCTGATTTCATGAGCTAAACCTGCCGAAAGCTGGCCTACTGCGCTCATCTTGTTTTCCTGTCTCAGCTTCTGCTCAGCAAAGCGCTTGTCTGTACAATCGTCACATACGAGAAGAATGCTTCCCTTCCTTGCTTTGATATTTTCTAGTCTGACGTTGTAATATCTTCCGTTAAAGAAAAACTCACCGCTAGATTCGCCTTCTCCAAGGCTGCTTAGAAAATGCGACAGAATCTCTATTTCATACACGTCTTTGCGGCGAAGCTCCTCTTGTGTAAGGCCTGTAATCTCGCGGCAGCTTCTATTGCAAAATTCTATTCTATTTTTTTTGTTAATCAAAACAAGCATAGAACCAATACTATCTATTACCTGCTGCAGGTTGTTTTTCTGGTAATTTATCTCCCGTGTTTTTGCATCAATTCTCCTGTTTAGCACGCCTTCCCAGAACATAAGAAAAAGCACAGCCATAACACAAAATATCATTATGTACTGAGCAATCTTGACATTGGAATTGTCCGCAACTGCCGGCGCTGCATCACCGAGCCATTTTCGCTCAGTATGGAGCATAATTCCGTTCTTTTTCAGTTTCAGAAGGCCTTTGTTCACGATGTTCAGAAGCTGCGTATCATATGTACTTACACCTGCCGTCATATATCCATCAAACAGAGGATCTGGGCTTATGTAAATATCTTTTTCCATATTATCTGCCGATGCACTGTGGCGAATCAAACTCTCGATTCCGACTACAGCATCGCACTTTTTCTCTGTGAGCATATTGAGAGCCTGCCTTGTATCTGCGACTCTTGTGATTTTCGTATTAGGAGTAAATTTTATGCCGTCCAAAAACATGTCCTCCATAGAGGTTTCCGTTACGAGAACTATATTTTTCCCGTTCATATTTTTAGCGTTTTTTATGTACTCAGAGTCTGACTTTGATACAATTACGCCTCGTATTCTGCAAAGCCTCTGTGCTGACAAGTAATCCGGCGAGCCTTTTTTGTCGAAGAAAGCTGTGATCATGTCGGCTTTTCCGTCCTTAAGAGCCTCGATTGAATCTCTTCCCTCGTTATATGTAAACTCTGCATCTATCCCAATCTCAAGAGCAAGAGCACGAAGATAGTCGTATATCATACCCTCCGGCTCTCCCGTATCCTCATTTATAAAGGAATATGGCGATATGTCTGGGTCAATACTACATACAAGCTTTTTATTTTCTTTTAGATACGCTTTTTCTTCTTGAGTCAAAGGCATAGAGTATGCTAAATACTCAGGTAGCGACAGGCTATATTTCATCTGCACTATCAAAGTAAAGCATACTACTGCAAGAAGTACTGCAAATCCATATTTTACAAGTGATTTAAGCATTTCTACTTTCCATTTCTCTGCTGCTTTATTCTTTCGTTTATCTCATTTAGATATTCCCAGCGCTCCATTTTCTCAAGAAGCTGAAGCTCAAGCTCGTCTTTTTCCTCCATAAGAGTTGCAAGCATTGAATATGCTGTAGGATTATCCTTTATCTCCTTTTCCTTATCTTCTATAGCTTTTTCTAGCTTTTCTATTTCCTCATCTATATGTTCAAATTCATACTTTTCGTTGAATGTAAACTTCGCCTTCTGAGAAGCCTTTGATGCTGTGTTTTCAGACGCTCCTACTTCTTTTCCCTGCACTTTTAAATCGTCTACATTATCCTGCGCTTTTGCAGTTTCTGCCTTCTCAGCCGATTTTTTTCTGAGGGCTTTGAGCTGTTTTTCCTCCTCTGTTCTTGCAGCATCAAAATCGCTATAGCCGCCATTGTAAAGCCTTATTTCCCCACCATCTCTAAAAGCAAGAGTCCTTTCACATACTCTGTCAAGGAAGTATCTATCGTGGGAGACAGCTATAACAGCTCCCTGAAAATCATCCAGATAATCTTCTAAAATTGTAAGAGTCTCTATGTCAAGATCGTTTGTGGGCTCGTCCAAAATCAAAACATTTGGTGCCTGCATAAGTATGCTAAGAAGATATAGTCTTCTCTTTTCTCCACCAGACAAAGCGCCTACCTTCACCGAATGCATGTAAGGTGGAAACAGAAAACGCTCTAACATCTGAGATGCAGAAAAGTACCCATCATCAGTCTTTACATTCTCTGCTATATCGCTTATGAATCTGATTATTCTCTTATCATCGTCGAGAGCCTGATTTTCCTGAGCAAAATATCCAATCTTGACAGTTTCTCCAGTTTCAACAGTTCCTGTATCTGGCTCAAGCTGGCGAGTTATAATCTTGAGGAGCGTTGATTTTCCGCAGCCGTTAGGACCTATTACACCAACTCTGTCACGTCTAAGGAGTATATAGCTAAAATCGTTAATAAGCATTCTATCGTCATATGACTTTGATATATTCTCAAGCTCTATAACCTTTTTCCCCATACGACTTGAGGCTGATGAAATTTCAAGCCTGCTGTCATCTATAACAAGCCTACTGTTTTCTAGCTCGTGAAAGCGGTCGATTCTGCACTTCGCCTTCGTAGTTCTAGCCTGAGCGCCTCTCCTAATCCAAGCAAGCTCCTTCTTGTATATAGCTCTTCTCTTTCGCTCAGAGGCAATCATGCTCTCTTCACGTGCCGCCTTAAGCTCCAGATAATAGTCATAGTTTCCGTCATAGCTATAGAGTTTTCCTTTGTCCACTTCAAAGATTTTGTTTGTAACACGGTCAAGGAAATATCTATCATGTGTAATCATGAAAATAGCACCCTTGTATTTTCTCAGGCGCTCTTCCATCCACTTGATAATATCCTCATCCATATGGTTTGTCGGCTCGTCCAGAATCAGCAGATTTGTATCCTGCGCAAGCACTGCCGCAAGAGCAACGCGCTTGCGCTGTCCTCCGGAAAGCTCGCCCATCTTCTGCTCAAAATCAGTTATACCTAGCTTTGTTAGAACGGACCTAAACTCAAAATCATGAAAACCTGCACCATACGCATTCTTGTACTCGTCAGCTTGCTGCATTATCGTAAACTCTGGATTATACTGCGGATTTTGAGGAAGATATCCGCATCTAAGCTCCCTTGCACGGATTATTTTTCCGCCTTCTTCATCAACAGTCCCTGCAGTAATCTTTAGAAGTGTTGACTTTCCTGTTCCATTTACACCGATTAGACCGATCTTATCGCCCTCGTTAATTGTAAAACTTATATCCTCAAGAAGAGGTTTTTCTGTATAACTTTTCTTTATATTTTCTGCTGTTAGTAACACCATATCTTTTTTCTCCTGATAAATTTTTCACATTTTATTATATCATAGAACCTCTGCAATGTCTTGCTTTTTAGCGCGCTGCATCCTGTTTTTGGCAAGCTACATTCCCTTTCCACGTTCTTGATTTTCAATAGGCTAAGTACTATACTTTTACTATACGTTTATCTTGCCGGATTTTTCCGGCTATTTCAGTAATAATTAAGGAGGAACATTATGAAAAAAGCAAAACAGTTAACTGCGCTTCTGCTAGCATTAGTACTTACTTTTGCACTTGCAGGTTGCGGTAAAGACAAAAAATCATCAGATTCAGCTTCCGCTGACGAGAATCTTGTTAATGTTGAGATTACAATTCCTTCAGATTTCTTAGATGAAGAATCAAAAGAAGAGGCTACTGAAGAGGCCAAGGAAGAAGGCATTGAATGCACTGTCAATGAGGACGGATCTTTAACCTACAAAATGTCAAAAGCAAAGCATAAGGAACTTCTAAAAGAATTTGCAAGTGATTTTGATGAGGATGCAAATGAGCTTATAAACGAAGGAACATCTTCTATAAAAGAGCTTACTCATAACAAAGATTTCACCGAAATTACAGCAAAAGTAAGTTCTGCCGATTATCTCCAAAACATCGATGATTCTCTGCTTACATATGTTTATCTTTTATACGGAGGATTCTACCAAATCTTTAGCGGTGTACCTGCAGAAGAAGCAAATACAGTATGTAAGATTATAGACATCGATACGGGTGAAGAAATTGAAACAATTTCACTTCAGGAACTTCTTTCAGAATAATTGATTCTATTATTTGTTTACTAGTGAAAGTCAAGAGGCAAACTATATACCAAAGCAAAATAACCACACATACCATGTGGTTCTTTTTTCATAACAGACGCTCCTAACCGTAGGTTTCATAATATAACCCCTTGCTAAAGTGCCGATGTTTTGTTCATTTTATATTAAATGTGCCTACTTTAAGCTTTTTTCCATTAGTACAAGTCTTACGCCTTCGATACCGTTAAACACACAAGGCGCAACACCTATCTCCGAATATCCAAGCTTAGCATACATGGCTCTTGCCGCTGAATTTCTCTCGTTTGTATCCATTCTCAAAACAGTGCTGCCTTGCTCTTTTGCATAATCCTCGTAAAATTTTACAAATCCGCTTCCCGTTCCATTTCGCCCTTCATCTGGATCTACAACAAGAGTATGAAGAACCATTATTTGATCATCACTAGCCTCATATTTCCAATCTGCTCCTTCATACACATCTACCTGCACCCTGTTTATTATTGCAGAAGCAGTGACTTTTCCATCCTCCTCGCATACAAACAAATCTCCTCTTTCAAGGGATTCTAAAGCTGTATCCTCCTCTGGATAAACGCCTCTTTCCCATCCGATTGTAAACTTTCCAGCCTCCTCAGCGTCGTGAATTTTTCTGTAAATCTCAGAAACTGCTTTGATGTCAGATTCGACCGCCGGGCGAAATATTCTTTTTCCCATAACAAAACCTCCATTTATCCTCTTGCCTTATTATTCTATCAATATATGCTTTTCAGCGCTTTTCTTCGCTCTCTATAATCAGGAATCACACTTTCCACAAGGCTCCAAAACTCCTTCGAATGATCCATATGTTTTCTGTGTGCAAGCTCATGAACCACAACATAATCCATAAGCTCTAGCGGAAGATAATACAGCCTATAATTGAAATTCAAATTTCCCAAACTACTGCAGCTCCCCCATCTAGTCTTCTGGTTTTTCACGGTAAGCCTTGCAAAATCGACATTCATGATTTTGCTATAATGCTCAGCCCGCTCACGAAGCTTTGCTTTTATCAAAGCCTTTTCTCTCGCATTAAGGTTATCATAATCAGGAAAATTAAAACCTCTCTTTTCTCGGTCCTGAGCCCTTCTCTTTTTAAGATGATTGTAAACCCATTTTCTGTGTTTTTCCAAAAATGCTACAAGCTCTCTGTCGCTAAGCCTTGCAGGTGCCCTAGCAATTACACGGCCGTCAGCTCTCACTTCAAGGCCTATACTCTTTCGCTTTGAATATATGACTTCGATAGCAAAGCACTCATTTTCCGAATATCTATATTCCCTTATCAAAATTTCCTCCGCAAAATTAATATCTTCTAATATTTTACCACATAATTCACAATAATGTATAAATTACAGGCCGTGAAAATATGTGATATAATCTAAATTGTAACATATAACTCAAAGAGGTGATACCTATAGCATACGAAAAGGGCAGCAGAACAAGGCAGGCGATACTAGATACAAGCCGTCAGCTATTTGCCGAAAACGGATTTACTCAGACCGACATAAAAGACATTGCAAAGAGTCTTGGTATTACACACACTGCAATATATTATTATTTCAAAAATAAAAATGATATAGCCTCAGAAATTTATGATATCGAAACAGATAAAATAATAACTTATATCAAAGAAATCCGTCAGGAAAATCGATATTCGCCACTGTTTATATGTATTCTGCAGTACAAACTAATGGTCGAAAATCTTGCATTCAATCCTGCCACAGAAGATTTCTTTTTTAACATGATTGACTACCGCATGTATGACAGATACGAGCTTTCTAGAGTTCGCGAAGAATATTATGCTCCACTTTCTTATCTATTTGAAACAAAAGGCATAAACAAAAGCGAAGATGAAATGACTATTTTCATTCTGACAAGCGATGCCTACGCAAAGGCCCTACTATCTGCGATTAAACGAGGTGCAGTAGACTACTCTATATCAGATGCCTTTGATCATTTTTTTATTCATCTGATACTTCCCGATATCGATGTTTCTTTTGACGAATACAAAATTACCAAATCTGCTGTCGAAGAATTTCTACGGCTAAATCCGTATAGTTGATTTGCTGCAATATCAAAACCACTTGAAGCTTACTTCAAAAAAACAGCTGACTTTACGTCAGCTGTTTTCGTTTACGATTATTTAGAATACCTTATTTAGGTTTCTTTATTTTTTCTACTTATTTTCTTCCTGATGCATTCAGCATATCTCTAATCTTATGCTGAACCATTCTTGTGATTGCATCTCTTCCTGGTCCAAGATATTTTCTTGGGTCAAATTCTGCAGGATGCTCTACAAGGTATCTTCTGATTTCTGCTGTCATAGCAAGACGAAGGTCAGTGTCTACGTTTACTTTGCAGATTCCGTATTTAACTGCTTCATGAATCATATCTTCCGGTACTCCCTGTGCTCCTGGAATTTCTCCACCATATTCGTTACATCTATCTACGAATTCCTTAAGAACTGATGATGCTCCGTGAAGTACAAGTGGTGTATCAGGAATTAGGCTGTGGATTTTCTTGAGTCTTTCGAAATCAAGATAAGGTTCGCCCTTGAACTTGTATGCTCCGTGGCTTGTTCCGATAGCTATAGCAAGTGAGTCAACACCTGTTCTTTCAACGAATTCAGCAGCTTCATCTGGATCTGTGAATGTTGCGCTTCTAGCGTCAACCTTGATGTTATCTTCTACTCCTGCAAGCTTTCCAAGCTCAGCTTCTACTACTACTCCATGGTCATGTGCATATTCAACAACTTTCTTTGTCAGTGCAATGTTCTCTTCGAAAGAATGCTTTGATCCGTCGATCATAACTGATGTAAATCCGTCATCTACACATTTTTTGCAGATTTCGAAATCTTCACCGTGGTCAAGATGAAGAGCAACATCAACACCTGTATCGATAATTGCAGCCTCTACAAGCTTTGTCAGATAAGCAGGCTTTGCATATTTACGTGCTCCCGCTGAAACCTGAAGAATTAGAGGAGCATTCTCTAGCTGTGCAGCATCGACAATACCCTGGATAATTTCCATGTTATTCACGTTGAAAGCACCAATCGCATAGTCGCTGTTGATTGCTTTTGCGAACATTTCTTTTGTTGTTACTAATGCCATTTTTTACCTCCTGGATTTACGTTCTTTTGTCAATAATTATTCTGTTACCTTAACTGCAATATCTGCTTTTGTTGAGCCTGCAGCAAAGGTAAACGTTGTTGCTTTGATATTTTCCGGTACTAGGCCGTAATAATTGCATACTGATACATAATCATCGTAAGATTCAAATAGACCTGCATCAATAAGAGACTGAACAGCTCCCGCAGCACTTCCACCGGCTACTGTAACAGTAACATCCTTTGCAAGAGTTTCACCTGACCATACACCAGATGACTGGGTGGTTTCGGAGTCTTTTTTGTCAGACTTGTCATTATCTTTTTTGTCTTTGTCCTTTTTGCTAGACTTGTCGGAATCATCCTTGTCGGAATCATCAACAGCCTTGTCGTCTGTAGTCTCTACAGTATGAGTCTCCTGTGCAAGCGTCTGTGGATACTGCATTATTGCATCAATCCTCCAGATTATCAAAAGGCCTGCAACTACGAGAATACACAGTGCAATTATAATATCGTTCTTATCATATAAAAAGTCTTTGAGTTTTTTCAATCTCTCACCTCGATCCTGTAATTACTTTTACATCCATGTGTATAATTTATCATATTTTTGGTTATAAAACAAGGCTCACGCAACAGCTCTCAAGAAAACTTAAAAAACCTGAATCTTTTAACTCAAATTACCCAAAACGTTTTGATTTAGAACACATCATGTTGTATAATTAGTAGTATGATATGTGTAGAAATAGGCAAAAATGAAGAAAATCAGAGACTAGACAGATTTCTCAGGAAATATCTGGAAAATGCACCACTTTCCCTCATATACAAAACCATTAGAAAGGACGTAAAGGTTAACGGAAAACGTGCAAAGGAAGATACAGTTCTAAAAGAGGGAGATGTTCTAAATCTCTATATGTCTGAAGCAGACATCGAAAAATACAGAAAAAAACCTCAGCGTCGCAAGACAAAAAAACAGTTTTCAATCGCATATGAGGATGATAATATCTTGGTTGCCGAAAAGCCTTTTGGGCTTCTTACTCACGGCGATCAGACAGAAAAAAGGAACCACCTTGCAAACCAGGTAATCGACTACCTGATTGCAGAGGGAGCATATAATCCACGTACAGAGAAAACTTTCACTCCTGCGTCTGTCAACAGACTAGACCGAAATACGACAGGACTTGTTTTGTTCGGCAAAAATAGCGAGTCGCTACGTATGCTCAATAAACTGATTAGAGAAAGAAATTCTATTTCAAAATATTACCTTACAATTGTAAAGGGCACCCTTGACAGAGAGCTTCATCTATATGACAAAGCCGTTAAGGACCGCAGTACAAACACGGTAAAAGTAGTATCTGCCGATTCTGATCAGGGTCTTACTATGGAAACTATAGCAAAACCACTCGAAAGCGCCGGCGGATATACTCTCGTTGAAGTAAGAATTATTACAGGGCGTACACATCAGATACGTGCTCATTTAGCAAAAGAGGGGTATCCTATTATAGGAGATGCTAAATACGGAAATCGAAAAGTTAACGATTTCATCAGAAAAAAATACGGATGGACTACTCAGCTGCTCCACGCATACAAACTTGAGTTTGACGGATGCGAAGGTCTTCTGTCATATCTGAATGGCCGGAGCATAGAATGCGAGCTTCCACCGGATTTTGCGAGAATCAAGAGTAATTTATTTGGGGGAAACTAAGAATGGAGAAAGATTTATCTATGAAGGAATGGGTCAAAGACATTTTGATTGCAATACTCATCGCTGTTGCGGTAATGCAGTTTATAAAACCTACTGTTGTAAAGGAAAGCTCTATGGAGCCTAATTTTAATGAGAATGATTATCTATTTGTAAGTAGACAATCTTACAGACTCTTTGGAAATGATCCCGAAAGAGGAGATGTTATCGTTTTCAACTCAGGTATGAAAACAGAATCTGGTGCAGACAAGCTTCTTATCAAGCGCGTTATTGCCATTCCAGGTGATGAAATCTCAGTCATAGACGGAGAGGTTTATGTAAATGGCATTGTAAATGACGATTCATATACAAAAGATCAGACAACAAATGGTCATATTCAGGATTTGATGGTGCCCGATGGCACATATTTTTGCATGGGTGACAACAGACTTGTCAGCATCGATAGCAGATCGCCGAGAGTCGGTTTTGTTCCGGAAGAAAGCATAGTCGGCAAAGTCGTTTTTAGGCTTTTCCCTCTTAGCGATATAGGCACTATACATAATCCTTATAACGAGGAGTAACTATGGGAAAAAGACAACGTAAGCTAGTGGCAAACAACAAAAAAGCTCGCCACGATTATTTTATAGAAGACACATACGAGGCTGGCATCGTGCTCACAGGTACAGAAATTAAATCTGTAAGAGCGGGCAAAGTCAGCATCAAAGAAAGCTATGCCAAGGTTGAAAACGGTGAGATGTTCATATATGGAATGAATATAAGTCCATATGAGCAGGGAAACAGATTTAACGTTGATCCTCTGAGACCTCGAAAGCTTCTTCTTCACAAGCGTGAGATAATGAAGCTCGTAGGCTCTACAACACTAGACGGACTTACTATCGTTCCCCTTTCTATGTATATCAACGAGGACGGCAGAGCAAAGATGGAAATTGCAGTGGCACGCGGTAAGAAAAACTATGACAAGCGCGCTGACATAGCAAAAAAAGATGCAGCTCGAAAGATTGACAGAGCGATGAAACAGAGGTAAAATATAATATCCGGCAGGCATTGATTACATATACCAATGTCTGCTGAGAATATATTATTAGAAATCAATGCTACAAATATGTAATACAAGTCAGTAATATTATTCTGCGATGCAAGTCTGTATTATTATTCTACGATGGCAGTCGGAAATATTGTTCTGCAATGCAAGTCGGTATTACAAATTAATTTAAAAATGTAGCATTATAATCTAAACTTACAATTTAATATGGGGGCGTAAAGGTTTCGACGGGGGTGTAGAAGCCGGATAAGCGGGTCGTAGTCGCCAAGTCTACGTAAAAAGTGGCCGTTTAAATATAAACGCTAAAAATAACAATAATTTCGCAATCGCTGCCTAGTTCGCAGCCCGCGTGTCAGCTTTAGTTTACCTGTAGGCTAAAGACCTGGCATCGACCATACAGGAAAACTCTGCGGGAGTTCCCGGTACCGTAGGGGAACAACGGGATAGCAAGTGCCATAGCCTGTTGATGGGCGCTGACATGAGCGAAAATCAAAACATCAAATGCACCCGGAGAAAGTCCTGTGGAAATGCTTTCGGACAGGAGTTCGACTCTCCTCGCTTCCACCAAA
>CAUWFN010000003.1:0-21293 GCA_963558075.1 uncultured Clostridia bacterium | reverse complement strand
GCGAGTACTGTTTAGAGTGCACATGGGAATTGCGAAGGTGAAGTGATCTTGGTGATTCACGCCTTTTGATAGAAATGGATGCATATTTTCAATTAAATAGAAATATGCATACTGTTTTTTGGAATAAATTGAAGCATAAATCAGGAAATGCCAAAATCTGCTTCCGATTTTAAGGGTGGTGATGGAAGCAGATTTAAAAAAATCCGTAAATCTGCTTCCAATAGACAGTGGAAAAAAGGATGCATATCTTGAGATTTCTTGGAAAATGCATCCTTTTTCATCGCTATGTGTGGAAGCATAAACTAAGTTTATATAAAATATGCTTCAAATGAGTAGAAAAAAAGGGATGCAGTTTTGCTGGATGTTGAAAAACTGCATACATAATAAAATGAATCATGCTAAATTATGCTGTATATGGGTTGAGCTAAGTGTTTCTGCGACTAGGATCTTCGCGATATTTACATGTAAACAAGTTCGTACATGATGTAATGCTTTCATAACTTTCATTTTTACATGAGTTATCATATAATGGATTTAGGGAGAAGCGACTTTGTTGGATGATGAAGCATAAGAGCTTTGCTGAATATGTATTAGCTAGAGGAATTGGCAGGCGAAAGGAGTTTGTTAATATGGAATTCAAAGATAACTTGCGCACAAAGCGAGAAGAATTTAATCTGTCGCAGGCTGAGCTTGCCGAAAAGCTTGCTGTAAGCAGGCAGACTATCATTAAATGGGAAAAGGGTGAGAATTATCCGGATATGGTAAATCTCATGAGCCTTAGCAGAATTTTTGGTGTTTCTATTGATGAGCTTGCGGGAAATCATGCATGCGCAGAAGTTAAGGACAATACTGAAGATAGAGCGGGTGCTATGCCTGAGGATGCTAGAGTTAGTAAGCCTACAGAGGGTAGAGATTCAAAGGACGGCATTATGCTGATTCTTGCAGGGCTGTCTTTGATCCTTCCGTACGGTATAGGGCTTATTGTGGCGACATTCGTTAAACGAACGGAGCCGGCTCAACGAAACAAATTTGTAAAAATTTTGAGCACTGTGAGTATTGTAGTTAATGCAGTTAGGGTGATTTTGTATATTCTGATGCTGGCGCTATGGTAGGAATTTCGTGCTGGTGAACGGAAAACCCGAAGGTCTTGTGAGATTTTCGGGTATTTTATTGCAAAAATAATTTGCTGAAAATTTACGGGCGTTCTGGATGCTAGCTTGTATGGAACTTGGATACCGATTTAGAGGGCGTCGTCGTGTCGTGTTGCAGGGTAATTTAGGAGCCCGTATTCACTTTGATGTGACAATATGATAGAATATATCGTTGGTCTGACAGCAAAAGAATTAATCATAGAAAGGGTTTAGATAAATGAAGGGAACAATTTATTTGCTTTTATCGGCGGCGATATGGGGGTTTGCCCTAATTGCACAGAAAGAGGGGATGGACAGCCTAGATGCGTTCAGCTTTACGACTATAAGGTGTTTTCTTGGTGCGGTTTCGATGTTTCCACTTATTTTATGGCGAACAAAACAGCTGCGCGCAAAGGCAGAAGCATCAAAGGCGCTCGCTACATCAGGGGAAACGGGCTTATCAGGTGAAGCGAGAATTTCACCGGAATTTGAGGTTGTGCCGGAAAGAATGTACTGGAGAGCCGCGCTTCCGTGCGGAATTTTTTTGACATGCCTAATTTTGTTTCAACAGTTTGGAATTCCTTATACAACAGTTGGAAAGGCAGCGTTTATTACTGCTTTATATATTCCAATCATACCTCTGTTGGAGAGGCTTTCGGGTAAGCGCATATCTAGGAGAGTTTGGCTTTCGGTTGCGGTAACTATGGTAGGTGTTTATTTGCTTTGTTTTACCGACGGACTTAGCGGGTTTGGCTTCGGCGATTTGTGCATGGTGGGAGCTGCGGTTATGGCTTCGCTTCAGGTGCTAGCTGTAGACAAATGGGCTCACAGGGTGGATCCGGTCAAGCTTTCATATTATCAGTTTGTGATAGTGGGGCTAATATGTCTTCCTTTAATGCTTATTTTCAGCGATGTGACATTTGCGGCAATCAAGGCGAGCTTGATTCCACTGCTATATGCGGGAATTTTTTCGTGCGGACTTGGCTATACTTTTCAGGTGGTAGGTCAAAGGTATGCGCCTCCGGCAAGAGCAGCTATTTTGATGTCGACAGAGACAGTATTTTCGCTGATTGCAGGCATGATTTTTTATCAGGAAATCATGTCGCTTGTTGAGTATCTAGGTTGTGCAATCATGTTTGCTGGGGTAGTCTTGAGCCAAAAGGAGTAAGAATGGAAAACGCATAAATGTAAAAAAGTATTTCGATGCCAAGGTCTTGTGACTTATAGCAAGTAACAGGACAGGGGAAATACAGCA
The DNA here is from genome assembly GCA_963558075.1 of uncultured Clostridia bacterium. Taxonomy (GTDB): domain Bacteria; phylum Bacillota; class Clostridia; order Peptostreptococcales; family Anaerovoracaceae; genus CALHKP01. The sequence goes on along the minus strand of CAUWFN010000003.1, from coordinate 18,908 downwards.
CGTATCAGGAAATAGAAAAACACCCGTAGACTTAACTTGTTTACGGGTGCTTTTGTAGGTGCGTGCCAGGCATGACGCCTTTTACAGCAGAAAACGAGAAAACCCGGAACTGTGCAGTAAAAGGCCACATCACTTTACAGCACGAATCAGGAAACTGACTCACTATGCTAGCTTATGTCAAGCCTCTAAGGGGGTTACGCCTACTGAGAAAGTGTGATATAATACCTTTATAATTGAACATAGTTTTGCGTTCTATCCTAAAGCTCTAGGATGGCTAAGATGGAAGCAGGTTTAAGTCCTGCACGGTCCCGCCACTGTAATCGGACCTGTACCATAGTCTTGCATATAAGCTTATGCAGGAAGGAGGAGTACAGCCGTAAGTCAGAAACATGCGTGAAACAGGCTTATTTCTGACGGAGGATCGGCAAATAGAAATCTGCAATATACGGGCTGCATTTTTATGCAGCTCTTTTTTATTGTTTTGAAAGATTTCTAAGACTTGCTCATATATTTGCGGATGTGGAGGACGAGCGGGGAGACCTAGAGCCTGGCCTGAACCCCAGGGGAGACCTAGAGCCTAGCAAATGTTCAAAATTACGAGGAAAGGAAAGAAAAGGGGAAATGAAAAGTAAAACGAAGAAGAAACCGTTACGAAAGCATCTTGCGCTTTTGCTTGCGTGTTTCATGATTTTTTCTGCTTTTGGAAGTAGCTTTGCTTTTGCCGGTCAGAGGGAAAATGCAAAGACTGTTACTGTAAACTTCAGCCTGTTTGGCGATGAAGTTCACGGTGATATAGAGGCTTCACATTCGATGGCAGAAGGAAACCTTCCGGCATGGATTCTAGAAAAACAGATAACAGTTGCGGAAGGTGCAACGGTAAAGGATGTGCTAGAGACAGCCGTTCAGAGCACAGGATATGAGATTGTATATAAGGAAGGAACTTCCTATGTCAGCGGCATTAGGCTTCCGTCCGGCGATGTTCTCAGCGAATTTTCTAATGGAGAAAAATCAGGATGGATGTATGCAGTAGATGGAAAATACCCAGACGTTTACTGTGACAAGCGTGTAGTTTCAGATGGAGAGCAGATAATTTGGCACTATACTGATAACTACGAAAAAGAAAAAGAGCCTGTAAAAATTCCGGAAAATCCAGTTACACCAAAGTTCAATCCTTTTGATTATGTGACAGCTGCAAGTATTTTCGAGGCAGTGAAGGGTGAGAACAAATCGGCTGACCAGATTACAGATAGCCTTAAGGGTGTTGTAGAAAACGGCGAGAAGTTTTTTGCATATGTTAATCCGGAAACAAAAGAGGTCACTTTTAGATCAAACTCATACTATCCATCACCAAAAGCAAATGTGCAGATAGAGTGGGTATCAAGTAGTGCGCCAGAATATATTCCTGTAAATACAGGAAAAGAGGAAAGACGCCTTAGACTTATGAAAAGACCTGTTGCAGCAGACAACGAACCGGCAAAGCAGGTAGTTCTCACATACAAGCTGACAGGCAAAAATGATTTTTCAGACCTTGCCGAAAAGACAGAAACTCTTACACTTACAGTAGTTCCCGGCGAAAAGATTATGGGCAGTTTTGATTATGTGAAAGCTGGAATCTTTGATTCTATGAAAGGTAAGAACAAATCAGCTTCAAGCATTACATCAGATCTTGTATTTCCTGTTGCAAAGCACCCAGCTTACATAGCAGTAAGTGATGCAGGTGCACTTACATGGAAAAGCGCATCATACTATCCTCATGATGTTAAGGTTACATTCGATAAAAGTTCAAGACCTGATATTCTTTCAGTTCCTGCATCAGGAGATAGTGCTCCGTCGGGAGTCAAGCTAATATCAAAGCCTGCAGAGGATACAGATGTTTTAATAAGCATGACTTTGGAGGATAGATACGATCCTTCTGTGAAAGAAAATTTTGATCTGAAGCTTACAGTAAAAGGTGATAAGTCAGCGTCTGTTAACGTGCTAGATGCGATAACACCTAAGCTTTTATTTGATGCAATCAAAGGCGAGAATAAGGCTCAGGATGCTGTGACGAAGGATTTTGTTCTTCCTGCAAATGAAAGCAATCCGTTCTACGCAAAAGTTCGAGATGATGGAAGCTTTGATAAATGGTGGGCAAACCCTCGCGATTCACAGGTCGAGGTAAAAATCACAGAGACAGACCATCCTGAACTCGTAAAGGTTGCAACAGACACACTTAAAATTACAAAATTCCCAACAAAGGATACTACAGTTAACTTGACATTCAAGCTAAAGGACCTGAAAAATTCAGAAAATGAGAAGACAGTTAAGCTTCCTGTCGTTCTAAAATCTTCAGAATCAAAGGTGCTAAATGCGATAACTCCTCAGCTTCTCTTTGATGCAATCAAAGGCGAAAATGCAGACAAAGGGGAAATATCAAAACAGCTGAGCCTGCCAAAGGATGCAAACGAAAGCAATCCTTTCTATGCAAGAGTCCACGAAGATGGAAGCTTTGATAGATGGTGGGGTTCAGAGAGAACTTCCCAGGTTAAGGTGGAGCTAAAGGACACAGACCATCCTGAGCTTATAAAGGTTGGAACTGATACTTTGGAAATTATAAAATTCCCAGAAGAGAGAACAGACGTCAAGCTGAATTTTGTTGCATCTGAAACAGCAAACCCAGAGGCAAAGAAGAACGTGACTGTGACTATAACCCTAAGAAGCCAGGGCGAAATAGATGCAGAAAAGAATACGGCTGCTGAACTTGAGGGATATCTAAATAAATATCTCAAACCAGAATACATAAGCTACAGCCAGATGAAAAAGCCGGGCGTAAGCTTTGCTGATGACTATGCAAAAGACAATGTAAGATATACTTTTAACCTGCCAAACATTGTGAGTCTAGAAAATCTTCCATGGAAAGAAGTTAAGGCAAATGTTACAGCAGACAAGGCACAGGACATGAATGTGAAATACAAATATACATGCGAACCTGTACGAGCTGATGTGGGCGGAAAGACAAAAGAAGTTACACTTACTTATACTTTAACAAAGAACGGAATCAGCGTAAGCCGCGATTTTGTTGTAAAGATTCCTGCACTGACAGAAGCGGAAATCGACGAGGAGCTTTCGCTTCTTAAGGAGGCAAAAGAAAATCTATTCGACGGACTTAAGGGCAGCAATTTTGATGCTGACAATGTTACAGACAGCCTAAAGGATACATTATATGAGGTTCGCTACGGAGAAAACGGCGAGCTTGAGTGGGCCGAAAACTCCAGAGAAACTCTTTACTGTGGTCTTCACTTCCCTTCAAACGAGGGCTGGGACGTTCAGTATGTAAGCGGCGACAAAGGCCTGTTTGACTCTGTAAATATGGTCCTAAAAAATAGACCAAAAGAAGATACTAGGGTTGTTGCAACTCATAGCATAGAGAGCATGCAGCTTCAGAGATATGCAGAGCTTTATAAGGATAACGAGAAGCTTCAGAAGCTTAAGGAGCAGGACGTTTCTATCGAGTTTACTGTAAGAAAAGTTAATGCCGATATGGAAAAACTGACTGTTGCAGGAAAAGACATCAAAACATCTATCGGCGAGGGCGAGAAGTCATACTCAGTTCTGACAGAAAAAACTCTTGAAGAAGCTGACATCAAAGCAGTTCCTGTCAACAAAGGCGCATCTGTTCTAATTGCAGGTACAGATGTAACAGGTAAATTCACATCAAAGCTTGCACTCGAAAATGGATTTTGCAGATTCACAGTTTCTGTAAGCGATGAAGACAGCAAGAATGCAGGAACAAAGGTTACAAATAATATCCAGGTAACTGTTGCAAGCCGCGAGTATCTGGAAAATGAAATCGCAAAGCTTCCAGATGACTCTAAGGATGCTACAAGAGCCGATGTAGAAAAAGCTTCGGAACTTTGGAACCAGTATCACGGACTTGATAAGGCGGATAAGGCTTCTATAAAAGGCCACGAAAAGCTAGAAGCCTATGAGGGTGTAATAGCAGATCCTCTTAGCGTAAGCAGAAAAGATGTAGAAAAAACTGCGGCTAAACTCTTTGATGGTATCAAAGGAGCAAATATAGACCCAGAAAATGTTTATACCGATTTTGAAGAGGTTTCTTATGCGAAAATCGGAAGCGATAATATAACATGGTCAAAGGATGCCAAGGGAAGCGATGTAAGAATCGACTGGATATCAAGCAGTGCTCCAGAATATGTTAACGTTCACAACGGAAACGATTTTGAAACAGGATATGTAGAGGCGTTCAAAATATCAAAGCGTCCTCAGGGAAAATCTCTTCCTGTAACATTCAAGGCGAAGCTGACACACCTTAGAGATTCTCAGGTGACAAAGGACGTCGAGATAAGCTTTGTTCTTAGAGAATACACAGGAAATCTAAAGGCTCTATCAATTGACGAGATAGAAAAGTTTGCTCTAGTTGAGGGACAAAGCGATTACGTAATCGAAAAACCGGAAATCTTAGAAAGCGTTACTCTGAGATTTGCACCAGAAATTCCAAATGCTGAAGTAACAGTAAACGGACAGAAGGCAAAAGACGGAGTATCAAAAGTTGATGTTAAGGGCGATGAGACTACTGTAAAAATTGTTGTAAATGATGGTGTTAAAAATACACTGAATGACAAGTGGGCTGAAAAGGAATATACCCTTGTATTTAAAAATGAGGAAGGAAAGCCAGACCCAGGTCCACAGCCAGGTCCAGACCCAGAAAAGCCTGAGCCACCAGTGCCAGCACCGGACCCAGACCCAGAAAAACCTGAGCCACCAGTGCCAGCGCCGGATCCAGACCCAGAAAAGCCTGAGCCTCCAGTGCCAGCGCCAGATCCAGACCCAGAAAAGCCTGAGCCTCCAGTGCCAGCGCCGGACCCAAATCCAGAGAAACCTGTAACTCCTTCAGGCGGCGATACAGATGTACCAGGAAGCCAGGGCGAAAATGCAGGTGGAAACGGAAACCAGGGGCAGAACCCTCCAGTAGGACAGAATTCACAGGATGGTGCAGTTCAAACTGGAGATACTTCAGATATGAACCTTCCAGTACTTCTAGTTTCTGTATGCGGACTTGGAATACTAGCAATCAGAAGAAAAAAGAATGCATAAAAGTAAAAAAGTATTTCGATGTCAAGGTCTTGTGCCTTGTAGCAAGTAGCTGGCTAGCTAGACTTAATGCATTGAAATTGGTAAAAAGAAAAACACCCGTAGACTTAACTTGTTTATGGGTGTTTTTTGTAGATTTACTCGAGACTTGTATTGCAGGTGCTTTGATTGGCATCAAAAAACATGATGTAATATATAGGTATGTAGGTGATTTTATCTTTTACAATTACCTCGCGCTCATTTGACACAACGAACGCCTTTTTTATGCTATAGTCATCGTTAGATACAAACTTGCTAAGGGCGCTGTGCACAGTATAATCTTTTCCGGATTTTACTTCTATTGGCACTACAGAGAGGCTGTCGTAGTCATCGATCAGATAATCAACCTCGCCTTTGCTTCTGTTGTCATAATAGTACAGTTTATATCCGTGAGCGATGAGCTCGCTGGCAACTGCTGTTTCGTAAACTGAACCTAGATTTATGCTTCGTACATCGTCAAGGATTGCACGTATATTTTTTCCATAAAGCATTCCGGTGAGGATACCTACATCATTCATATATAATTTGAGCAGATTTTTTGCGCCTGATTCTATGAGAGGAAAAACAGGAGTTGATACTGCCTGAACGTTTAAGGCGATTCCGGCGCTTACAAGATATTCAAACTCATCCTTGTAGTCGAGGAAGGTTTTGCCTTTTTTGTTCTCTATATTTTTGGCTACTACACGCTTCTTTTTGTTTTCCATGTTTGATGGTATGAGCTCATATATACGCCTTATTTTTAGTCTATTTTCGTCATCATATTTTGCTGCATCTGCTGCATAATATTCGCGAATTTCATCTTGTATTTCGCGGACAGGTACAATGTTTTTATCTTCAATGTAGGCATTCACTGCATCCGGCATTCCACCTACGAGCAAATATTTTTTGAACAAATCCAACATTTTGGTGTGCATAGATGGCTCTAGTGATTCAAGCCTCTGAAATTTGTTTCGCATTGCAGCTATAGCGAATTCATTGAGCCCATTTGCATAGAGAAATTCCTCAAAATCCAAAGGAAACATTCTGACCTTTCGGATACTCCCAATAGGTATGGATGATGTTTGAGAAAGGGTTACGCCAAGAAGTGAGCCACTAGCGATATATGTGAATCTATTATCCTGTGCAAGAAATTTTAGAAGTGTAAGAAGCTCTGGGTAAGCCTGGATTTCGTCAATGAATATCAAGGTGTTTTCTTTTTCTTTCATCATGTCCCCGTGAAGCATGCTTAGCTGAAGATAGAAATCGTCAACGGATTTTATATTATCAAATAGTCTGTTGCCTAGAGAATCTTCTATCATATTGATTTCTATGAAGTTTTCGAATAATTTTTTTCCTGCATGCCTTATTATATATGTTTTGCCGATTTGTCTTGCGCCATCGATAAGAAGTATTTTGGATGTGTCTGACTTAAGGTGCTCTGTAATGAGACTTTCTATTTTTCGATAAAGCATATGGATTCTCCTTTCGTTAAAACCAACGAAAATGACTTTTCAATATAAATTTGGGTTAGATTTCATGACTTTTCAATATAATTATATGCCTAAAAAACAAACTTTTCAATAGATTTTGCCGCCATATTCTATGACTTTTCAATAATATTTAGTGGTAAAAATCATGACTTTTCAATATGATTTTCCGCATAACTTTATGACTTTTCGATAAACCCAAGTTAAAGTCATCTGTTTAGCTATTTCTAATACTAAATTAAGCCCATGATTTCACTGTATCTTCATCAAAAATCGCTTGTTTATTACACAAGCGGGTAATATAATCGTATCATTAATTTCAAATCAAGAAATCTTGCAGCAGAGATTTTGATGTGGCAAAGGGACTTGCGGCGCCAGGCGATAAGTAGAGCAATTTGCGGCGCGAGCTATCGAAACACACAGAACTTTGTCTGCAAAAGCAAAAAATGGAGGTAAATAAACAATGGACACGAGTGACCCTGGAGGGAACAGCATTTTAATTCAGTTAGTATTTCTTGCATTTCTTACTTTGGTGAATGCATTCTTCGCAGGTGCGGAGATGGCAGTAGTATCAGTAAACAAAAACAGAGTAGAGATGCTTGCCGAAGAGGGGAACAAGAGGGCGCGCCTTTTGCTGACTTTGTTCGATGATTCAACAAAATTTCTATCGACGATTCAGGTGGCTATAACTCTTGCGGGATTCTTTTCTAGTGCGTCGGCGGCAACCGGTATTTCACAGGTTCTGGGAGCTAAGATGACCGAATTTGGAATTCCGTACAGTAACACTTTAGCAGTAGTAATCGTAACGATTATCCTGTCTTACGTAACTCTTGTTTTCGGTGAGCTTGTACCAAAGAGAATTGCGCTGCAAAAGGCAGAAAGCCTGAGCATGATTGCGGTGACACCGGTATATATAATATCAAAGATTCTCTCACCGTTTATCAAGCTTCTTTCTCTTTCGACGAACGGATTCCTTCATTTGATAGGAATGAAAACTGATAATCTCGAGGAGACAGTCAGCGAAGAAGAAATCAAAAAAATGCTGAAAACAGCAAGTGAAAAAGGGGTTTTCAACGAAATAGAAAAGGACATGATTACATCTATATTCACCTTTGATGATAAGGTTGCAACAGATGTAATGATTCCAAGACGAGACGTATATGCAGTGGATATAGAAGATCTGCCCGGCGATGTCATAGATGAGATTCTTGATAGCAGATATTCGAAAATCCCAGTATACGAGGAGCAGATTGATAACATCATCGGAGTGCTCCATGTGAAGGATCTTATTATTAAACTTAGAAAGACACCTTTGGACAAGCTTGATGTCAGAGGAATGCTAAGACCGGCGTTCTATGTTCCTGACGGGAAAACTATAGACGAGCTTCTGCGCGAAATGCAAAGAACAAAAAACCGCATGGCTGTGCTGATTGACGAGTACGGCGGCGTTTCCGGTATCGTAACTGTAGAAGACATTGTCGAAGAGGTTATGGGTGAAATTACTGATGAACACGAAGAGGAAATCGTGGAAATCAGCAAAGTAAGCGACCGAGAATACCTTGTAGAAGGATCTGTCCTAATCGAGGATTTAAACGAAGAACTTAACCTGAAGCTTGAAACAGAAAACTATGATACACTTTCCGGATTAATGCTAGAAGAGCTTGGATATATTCCAGCTGATGACGAGGAGTTTGAGGTTACAATTGATGGCGTAATCATGCAGGCTGTAGAAGTAAAAGAAAAGCGAATCCGAAAAGTTCTAGTTGTACTTCCTGTAGAGGAATAAAACTACATGCGAAAAAAGTCTTCATATTATACTTAATCATACAACCAAAAAACCGCTGCCCGGGGATTATCCTTGAGCAGCGGTTTTGATTTGTGTAATTAAATGTGCGTAAAATCAAGGCTTCTATGATGTTAGAAAGGCCAAAAACACGGCAAAAAACTAGAAGTTTTGACAAAAATCTGTTATTATATCATTATGTGTTACTAGATTCATACGGCTAATGCCTTAGATGTCGGGGCTTACTTCCTGCGACGTTTGTGAAACTTGTAATAGAAGGATAAGTATAACGAAATGGAGGAACATTTTTATGGAAGATAAAATAGTGTTTGAAGGGCTTGAGAAAGTCCTTGGTGAACTTACAAAAGAAGAGCTTTGCGAAATTATTATGAACAAGGCTCAGGAAAGCGCAGAATTTAGAAACGAGCTGTTTTTAAACTATGCAAAGAAAATAGACGAAGCGTTCATGTATTCGTTCTTTAGTGAGCTATCAGATCTTGCAGATACTCATAGACAGACTGCAATTGAGCTATCTGAGGATATCATGAGAAGCTTTTACTCAGAAGAGTCAGGTGGCTGCAGCGGCTGCTGCTCAAGCTGCTCAAGCTGTGGATCTTGCGAAGACCAGGATGAGTTTGATGACTTTGATGATGACTTAGGATGCGGAGAAGATGATTCTGAGGAGCATGGCTTTGATGAAGATGAAGACGAAAAAGAAGAGCCGCTTACTGATGAAGAAATCGAGACTGCTTTTAATGTAGTTAACGACGACTATGAGGTTGACATTGTAGACTTCTTAGATAGATATGTGCCAGATATGCTAGAAAAGGGACATCTGCTTTCTGCATTTGACCTTGTTTCTGCGGCAATGCACGAGGCACTTTCTGCAGAATATGCAGTTTCACTGTTCTCATTCCCAGACCTTGGAATGGTATGCAGAGACTATCTTGCTGACATTCTAAAAGAGTGTAACGAAGAACAAAAAGATGCTATCTTCGATGTTGTGCTCGACTACGTTTCTTACGACAGCGAAAGAAATGGCATGAGAAACAGCATCTACAATATGGCGATGGAACTTTTTGATAAGCCGGAGCAGAAAGCGAAGGTAATAGAAAAGGCAGGGCAGTAATGGATCTCATAATTGCTTTTGCGGCTTTTATAGGCTCGATGATTTTCTGCATTGCAAATGGGATAACTATGGTGATTTCGCTTCTAATCGGATTCGTCGGATTTGTAAGCGTTGGAGTTCACAGAGGCTTTGCTCTTAGAGATGTTTTACGTATGGGGTCAAAGAGTGCAAAAGATTCGATTGTAGTTATTCAGGTAATGTGCGTAATCGGGTTTATTACGGCGGCATGGAGAATTTCAGGAACAGTATCCGTATTCGTATACTACGGCATGAAGCTTATAACGCCTTCACTGTTTCTGATTATTGCATTTTTACTATCTTGCGTTTTAAGCTACGCTCTTGGAACGTCTTTTGGCGTTGCGGGAACTGTGGGAGTCATTTTCATGACCCTAGCAAGATGCGGCGGCGTTAGCCCTGTGATTACAGCAGGTGTTCTGATGTCCGGTGTATTCTTTGGTGATAGAAACTCTCCTGTATCATCGAGTGCAAATCTCGTAGCAGGAGTAACAAAAACTGATATTTACGACAATGTGAAGATAATGGCAAAGACAGGGATGATTCCTTTTGTTATAACTCTTGTCGTATACGGGATTTTGTCGTATCAGAATCCAATAAGATATATAGAAGATGCTATGTTTACAGCCTTCGAAACAGAATTTTCCCTTTCATGGGTAGTGTTCATTCCGGCTGTAGTAATGATAGTTTTGCCTATGCTTAAGGTAAGCATCATGAACTCCATGTATGTTAGCATCGCATGCTCATTTGTTGTTGCTGTTTTTGTTCAGCACGAATCTGCCTTAGAGTTTATCAAAGCTTGTATTTTCGGACACGTTCAGGGCCAGGATGCATTTTCCTCTCTTGTAGTTGGAGGCACAAGCATGAAAGGAATCCTAAACGGCGGCGGGCTTGTATCTATGCTAGAGGTAGTTATAATTTTGATAATTTCCTGTGCATATTCTGGAATTTTCAGCGGCACTGGAATGCTAGATTCGCTTCAGCAGCTTTTATATAATGCAACAACAAAGATAGGGCGCTTTGGCGTGATGCTTTGCATGGCAACAGGAACATCTGCAATCTTCTGTAACCAGACTATAGCAACCCTCATGTGTAACGACCTTTTAGATAAGCCATATCTTGACGGCGGAGGAAGCCGAGGCGAGCTTGCTATTGACATGGAAAATTCAGTAATTTTGATTTCGTGCATAATTCCATGGTGCATCGGCTGCTCAGTTCCACTTGCATTCATGGGAGCAGAATATAATTCGATGCCATTTGCTGTGTTTATGTATCTGACACCACTTTGCTATATATTTACCAAAAAGAGATGGTACAATAACAAAGCAGAAAAGCTGGCGGCATAGACAAAAAACAAGAGACGGCAGCGGTTTTGATATGATATAATTATATAAATATTTTTAAGTAAAATAATTTAACTAAGATAAAGGTCTTCTTCCCTTTGATGCGGAAAACAGAAGACAGATGAAAGAAAGGGGATAATTAATATGTCAAATATACCTACACCACATATAGAGGCTAAACTCGGAGATTTCGCAGAAACAGTTCTTATGCCGGGAGATCCGCTAAGATCAAAATTTATCGCAGAGAATTTCCTGGAGGATGCAGTTCTTGTTAACAATGTTAGAGGTGTTAACGGATACACAGGATACTACAAAGGAAAGAGAGTTTCTGTAATGGCATCAGGTATGGGAATGCCTGCAATCGGAATCTACTCTCACGAGCTTTTCAATTTCTACGATGTAAAAAACATCATCAGAGTAGGTTCAGCGGGAGCAATAAGCCAGGATCTAAAACTGAGAGATATCGTAATCGGTATGGGCTCATGCACAGATTCTAACTTTGCAAGACAGTTTGGTCTTCCAGGAAGATTTGCACCGATTGCATCATACGAGCTTCTAACAAAGGCAGTAAACGCAGCAGAAAAAATCGGTGTTAAGCCGGTAGTTGGAAACCTCTTCTCATCAGATGTTTTCTATGATGATTCAGCTGCTCTTGGCCAGTGGCAGAAGATGGGAGTTCTTGCTGTAGAAATGGAATCAGCTGCCCTATACATGGAAGCTGCAAGATCAGGAAAGAATGCTCTTTGCATTTGCACAATTTCTGATAATCCGTTCACAGGCGAGGGATGCTCTTCAGAAGAAAGACAGAACACATTCACAAAGATGATGGAAATCGCTTTAGAAATCGCATAGTTTCTGACTTTCAGCTCGGGCATCAGAAGGTGCTCGAGACTTGTTTTTGTTGTTATTTATCGAGAGGAAAGAAGATAGATTATGAATAAATCTAAATATGATGGCGAGTTTTATCCTGTAAGAGAGGCAAGAGACCTCAGGGATATAATCGTAAAAAGTGCAAAAGAGTTCAAAGACGAGACCGCTTATCTGGAAAAAGATAGACCAGGCGGAACTTTCCAGCCGATTACATACGGCCAGGTAAAGAAAGACATGGACGCTTTTGGAACAAAACTTGTAGATATGGGTCTTCAGGGCAAAAAGATTGCAGTAATAGGCGAAAGTTCATACTACTGGATTTTGACTTATTTTGCTACAGTAAGTGGAGTTGGAACTATCGTTCCGCTAGATAAAAATCTTCCACCGGAGGAACTTAAGAATCTAGTAAGAAGATCAGGGGCAAGCGCTCTTGTATATTCCAAGAGAAGCGAAAAATCAATCAAAGAGCTGTTTGATGAGCCTTTTGATTTGGAATATTTCATTTGCATGGGACACTCAGCAAGAGACGAGGGCGTTCTCAGCATGGCTGAGCTTATTGAAGATGGAAATAGGTTGCTCAAAGACGGCGTTCGCGATTTTGTAGATGCAGAAATTGACCCAAACCAGATGGCAACTCTCATGTTTACATCAGGAACTACAGGTCTTGCAAAGGGCGTAATGCTCTCCCACAAGAATATAGCGGCAAACGTTCATAACATGTCAAAGCTTGTGCACCTAGAAGAGGGAGGAATCGTTCTTTCTATCCTTCCAATTCATCATGCATACGAAATGACATGCGTTATCTGGACTACATTCTTCCAGGGAAGAACTCTTGCTATCTGTGAAGGAATCAAATATATTCAGAAGAACCTTGCAGAGGTCAAAGCAGGTTACCTAGTAGGTGTGCCTCTAGTATTCGAAAAGATCTACAAGGGCATGTGGAAGCAGGCAGCAAAGCGCGGCGAAGACGAAAAGCTGAGAAAGGCAATCGATCTGTCGCGCAAAATGAAGCTTTACAATAATCCAAAGTTAATGAAAAAGCTGTTTAAGGCTATCCATGGAAGCTTTGGAACAGATATCAAGCTGTTTATTGCGGGTGGAGCTGCAATCGACCCTAAGGTAATCGAAGATTTCGAGGCTATGGGTTTCCCTATGATTCAGGGCTATGGAATGAGCGAAAATGCTCCTATTATTGCAGTTAACCAGGATAGATACAGCAAAGCCGCATCTGTCGGAAAACCTATGCCGGGTACGCAGGTTAAGATTGTCGATGCGGACGAGGACGGCGTAGGTGAAGTTGTGTGCAAAGGGCCTTCCGTCATGCTTGGGTATTATGATAACCAGGAGGCGACTGACGAGGTGCTTAGGGACGGATGGCTGTATACGGGCGACCTTGGATACATGGACGCAGAAGGCTTCATTTATCTGACAGGACGTAAGAAAACAGTAATCGTAACAAAGGGCGGCAAGAACATTTTCCCTGAGGAAATAGAATCAGTGCTGCTAGAAAACGAGATGATTAGCGAAGTTCTCGTACACGGAGTTACAGATAAGAGAGTAGGAAATGTTATTGTAACTGCTGATATTTTCCCTAACTACAAGCTAGTTAAGGAAACGCTTGGTGAGGATGCAGACAGCAGCCGCATATACCACTTCTTCAAGGGACTTGTAGATGAAGCAAACCACAAGATGCCTCCATACAAGGCAATCAAGCGTGTAAACATCAGAGAAAAAGAATTTGTAAAAACAACGACAGGCAAAATCAAAAGATACGGAAACTTCACAGAAGGCGAGGAACATGTGGACGGCGGTCCTGACTGTCAGAAACTTAGAATTGCCGAAAAGAAGCATGCCCAGCAGGTTATAAAGGACCTTGCAGAAAGCAAAGATCCGTACGTAAGATACAAAACAAGTAGAGCTATAACAGACATCAAAGACATGTTTGAAAGCAGCGCTAAGCTATATGGAGACAACGTTGCATTCAGACAGAAGTTTGCAAAAGGCGAGCCTTATACAGAAATCACATATAAGCAGGCTCTTGCCGATGTAAACGGTCTTGGAACAGCCCTTATAAACCGCGGTCAGAAAGATAAGAGAATTGCTCTTATCGGTGAAACAAGATATCAGTGGGAAAGCTCATACCTTGCTGCAATCGGCGGCGTTGGTGTTGTAGTTCCGCTAGATAAAGAGCTTTCAGAAGAAGACCTCAGAGCGTTTATAATCGATGCTGACGTTTCCTGCATCATGTACGACAAAAAGTTTAGCGAAATGTTCCGAAAGATGAAGGAAAACGGAGGAACAAAGCTTGAGCTTCTTGTAAACTTTGATGCGAAAGAGCATACAGAAGAAGAGCTTTCATGGAGAGAGCTAAAAGAAGAAGGAAAGAACCTCGTAGCAAACGGGGACAGACAGTTTATCGATGCGGAAATCAAAGCCGGAGAGATGGCTGTAATTCTATATACTTCTGGTACAACAGGAAAATCAAAGGGCGTAATGCTATCAAACACAAATCTTGTGGAAAATCTGATGGCGGCACCAACTATCCTAAACGTAAAGCCAGATGACATCTTCTTCTCAATTCTGCCTGTTCACCATACATATGAGTGCACATGCTCATTCCTAATGCCTCTATACAAGGGCGCATCAATCGCATTCTGCGAAGGTCTGAAGTATGTGACAAAGAATATGGAAGAAGTCAAACCTACAATGCTTCTTGGGGTTCCAGTTCTTATAGAAACTCTGTACAGAAAGATCTGGAAGAACATTCGTAAGAAGGGAAAAGAAAACGTTGTAAAAGCCCTTCTAAAAGCAAATAGAAAGACTATGAAGGCAGGAATCGATATTGCAAAACCTGTAACAAAAGAAATCCACGCTGTATTTGGCGGAAGACTTCGCGTGATTATTTCTGGAGGAGCTGCAATCGATCCACAGATACTAGACTTCTTCAACGATATTGGAATTATAGCAGTTCAGGGCTACGGTCTGACAGAGTGTTCACCTATGACTGCACTTAACCCAGACGTTAGAAAAGACATGAGAAACGAGTCTGCAGGACATCTGCTTCCTGGAATGGGCGTAAAAATCGATAATCCTGACGAGGACGGAATTGGAGAAATCTGTTTCAGAGGCGGAAACATAATGCTCGGATATTACAATAATCCTGGGGCGACAGATGAGGTAATCAAAGACGGATGGTTCCATACAGGAGACCTTGGCTACGTGGATTCAAGCGATTTCATATATATTACAGGACGCAAGAAAAACGTAATCATAACAAAGAACGGCAAGAACGTATTCCCAGAAGAAATCGAATACAGACTCGGAAGGATTCCTTTTGTTAGCGAATCGATGGTATGGGGAGAAGAAGGAAAAGACGGAACTAACGACACGTCAATCGTCGCAACTATTTTGCCGGATGCAGATGCACTAGAAGAGTTCATCGGCGACCTCGGCGAAATTACAGAAGAGCAGGTAGAAAAAATCCTGTGGCAGGAAATCGACAAAATGAACGAAACACTGCCTTTCTACAAGAAAGTTAAGAAGATTGTAATCAGAAAAGAACAGTTTGAGAAGACTACAGGGAAAAAGATTAAGAGATTTGTAGACGGAAACAAGGGGGACCATGCAGAATGCTAAATTCAAAATATCCTAATCTCGAGGTAAACCTAACTCACCTCAGAGAAAATGTAAAGTACTATGCAGACAGATGCGCGCAGCAGGGAATAGATATTGCAGGCGTTGTCAAAGGCACTCACGGCATTGCCCAGTGCGTAAAGCAGTTTGAGGAGGGGGGAGCAAAACAGATAGCATCCTCTAGAATCGAGCAGCTTCATGTGGCAAAAAAATACGGTATCAAAATTCCGCTAATGCTTATACGTATCCCGATGCTCAGCGAGGTCAAGGATGTAGTGGAAGTCTGTGATATCTCACTGAACAGCGAAACTGCAGTGCTTGAGGCTCTCAACCTTGAGGCGGGTAAGGCAGGAAAAGTCCACCAGGTTATCCTGATGGCAGACCTTGGAGACCTCAGAGAAGGATATTGGAACAAAGCAGAGCTGATATGCGATGCAAAGCGCGTTGAATTCGAATTTGATAATCTTGAGCTTCTCGGAATTGGAACTAATGTGGGCTGCTATGGCTCAATTATGCCAACAAAAGAAAAGCTAGATGAGCTTGTTGAGCTTGCAGAGGATGTCGAAAAAGAAATCGGAAGAAAGCTTAGATACATATCAGGCGGGGCAACATCTAGCGTCATGAGAATCTTTGATGGGGATATGCCAGAGAGAATCAATCACCTAAGACTTGGAGAATCGATTCTTCTGTCATGGGACCTTGACCATCTCTATCACTACGATGTATCAGAGCTTCATCAGGATGTATATACAGTCAAAGCCGAGGTTATCGAGGTAAAAGAAAAGCCGTCATATCCAGTCGGCAGAATCGGTTTTGATGCTTTCGGCCATAGACAGACCTATACAGACAGGGGAATAAGAAAAAGAGCCCTGCTTGGACTTGGAAAGGTCGATATTGGCGAGTGTGAGGCTGTAAAGCCAAGAGATGAGGGCATAGAGGTTCTCGGAGGCTCGAGCGACCATCTGATTATAGATGTGGAGGAGCTTGGCCATGATATTAGCGTCGGAGATATATTCGAATTTGATGTAAACTATACTGCACTGGTTCATCTGACCAGCAGCAAAAACGTAAAAGTAACATTCGTAGAGTAAAGTAATATGGATAAACGTCTGAAAACCGTTGAATTTTCGGGCGTTTATCCTTTGCTGTAATTGACAAAAAGTCGTATTTGAAGTATAATATTTCGTCAGTAGATACTATCAGAAAGCTATGTCCGGAAGGTAGTATCTCTAATAATATTGTGAAAATACCCTGGAGAGGGTTCAAATAATACTACTATATATGCGAGGAGATTTTTTTGGAAATGCCAGAAGAAATACTACTAACCCAGGAAGGTTATGATAAATTAGAAGAGGAAAGAGACGAGCTTGTTTCAGTAAGAAGAAAAGAAGTATCAGAAAGACTGAAAGAAGCCATTTCATACGGAGACCTTTCCGAAAACGCTGAGTACGATGCTGCAAAGAACGAGCAGGCTGAGCTTGAGGAAAGAATCCACAAACTGGAAACTATGATGAGAAATGCAAGAATCATCACAGAAGAAGAAGTTTCCGGCGAATACGTTAACGTTGGACTGAAAGTAACAGTAGAAGATATGAACAACGGAGGTACCCTGGAATTCGTAATCGTAGGATCAACAGAAGCTGATCCATTTGCTGAACCAGCAAAGATTTCTAACGAATCCGAAGTAGGTAAAAATCTGCTTGGCAAGAGAATCGGAGATGTCGTTGACATTACAGTACTAGACGGCAACCTAAGCTACAAGGTTGTAGAAATCTCCAAGAACTAACTAGGTGCGGACAGTAACAACTTTGATTAAATTATATTGAATTATAAGGTGGTAGAATCAATGAGCGCAGAGCAGAAAAATGTAAATGTAAACCCAGAAGTGGAAGAAGAACTTACAGAAGAAAATCTAAGTGAACAGAGACAGATTAGAAGAGACAAGCTGACTAAGCTGAGAGAAGCCGGAAGAGATCCTTACAAGAATCTCAGATGGGATGTAACAGCACACAGCATGGATATCAAGGATAATTTTGATGCAATGGAAGACCAGGAAGTTTCATGTGCCGGCAGAATCATGGCATTTAGACAGATGGGAAAAGCTTCATTCATCGACATCCAGGACAAGCAGGGTAGAATCCAGTCATACGTTAGACAGGATGCAATCGGACCTGACGAATACAAGTGGTTCAAGACTTATGACATTGGTGATATCGTAGGTGTTGAAGGTACAGTTTTCAAGACAAAGCACGGCGAAGTTTCAATCAAAGCAAGCAAAGTAGTGCTTTTATCCAAGTCACTTCAGGTTCTTCCAAACAAATGGCATGGCCTCAAGGACCCAGATCTTAGATACAGACAGCGTTACACTGACCTGATCATGAATCCGGAAGTTCGTGATACATTCTACAAGAGAGCTAGAATCATCAAAGAAATCAGAAGAGTACTAGAAGAGGACTACGGCTACTTAGAAGTAGATACTCCAATCCTGACAACTATCGCAGGTGGAGCAAACGCAAGACCTTTCGAAACTCATCACAATACACTAGACCTTGATATGAAGCTTCGTATTTCAAACGAGCTATTCCTCAAGAGACTTATCGTAGGTGGTCTTGACAGAGTGTACGAAATGGGCAAGATGTTCAGAAACGAGGGTATGGACAGAAATCACAACCCAGAATTCACATCAATGGAATGCTACATGGCATACGGCGATATGGAAAGCGTTATGGACGTACTTGAACAGGTAGTTTCAAAGGCTGCAATCGCAATCAACGGAACACCTGTTATCAAATACCAGGGCAAGGAATTTGACGTTACTCCTCCATGGAGAAGACTGAACATGTCAGATGCAGTTAAGGAAATCACAGGTGTTGATTTTGATCAGATCGAAACTGACGAAGAAGCAAGAGCGGCTGCAATCGAAAAGGGCATGGATGCAGAAGAAGTTAAGGGCATGACTCGCGGCAAACTTATCGCAGAAATGTTCGAGGAATTCTGCGAAGACGTTCCTGGATACCTAGACGGACCTGTATTTGTAGTAGGTCACCCTGTAGAAATTTCACCTCTTGCTAAGAGAGACCCAGAAGACGGCAGAATCACAAAGAGATTTGAAGCATACATCAACGGCTGGGAAATTGCAAACGCGTTCGCAGAGCTGAACGACCCAATCGACCAGTACGAAAGATTCATGGAACAGCAGAAGCAGCTTGATGCTGGTGTGGACGACGAAGCTCACCCAATGGATATGGACTTCGTAAACGCTCTAGAAGTAGGTCTTCCTCCAACAGGCGGACTTGGAATCGGTATTGATAGAGTTATCATGCTGATTACTGACTCAGTATCAATCAGAGACGTAATGCTATTCCCGACAATGAAGCCCCTCGACAAGTAAAAGTCGAAAAAAACCAGTGTTTATGCGGGTTTCGGGACTTTCTAAACCGAATAAATTTACCTCTTTACACCAATTTTACACCAATCGGTGCTAAAAACGGTGCAGAGACTAAAAAATCGCATAATTTTGAGTTTCACACAGCTCCTGA
>CAUWFN010000002.1:0-36835 GCA_963558075.1 uncultured Clostridia bacterium | reverse complement strand
ATATCTATATAAAGGTATTTTTCTTTTTAATAGTACATAGTTAATAGTTAATAGTATATGGGCGGACATTTGTCCTCTTTTATTTGCAAAAATCCATTTACTCTATAACATTGATTTATTAACAAGTCCGAAAAGCATTGAAATTGCAATAAAAAAAAATTAAGTTAGAATTATTTTCTAACTTAATTTTAAAACTCAGCAAAAATCAATAGAACTATAGTATTAGATATTTATTTTTTTATATATTTTTTAAAAAAGGACACGAAAATGTGAAAGTCACATTCCCGTGTCCCATAATTTAACTATTTTGCAGCAATTACTTCTATTTCAACAAGACCACCCTTTGGTAGAGCTGCAACCTCAACACATGATCTTGCCGGTGCAGGTTCTGTGAAATATGAAGCATATATTTCGTTAATCTTTGCAAAGTCTGCCATGTCTTTTATAAAAACAGTAGTTTTTACGACATCCTCAAATCCGTAGCCTACCTCGGAAAGCACAGCTTTAACATTTTCTAGGCTCTGTTTTGCCTGAGCCTCAACACCCTCAGGAAGCTCTCCTGTTACAGGATCAAGACCAAGCTGTCCTGATGAAAAAAGCATATTTCCTGTCTGAACTGCGTGTACATAAGGACCTACAGCGGCAGGAGCCTTTGGCGCATTAATATGTTTGTTCATTTTGTTTTCCTCCTAAACACGTATTCATCTTGCTTTTATTTTAACCCGATGAGTGTGTTTGTCAAGAAAATTAGAGATTCATTTCGATATATTCATCGTAAGTTCCAAGTCTATCAATCATAGTTCCATCAGGCTTAAATTCGATGATTCTATTTGCAACTGTCTGGATGAACTCGTGGTCATGTGAGGCAAAAAGAACATTGCTTCCAAAGTTTACAAGACCTTCGTTTACAGCTGTGATTGATTCTAGGTCAAGATGGTTTGTAGGCTGGTCTAAAACGAGGACATTTGATCCGTAAAGCATCATTCTAGAAAGCATACATCTTACCTTTTCCCCTCCTGATAAAACCTGTACTTCCTTGTAAACGTCATCTCCGGAGAAGAGCATTCTTCCAAGGAAGCTTCTCATGAAGCTCTCAGTAGTCTCAGGTGTGTACTGGCTAAGCCAGTCAACTAGGTTTAGGCTACAGCCGTTAAAGTACTCAGAATTATCCATAGGAAGGTATGAGGTTGTAATAGTTACTCCCCACTTGTATGAACCCTCGTCAGGTTCCATTTCTCCCATGATTATTTTAAACAAAGTTGTGTTTGCAAGTTCATTTTCACCAACAAAGGCAATCTTGTCGCCTTTGTTCACTCTAAATGAAACGTTATCGAGAATTTTAACTCCGTCAATTGTCTTTGATATTCCTTCTACAACAAGGATGTCCTTTCCAGGTTCTCTATCCATTTTGAAACCAACAAAAGGATATCTTCTTGATGAAGCAGGCATCTCCTCTACAGTCATCTTATCAAGAAGTTTACGTCTTGATGTCGCCTGCTTTGACTTTGATTTGTTTGCAGAGAATCGCTGAATGAACGCCTGAAGCTCTTTGATCTTTTCTTCGTTCTTTCTGTTCTGGTCTCTAAGCATTTTCTGAATCAGCTGGCTGGATTCGTACCAGAATTCGTAGTTACCAACATACATTTTGATTTTTCCATAGTCGACGTCGACGATGTTTGTACATACAGTGTTAAGAAAATGTCTGTCGTGGGATACTACAATTACTGTTCCTTCATAATCAAGAAGGAAGTCCTCAAGCCAGTTTATAGCACCGATGTCTAGGTGGTTTGTAGGCTCGTCTAGGAGAATAATTCCAGGGTTACCGAAAAGCGCCTGAGCAAGAAGAACCTTTACTTTTTCCTTACCTGTCAGAGACTCCATCTGGCTGTACAGAATATCCTCAGAAAGACCAAGGCCCTGAATAAGTCTGCTAACATCTGATTCAGCCTCCCAGCCGTTCATTTCGGCAAACTCACCTTCGAGCTCAGCAGCTCTGATGCCATCCTCATCGCTGAAATCCTCTTTCATGTAGATTGCATCTTTTTCTTTCATTACATCATAGAGCTTCTGGTTTCCCATGATAACTGTATCTAGCACAGTATAATCGTTATATGCGAAGTGGTCCTGCTTAAGAACAGACATTCTGATGCCCGGTTTTACAGATACAGAACCTGTGCTAGGTTCAAGCTCTCCCGATAAAATTCGTAAAAATGTAGATTTTCCAGCGCCATTTGCACCGATTATGCCATAGCAGTTTCCTGCTGTAAATTTAAGATCAACGTCTTTGAACAAAGCCTGTCCGCTAAAGTTCAGGCTTACATTAGTTACTGTAATCAAATTTTTCTCCTTTCGGCTAAACTCTTGTAAACGGGTTGATATCAACCTCAGAGCGAATAACTTCTAGCTCAATCTTTTCTTTTTTTGCGTAGTTTTCTATCTGTGATGCCATATTTTCGACAAATATAATCTCAGTTCCAAAATGACCGGCATCGATTACGCAGATGCCAAGTTCACTTGCTGTCTGAGCAGTGTGATATTTTACATCTCCTGTGATAAATAAATCGCAGCCCTTAGATGCTGCAAGAGTTATAAACTCTGAACCTGATCCACTGCACCATGCAAGCTTTGATA
Organism: uncultured Clostridia bacterium; assembly: GCA_963558075.1. GTDB lineage: Bacteria > Bacillota > Clostridia > Peptostreptococcales > Anaerovoracaceae > CALHKP01. Next base: position 34,204 of record CAUWFN010000002.1, on the reverse strand, counting down.
TCATCTTGTCAGGATTACCAATGAGGTGGAAAAATGATTCGTCGATATCGAATTTTTCTGCTACAAGATGTGCAGCCTCGCGAAGTGAAAGCGGCTTATCAAAACTTCCCATGCGGCTATAGCCCTCATCATCTCCCATGAATCTCATGTTTTTGATTCCGAGAAGCTTGCCTATGTAATCGTTGTTTCCATCCTCCATCTTATCAAAGTTTGTGTGGGTTGAAATCACGCTGATCCCGTTTTTGATAAGTTTAACAATATATCCACCTATAACAGAGTCTTCACAGACTGATTTTATAGGGTCAAAGATAAGAGGATGGTGAGTTACGATAACATCCACATCCTTTGCTATTGCTTCCTCGATAACTTTTTCTGTAATTTCAAGAGCAACGAGCACCTTAGAAACGCTCTCTGAATTAATCTTCACCTGATATCCACTGTTGTCCCAGCTTTCTGCAATTCCTGGAATGCAGATGTCATCGATAAGGTCTTTGAATTCATTAATATTCATTGTTTTCCCCTTTCACCTGAGCTAAAAGCTTCTCTAAACGTTCTGTTCTTAATCTTACGGCCCGAAGCTCCTCATCCTCTACAGGATGGCATGAAAAGCCTCTGCCGGAAATAATTCTCTGCTTGATGTGTCTTTGCTTTTTCAAATGCATCTCAAGATATTCTACTAAAAGTTCTGTTTCGTTTTCCAATATCATGTCAGGAAATTCAGCAAAAGCAAAATCATCATATGATGTTTCTATATGTGTACTTGCAGAAGAATCAGGAGATTTTACAGTTAGAATCTCGCAGATAAACTTTCCTTCTCTCACGAGCTGGTCTTTTTCTATAACAAAGCCTCTGCCCGCAAGATACTGTCTTAACTTTCCAGGGTTATTTCTAGGCTGAAGGACGTATTTTTTGAAGGATATTGACTTTTCCATATCCCAGTCTAGCATCTCGCACATCAAAAGTCCGCCCATGCCAGCAATTGTGATGGCATCGACCTCTCCTCTTTCGAGAACATCAAGTCCGTTTCCTAGCCTGAAATCAAAAGTTTCGTCAGGATAAAACTCTTTGCATGTATCCTTTGCCTTCTGAAGAGATCCAGGGCTTATATCAGCAAAAACGACCTTTGGAGATATTTTGTTTTCCCATAGATAAAGCGGTAGAAAGCCGTGATCTGTTCCAATGTCAGCAGCGCTTTCCCCTTTTTCTATATTACCTGCAATCATTAATAGTCTGTCGCTTAGTTTCATATTTTTCCTCGTTTAATTTCTTTCAAAAAGAGACGGGCGCAAAATGCGTCCGACCTCGTTTTTTCTTATTCTAGATAATCCTTAAGTTTCTTACTTCTGCTAGGATGTCTTAGCTTTCTCAGAGCTTTTGCTTCTATCTGTCTGATACGCTCACGTGTAACTTCAAATTCTTTTCCCACTTCCTCAAGTGTACGTGAACGACCATCTTCAAGACCAAATCTCAGCTTGAGAACCTTCTGTTCTCTCTCAGTAAGAGTACCGAGAACTTCAACCAGCTGCTCCTTCAGCATAGAAAACGCAGCTGCTTCTGCCGGCGCCGGAACATCATCGTCAGGAATAAAATCACCAAGATGGCTGTCTTCCTCCTCACCGATAGGAGTTTCTAAAGACACAGGTTCCTGAGCAATCTTCTGGATTTCTCTAACCTTGTCTACAGAAATACCCATTTCTTTTGCAATTTCCTCCGGCAGCGGTTCTCTTCCGTATGTCTGCAGGAGCTGCCTTGATACTCTGATTAACTTGTTTATTGTTTCTACCATGTGAACAGGGATTCTGATAGTTCTCGCCTGATCTGCGATGGATCTTGTAATAGCCTGTCTAATCCACCATGTAGCATAAGTCGAGAACTTAAATCCTTTTCTGTAGTTAAACTTGTCAACGGCTTTGATTAGACCTAGGTTACCTTCCTGAATCAAATCAAGGAAAAGCATGCCACGACCTACATATCTCTTTGCTATACTTACAACAAGTCTTAGGTTTGCCTCGCAAAGTTTATTCTTTGCTTCCTCGTCGCCTTCTTCCATTCTCTTTGCAAGCTCGATTTCCTCTTCTGCACTTAGTAGAGGAACTTTACCGATTTCTTTTAGGTACATTCTTACAGGGTCATCTACTGCAATTCCCTTTGGAATTGTTGCTTCGATATCGATGTCGCCGTTTGCATCTACAACGATTCCATCGTCTTCTTTTTCGCCGTCATCATCGTCGTCGATAAGCATATCGAAATCATCAAGATCGTTTTCACTTGAAATATCGATGTCCTGTCCAAGCAATGTATCGTAAATTTCATCGATTATGTTTTTGCTCAGATCCAGAGTGTCAAGATGTTCAGCCATATCAGCATAAGTCAAAGTATTTTTCTTTGTTTTTGCTTTTTCTGTAAGCTGTTTAATGACCTCTTTTTTTATCTGTTCAGGAGTCATTCCCTCGAACTGATTAACTTCAGTCTTAGTTTTTGTTGTTTTCTTTTTATCTTCGTTTGCCATATAATATTAACCTTTCATCCTTTCAGTCTGGATTTCATCTTGAATGTGCTTAAGTTTTTCCATTAAATCTGTGAGATTTATATTGCTGTCAGATTCATCAGCAAGCTCAAACATGGTTAGAATTTTCTTTTCTTCTGCCTTCAGTTTCCTGAGCCTTCTTCTTCTTATGCACTCAGCAAAGATATCATCCTCTGAACCTCCTGCCGGAATGTTCTCGATTATTTCTGTAAGAATCTGCTGATGTGCACTGTCAAGGCTATCAAGAGCACGTTTTATATCAAGCTGCCCATGTTCTTTATAGTCATTTTCCATTGCCGTGAAAATTTCCCTAGCCGAATCGGTTTCTAGCAGAAAGATATTTTCCCGGACTTTAGAAATGTATTCTTCACTTCTTGTTACAAGTCTCAAAACGTCACGCTCAATAGATGTAAGCTTAATGCTTGTTTCTTCTTGATTTTCTGACTGCTTTCTTTGCATATTCGGCTTTGGTGGAGCCTTCTGCCCTCCTGCCGTCTCCATGCGTAGAGCTCCTTCGGAAACATTTATTTCGTGAGCAAGCTTCTTTATATACATGTCCTGTTCAAGGGGTGAAAGCTGCCGCAAAATAGATGCAGCTCTCTTCATGTACTCGAGCTTTTGGTCGTCCTTTGAAAGATCAAGACCGTTTCTTGCAGCCTTTAGTCTATATTCTCCGTAAGATAGAGACTTCTCTATTAGCTCAAGGAATGCAGTCTTTCCGTTTTGCTTAACGAACTCGTCAGGGTCTTTGCCATCGGTTACGTGCAAGACCTTTACTTTGCACGACTCGTTTCTGAGAATTTCTATACCTCTGAGCGCCGCTTTCTGGCCTGCCTGATCGGCATCGTAAGAAAGCACAACGCTATTTGTATATCTTTTTATAAGTCTGGCCTGATTTTCCGTAAGTGCAGTTCCGAGAGACGCCGCTACGTTTTCTATTCCCGATTGAAATAGTGATATGGTATCCATATACCCTTCTACAAGAATGATAAACTTTTCTTTTCCGACGCTCTGCCTGCTTATATTGAGGCCGTATAGATTATTTTTCTTTTTGAACACTTTGCTTTCGGGGGAATTCAGATACTTGGGGTTATCTTCGCTAGCTATAGCTCTTCCACCAAAGCCTATAACCTTGCCGCTTGTGTTTATAATAGGAAACATTACGCGGTTTCGGAATTTGTCATATATGCGTCCCTTGCTTTCAGCCGCAAGACCAAGCTCAAGCATAATTTTCTTGTCTATTCCCTGTGACGAAAGAAAATCCACAAGACTGTGCCATGACTCGTCTGCATATCCTATGCCGAATTTCTTAAGAGTAGATGGCGAAATACCTCTCCTCTTCATATATGCATAGCCTTTGTTTGCAGTTTCTGTAAAAGCTCTATAGAAAAACTGTGCTGCAAGCTTGTTTGTCTTGTAGTATATATCGAGATTTTCACCATATGTTTTTCTCTCGATAGTGATTCCATATTCTCCAGCAAGCTTTTCTACGGCCTCTAGGAAATTCATGTTGTAATACATCATTACAAACTTGATTACATTTCCCGTTGCACCACATCCAAAGCATGTAAAAATCTGTTTTTGTTCAGAGACAACAAAAGAAGGTGTTTTCTCATTATGAAAAGGGCAAACACCTTTGTAATTGCTACCTGCACGCTTAAGAGGCACACAGCTTCCTATAACGTCCACTATATTGATCTGGCTTAACAGGTTTTCAATTGTTGAATTCGAAATTGAATATGACATTAAACCCTCCCAAAAAACCTTCTATAAATCTTATTCTATAAAAAGAGTATTTTTCCTTTTATTTTTTTATTTCTTTATAGAGATTTTGTGCAAATCTGTCTGTCATACCAGCTATATAATCTTTTACTGTAACCTCAACCCCGTCTGTTTCAAGCCTTTTACGGCTTTCTTCAGGAAGGGATAAAGGGTTAGACAAAAAATAATTATACAACACAATTATTATTTTTTCAACCTCTTCTAAATCATTGTCTTTTTTTACTTTCGGACTTCTATAGACATTTTCAAACATAAATCTGCGAAGTTTAAGCAGCATTTCCTCGTGAAGAGAATCCATAGAGATTATATCTTTACCATCGCTGTTTTCGACAATGTTTTTTATCATGCAGTCGATTCTTCCGCTATGTCTGTATCCGAAAAGCTCAAGAGCATCAGACGGAAGATCATCTATCGTAAGAACTCCGCTTCTTATTGCATCGTCGATATCGTGATTTATGTACGCCACTCTGTCACATATTCTCACAATCTGTCCCTCAAGGGTAGATGGCATCTCTTTTCCTGAATGATTCACAATTCCATCTCTCACCTCAAAGGTAAGGTTAAGCCCCTTTCTAGAAGGACTTGATTCTAGAACATCGACAACACGAAGGCTCTGAATATTATGGTGAAAGCCACCCGGATGAATCTGGTTTAAAATCTCCTCTCCATTATGGCCAAACGGAGTATGTCCTAGGTCATGACCTAGAGCTATTGCTTCTGTAAGATCTTCATTAAGGCCAAGAGCTCTTGCAACAGTTCTTGAAACCTGGCAAACCTCTAGCGTATGTGTAAGTCTTGTTCTATAGTGATCGCCTTCTGGCGCAAGGAAAACCTGAGTTTTATGCATCAGCCTTCGAAATGCCTTCGAATGAAGAATCCTGTCACGGTCCCTCTGATATTCGGTCCTGTAGTCGCAGGGCGTCTCATACACGAGGCGTCCCCTGCTTTTATCTGATTTTTGTGCCAGCTCCGAAAGCTGATATTCTCTCTTTTCTAAATCCGTTCTCCTTAACATATAATCACCTATATTCCGGAATGACCAAAGCCTCCCTCGCCTCGCTCTGTTTCGTTTAAGCTGTCTGCAAGCTCAAAAGAGACTTTTTCGTATTTTGCGATAACTACCTGCGCTATTCTGTCATTATCTCTAATTGTAAAGTCTTCTTTTCCCCAATTAATTAGAGGAATTTTTAGCTCTCCTCTGTAGTCAGAGTCAACTGTTCCTATTCCGTTCACAAGGCCTATGCCATGTTTAATTGCAAGTCCGCTTCTTGCACGAACCTGAGCCTCATATCCGGGAGGAAGTTCTATATATATTCCTGTAGGAATCAAAGCTCTATCTCCTGCTGCAAGAACAAAATCGCCATCCGGCAGATATGCACAAATATCAAAGCCTGAAGAATGTTCTGTGGCGTAAGCAGGAATCTTTCCACTTTCGCTTTTTATTCTAATTTTCATATGATTAGCCTTTCATTATTCTTTCAAGGTCAGTTTCTTTGTTTGATACGACAACTGCAGAATATCTGTCAAAATCACATATTAGTTCCTCAGCTTCTTTTATGTCGTCCATAGTTACTTTGTTGAATTCTGAAATGATTTCCTCTGCTTCGTATAGTTTGCCTAGCAGAAGCATGTTTTTGCCGTTTTTGAACATGCGGCCTGTTACATTTTCCTGTCCGAAAATATAAGCTGCCTTTAGCTGTTCACGTGATGATGCAAGCTCATCTTCTGTGATTCCATTTTCCTTTAAAAGCATCATTTCTTGTCTGATTCCGTCAATAGCTTCTTCTATGCGGTCATGGCTTACACCAGCATAGATGTTGAAATATCCATCGTGGCTGTATGAAGGAGCCATCGAGTACACTGAGTATGCAAGACCTTTTTCTTCTCTGATATTCTGAAATAATCTTGAGCTCATGCTTCCACCCATTACGTTGTTTATAATAGCAAGAGCAAAATAGCGGCTGTCTTCGATAGCTATTCCGTCAGTACACAGGCATATGTGGCTCTGCTCTATATCCTTTACGATTGATTTATAAGAAGGTGTGTATATAGCCGTCTTTCTTTCGAAAGGTTTCTTTGATTTTTCTAAAGACATGAATTTGTCGCTAAAATATGCGCTTATTTCTTCTTCATCAAAGTTTCCGGAAACAGAAACTACAATATCTTCCCTTGTATATTCTCTTTTAATGTAATCCTTCATTACATCTCTATTGATTCTATCTAAAGTCTCAGGAGTTCCTATTATGGAATTTCCGATGTTACGACCATTAAATACCATGGCTGTAACTGTCTCGTGGGCAAGATCATCTGGTGAATCTAAAGTCATTTTGATTTCCTCACAGATAACCTTACGCTCTTTATCCATTTCAGTAGAATCAAGCACGGAGTTTGTCAGCATATCTACAAGAACATCAGCTGCACTTTCGAAATTATCACGTATTGCCTTTACGTAGTAGCAAGTAGCCTCTTTGCCAGTAAAAGCATTTATCTGTCCTCCGATTTTATCTATGTCTTCAGCAATCTGCTTTGCTGATCTTTTTTCTGTTCCCTTGAACATCATATGCTCAACATAGTGGGATATACCTGCAGTTTCCTCATCCTCGTTGACAGCGCCGGCTTTTACCCAGATACCGATTGCAACAGATTGAACGTATGGCAGATATTCCGTTACAAGTCTTATTCCGTTATTTAGTTCTTTTGTCTTTATCATATTAGTTTGTCTCACCGAAAGTATTGATGATGTGCTCTACAATATATTTTGCGTTTTCTAAAAACGCTTCTTCCGGCTGAGATTTCCCCCTTTCTTCAGTCCAGTGTTTATCTCTGTATGCATATATTATATCTTGTTCACATAATTCTTCATTATGTAAATCAAGTATGAATTTCTTCTCACCTTCTGCTGATTCAATGTAAAAATCAAAATAATCCTTAACAAGTCCATCTGGAATCATTCCAAAGTGATTTGTTACAATGTGCTTTACGCCAAGAGCTTTGCACTTTTTGGCGGATTCAATAGTGTCTGAATAGCTTTTTAAGATAGCTGTATCTACTCCTCCGGGGTAACGGAGAATTCCTGTACTTTCTGATGCAAGAAGTGTGCTGTCAGGTTCAACGATATAACTCATAGAGCAATCTGTATGCCCTTTTGTTTCTACAGCCTTAACCTCGCAATCTCCGAGGTTTACAGAGTCACCGTCTTTCATTATTATGTCAAGTCTAAGCCCTTCAACGCTTATTTCCTCATCTTTGCCGGAGAATTTATCTCTTGCAACAGTTCCAAGTCTTTTCATTGTGCGCTTTGCTCCCTCGCTTGCAAATACTTTCGCAGCTTTTTCCGCACCGCAGACTAATACATCTGGCCATCTTTCTATGATATAAGGTAACGCACCTATGTGGTCGTAGTGAGTGTGAGACATGAAAACAAAGTCAAGCTTTTCCATGCATGAGTCACTTAGCTTTTCTTCTATATTTTTTATCAGATCTTCATGACAGTATGCCATTCCGCAGTCATATATAGCACATTTTTCGCTTCCACATATAAAATATGACTCGCCGCCTGTTCCTGCTGTAACACAGCTCACATGACCTGGAAAATCAAATCTGTCATGACCTGATAGTTCTTTTTCTATTATATTCATTTCTTCCCCTTTTATTCTTCTATGTGATTTTTCTTTTTTCTCTCTTCAGTAAATACCCTAAAGAAATTAACTGTAATCAGAACTATAATCAGAAAACCTGCATATCCTTCTATAGGATATATATATGCAACTATATTTTTAAAACCTGCAAGTCCTAAAACAAATCCTAGGAGTGCAAAGAATACTATTTTGCGGTTTTTCTTTCCGTCATCTCTAAGCTTACCTGTAAATCCGTAGAATGTGCTAGTTGCCGCAGAATATATGGCAAAGAATAGCACAACAGCAAATACGATATTTACAAATGAAGAAACCTCCTTTGCAAAACCTAGCATAGGAAGATCAAGTGCAGATGACAGATTTACATTTTTCTGAAGAGCGATTACAAGCACAAGTCCTAAGGTTGCAAGTAGAGTACCTCCTGCAAAAGCTCCAAAGAGTGCATGAGTTTTGTTCTTTGCATTAAGTGCCGATTCAGAAACAATAGGAATAGTTCCAAGAATGTTATATGCCGTATATACAACAGCTGCAACAGGCCATGCAGAGGCCATAGGAGATGGCTTTATCTCTACCTGCGCAGGAACCTCTTCCCACGTAAATGCAACGTAAAGGCATAGGGAGACAACTATTGCAAATAATATAGGCATAATCAGGCGAAAGACCTTTGATACTCTTTCGAAATTGCCTAGAACTGTTGCAATTACAAGGATTACAACTATTATTCCGCCGACAGCTTTATGAATTCCAAACTGCTGGTTAAGAAGCGAGCCTCCCGCAGCAGACATTGATATTAGAGCTGTATAAATCATTATTGCGACTGTATAACCTAAAACTTCCGAAAGCATCTCATTTCTGACAGGCAAAATAATCTTGCCGATATCTTTTGTTTTTAGATGAAGGGCGATGTAGCTTGTCATCATTCCAACTGCAATAAATAAAAAACCTGTAAGTGCAAGCCCAAAATAAGCTTTCCCACCAAATACACCAAAATATTGCCATGCCTCTCTTCCAGATGCAAAGCCAGCACCCATGATTGAGCCTAGATACATAAGAGCTACGCCCGTAAAATTCATTTTTTCTTTACTATTTTCCATTATTCGTTAATCATATCCCCGTAAGTCATAATATATTCATCAAGTTCGTAGTCCGCAGCTTGACTAAAGTCGTATACAAGCTCATTTCCGCCTATTTTTTCCATTCTGCTATCTGTTATAGCATCGCGCACAGTCTCAGCAAAAGTAGTACCCTTTACTGGGTCAGTGCATGAACAGCTACGGTCTATGCTGTACCATTTTCTGAATTTGACAATCTCATCAGCAAGTCTTACAAGGGCGTTCTCGTCCTCTTCGTTTGAAACAGCCTGAGCCATTCCAACAAAATTTCTCTTAATCGTTTCCATTAGATTATATATATCTATTTGATCTTGTGGAATGTTTTCCATAACATCATAAAAATAGCTTTCAACAAGCTCTGAAAAAACTTTCAGATCCGCTTCTTCTAAAAGCGCGTAGATTAAGTCCGCCTCTATTTCCTCTTCGCATTCAACAAGGTCTGCAAAGTTCTCAAAGTACTCAAACTCGCTGCCCGTTTCGATATCAAGAATTTCGTATAGTTCTTCTAAAGTCATCAAATCTCTCCTTTACAATATGTCTGATTATTATATATCAAGATTTTTAAATCTGATATTGAGTTCTTCTTTATCTTTTCCGAGAATTAGCTCTATCATGTTAACAAAGTTTTCCGAAAGGTCACTTGCATAGAACGTACTTTCCCCGGTATTTTCTTCTGCACGCATATCATATCTGTCAAGCTCCATCTTCACAGCGGTTGCAACTTCCTTTGATGAGCTGATAATTTTGAGGTCTGGATAAAGCCTGTTCAGATTGTCTGTAATCAGAGGATAGTGAGTGCATCCGAGAATCAGTGTATTAATTTTGTTTTCTCTGAGAAAATCATCTAGATAGTAGCGTATAGTAAGGTCCATGATTTCGTTGTCTATAATTCCTTCCTCTATAAGAGGAACAAAAGCTGGACACGCCTTAGAAAAAGTAGAAAAGCCGCTGTTTTGCTCTTTTATTTTCTTTTCGTAGGCATTACTTCTTACTGTAACCTTGGTTGCAATTATGCCGATATTATCTTCCGGTGAACAAAGCTTTGCTACTTCCTTTGCTGTTGGAGATATAACTCCAATTACAGGAATTTCTGGATAGCGCTCTCTGAGAGCCTCAAGACATGTTGCACTTACAGTGTTACATGCGATGACAATCATCTTAACGCCCTTTTTTACAAGGAAGTCCCCTATCTGAAACGTGAACTGCCTAATTGTATCTGGCGATTTTGAGCCATATGGCGTTCTTGCCGTGTCGCCATAAAATATTATATTTTCGTTTGGTAAAAGTCTCATGATATGAGGTATACTTGTAAGTCCTCCTATACCTGAATCAAAAAAACCTATAGGTCTGTTGTCCATTTATGTTATTCCTTTCAGATTTATGTTATACTAATCAATAAGAATTATTATACTACACAGGAGGATAAAATGGGAAATAAAAAAATAAAATTACGCGGGGAAATCGATAATAAATATAAATGGAATATAGAAGCTATGTATGCAGACGATGAAGCGTGGAATGCAGATTATGCAAAAGTTTCAGAGCTTGCAGAGGACTTCATGAAATATAAAGGTAAGCTTACAGAAAGTGCAGACACTCTTCTGAGCGCCCTTACAGATAGCGATGAGCTTGACAGAACACTTGAAAAGCTCTTTGTTTTTTCCAAGATGAAGCTTGACGAAGATAACTCAGATTCAGCATCACAGGCAAGAAACGGAAAATGCATAAGCCTAGTATCAAATGTAGGTGCACAGATGAGCTTTTTTACACCGGAGCTTCTATCAGCAGACGAAAATGTAATTCTTGGATATATCGACGAAAATCCTGGACTAAAAAAATATGAATTCTTCCTTCATGACCTTCTCAAGGCAAAGGATCACATTCTTTCCCAGGAAGAAGAAAACCTGCTTGCTCAACTTAGCGAGGTTACAGGAGCATCTAATAATATTTTCTCAATGCTAAACGACGCAGATATGACTTTTGGCAAAGTAAAAAACGAAGACGGAGAGGAAATTGAGCTTACACATGGAAACTATATAAGCTTCATGGAAAGCTATGATAGAAACGTAAGAAAAGAAGCTTTTGAGCATGTTTATGAGACGTACAAAGCTCAGATTAACACAATTGCAGCTCTATATTCAAACAGCGTCAAAAACGACTGCATCAAATCAAAGATAAGAAACTACGAAAGCTCAAGGAATGCAGCTCTTTCTGGAAATGAAATTCCCGAATCTGTTTACGATAATTTAATTACGGTAACTCACGAATATCTACCATACCTGCATGATTACATGAACCTCCGAAAAGAGCTTCTAGGCGTAGATGAGTTAAAAATGTACGATGTTTACGTTCCTCTTATTAACATGCCAGAAAAGGAGTATACTTTCGATGAGGCTCTTGACCTTATGTATGAGGCACTCTCACCTCTCGGAGAAGATTACATTTCAAAGGTTAAGCAAGGTATTTCAGATGGCTGGATTGACGTTTACGAGAACAAAGGCAAGACAAGCGGAGCATACAGCTTCGGATGCTACGACAGCTATCCATATATACTTCTTAACTATACAAACAAGCTACAGGATGTTCTTACAATTGTTCATGAAATGGGTCATTCAATGCATTCTATGTACACAAGAGAAAATCAGCCATTCATCTATGGCGACTATTCTATCTTTGTTGCTGAGGTTGCATCAACAGTTAACGAATGTCTGCTTCTTCGCCATCTTCTCGGAAAAGAAAAGGATCCAGAAATGAAGAAGTTCCTTCTTAACAGATTTATAGAGGAATTCAGAACAACTGTATTTAGACAGACTATGTTTGCAGAATTTGAGCTTCTTGCTCATAGACATATAGAATCAGGCGAAGCTCTGACTGCCGAATGGCTTTGCAGCGAATATGACAGACTAAACAGCCTTTACTTTGGTGATGCAATTAGCCACGATGATTATATCCAGTATGAATGGAGCAGAATCCCTCACTTCTACAGAGCATATTATGTATATCAGTATGCTACAGGATTTTCTGCAGCTACTGCAATTTCAAAGAGAATACTTACAGAAGGACAGCCTGCTGTAGAAGACTACAAGAAGTTCCTTTCAATGGGAAGCAGTGCATACCCAGTAGACGAACTAAAAGTTGCAGGTGTTGACATGAGCTCAAAACAGCCTGTTATCGATGCAATGGAAATGTTTAAGGACCTTGTAGATGAACTGAAATCACTTATTTAAAAACTGGAGAAAAATACATGAGCAGAAAAATATTTATTCATGCAAACGAAACAGAAGCTTCTAAACGCACAGTCAAAAAGCTTAGAAGTAAGCTCGACAATGTCGGATTTACAGTAATAGATAAATTTTGCGAAAGCGCTGAGCTTATGGTCTGCATAGGAGGCGATGGAACTTTCCTTGAGGCTATCCACAAATATGACTTTCCACAGATTCCAATCATAGGAATTAACACAGGTCACCTTGGATTTTTCCAGGAAATAATGCCGGATAAGTTAGATGATTTTATATTCAACTACACACAGGGAAAATTCTCAATACAGACTCTTTCAACAGTAAAGGCCGCTGTCGTATCAGATGGAGTTCTTACTGAGCATGTAGGTCTTAACGAGGTTGTGATTACAGGAGGAACAAACCACGCAATCCACCTGAATATGTCAATCGATGGAAGCTTTATCGAAAGGTTCAGCGGAGACGGTCTTTTGATCTCCTCCCCTGCCGGTAGCACGGCATATAACTATTCTCTCGGCGGAAGCATCGTAGATCCTCGTCTAAAGCTTCTTCAGGTTACACCTATTGCACCGATGAATACGACAGCATATAGATCATTTACATCAAGCATCTTGCTTCCATTTGATCTTTCCCTTGGCGTTAAACCTGACTACAACAACTGTGAGCATACATGGCCAATAAGCGTAGTTTGCGACGGATATAACACAACATATGATACAATCGACAGCATAGAAGTTACTTTTTCAGAAACAAAGGTAAATCTCATGAGATTTGAGGGATACGATTTCTGGACAAAAGTTAAGAGCAAGTTTTTATAGAGGTAATATGTCAAAATTCGAATTTAAACTAACAAAAGCTGAAGAGGAAATTCAGCTAAAAAATTTAATAAAGCAAAAATACGGCTTTTCATCTAGGTTTATGACAAAGGTTAAGCAGCAGCATCTCCTATATCTAAATGGTGTTTCTGTGCCGGGCTGGGTCAAAGCAAAAGAAGGCGATACAGTTTCTATAAACCTTCCGGAAGAGAAAAGTACTTTCCCGCCGGAAAACATCCCCCTCTACCCTGCCTACGAGGACGAGGACCTTTTAATCTTAAACAAGCAGCCCGGGGTTACAGTACATCCAACAAAGGGTCATCCGGAGCATACTATTGCAAATGGTCTTATGCAGTATATGATTGACACAAATCAGCAATTTAAGATTAGATTTGTAAACCGTCTTGATATGGATACAACAGGCCTTCTTATAGTTGCAAAGAACTCTCACGCCCAAGATGAGCTGACTAAACAGATGAAAGCAAATAAAACCGAAAAAAGATATAAGGCAGTCGTAAAAGGAATAATCGAGGAAGATGAGTTTACAATTAATCTTCCTATAGGAAGACCTGATGCCGAAAGCATTCGTAGAGCAGTTCTCTTTGACGAGCGAGGATATGACTCAATAACACATGTCAAAGTGCTAGAGCGCTTCGATAAAGGCCCAGGCTACACTCTTGTAGAGCTAAGGCTTGAGACAGGACGAACTCATCAGATCCGCGTACACATGTCTCACATAGGCCACCCTCTTTTAGGTGATTGGCTTTACGAAGGTCCTATGGATCTTTTCCCTGACAGACAGGCTCTACATTCTTATAGACTGTCTTTCACCCATCCAATAAGCGGTGAGCCTGTGACAGTAACAGCACCCCTTCCCGATGATATGGAAAATCTACTTCAGAAGCTAAGAAATAGCTGATGAAATCAAAATCATAAAAAAGAGCCGGACAAGAAGCTTTCTTCTTTCGTCCGGCTTTAAAATTTTGTTCTTTATTTATTCTTGATCTGAATCCGATGTGTCACAGGCATCATTTATGCTTGGACTTTCAAAATCTTTTTCTTCTTCAGCATCATCATTTTCTTCTGGGATAACAGGTATATAAGTCATAGAGCTATTGCTATCTTCAGCTCCAAAGTCATTGCCTGTGTTAGGTCTATTTGATCCAAAATCATCAAATCCGCCAAAATTCATATTGTCATTTTGTTTTTGCTGAACCAGATGACCTGTGATAATTTCGTAGAAGAATGTCTGCGATGTGAACATGTACGCATTTACAATAAACAGTGGAATGCTTATTACTATATTTGCAATTACAGCGGCAATCTGCTCTGAAGTTGATGCTGTAATATTAGTGTTATATACAAAGAATGACTGAATAGGAATCTGAGCAAGTATCATCCAGCCTATAAATGTAAGCTGAAGTACAAACAGCTGTCCTTTGTTTCCGTACATAAGCTCTTTGGATTCTCTGATGCACTGCATAACACCCTTCTTTGGATCATCTGCAAGAATAAAGAATGCCTGTGAATATCTGAATCCTGCTATGATTCCAGGAATGATGAATAGCATTGTCCATAAGGATATGAAAAGATCAATCATAAACTGAAGGGCAAATGCCTTAAGTAGGAATTCAAATCCCTCAAACAAAGCTGATAAATTTGCTTTTCTTTCGCGTAAAAATCTCAGCATGTATATTGCAAGTCCCATAGAAAACGGTCCTGCCAGAATTAATGAATACAGAGTTTCTACAGCCGATAGAGATAAAGGTACTCCAAATGCAAGTTCATATGCATCATATGAAATCGTAGCCTGCGGCAGAAGTACACTGAGGAGGCTTGGAATTGCAACCGTCATAACATTGTAAATCATAAAAGCCAGCACTACAGTTAGCCATTTACCTTTCAGAGCCTCTCTGGCCATAGCTCTGACCGTCGAATAATCTTCATTAAACTGTACTTTCATAATAATCTCCAATCTTAAAATCATTTTTTTGTGTCAAATCTTATACATATATTAATATGTGCACATTTTAGACATATACATATATTATATAATATATGGTAGAAATTACAATTAATTAATTGCAAAGGAAGATTAAGAAATTTTAATGAAAGCACTTATTATAACAGCACACATAGAGAATCAAGATAAGCTAAAAATTAGAGATGACTACGATATGGTTATATGCGCCGACGCAGGATATGTAAGAGCAAAGGAGCTTAGCATAAAACCTGACTATCTAATAGGCGACTATGATTCATCAGCCCTGCCTAAAAAGGAAGAATATACTAATATACGCGTGCTCCCATGCGAAAAAGACATGACAGACAGCGAGGCTGCCCTTGAGGCCGCAGTTAACATGGGCTGTGACTATATAGATATTCTTGGCGGGCTTGGAGGCCGCTTTGATCATACTATGGGAAATCTCGGAATTCTATCAAAATATACATGCCCAAATCGCCATGTAGCACTGATGGACGGACAGAACTACGTTTTTATGCTTGACCCTGGCATGCACACGATTTCTGACCTTGGATATAAATATATAGGAATCATAAGTTATGGTAGTTCAGCTTCAAATGTGACAATCGAGAATTTAAAATATGAGCTTTCGGGCTATGAGCTTGATAACTCCACTTCTCTTGGGGTCAGTAACGAGTTTGTTTCAGGTAATGGACGCATCAGTTTTGATAAGGGAAGACTTCTAATAATATACTCTGATGATATATAAAAAATATTCATTCAATAGAAAATATCAAGTAGGGTTGAAATGTTCTGACAATAATGTTATATTATTAACAAGGAACATTTTCAAGCAGAAAGGATGAGTTAAAATGTACGAAAATATCAAATACGAAGTAAAAGACGGTATCGGTTATGTTACAATCAACAGACCAAAAGCAATGAATGCTCTAAACATGGATGTTCTAGGTGAACTTTATGATGTATTCACAGCAATCGAAAAAGACGACGAAGTAAAAGCTGTTATCCTTACAGGAGAAGGCAAAGCATTCGTAGCAGGCGCTGATATCGCTCAGATGTACGAACTGAACGCCCTTGAAGGACGCAAAATGATGATCGAAGGCCACAAGGTTATGAACCTTATTGAAGCAATCGAAAAACCTGTTATCGCCGCAGTTAACGGATTTGCTCTAGGCGGTGGATGTGAACTTTCAATGGCATGTGACATCAGAATCGCTTCAGAAAAAGCTAAATTCGGTCAGCCAGAAGTAGGTCTAGGAATCATCCCAGGATTCGGCGGAACTCAGAGACTTGCAAGACTAGTTGGAAAAGGCATGGCTAAATATCTTATCATGACAGCAGAAATGATTCCTGCAGCAGAAGCTTACAGAATCGGTCTTGTTGAAAAGGTAGTTGCTCCAGAAGAACTTATTGCAGAAGCAGAAAAAGTTGCAAAGACTATCGCTTCTAAGGCTCCTATTGCTATTGCTACAGCTAAGACTGCTATCAATAACGGATACGATATGGACATGAAGTCAGCAAGCAAATTCGAAATCGAAACATTCACAGCAGCTTTCGGATCAGAAGATAAGAAAGAAGGAATGGAAGCGTTCCTAAACAAGAGAGCTCCTGAATTCAAGAATAAATAAGAATTTTAAATCCCCTTTCCTATCGGAGAGGGGATTTTTTTGTGCCTTTTATTATCTTTTCTCTTCATCTGCAATGATTCTGATTATGAACTGAGTTTTTAAATTGTCTGGAGGACATGGATTCAGTTCAATAGTGCCACCGTAAGCCTCAATAATCTTTCTTACAAATGAAAGCCCAAGACCTGAGCTAAGCTCTGAGCCATCGTTTGTTCGTGATACATTGCTTGTAAATAGCGGTTCAAATATGCTTTCTCTTATGGATTGATCTATTCCTGTTCCATCATCTCCTATCAAAAGAATAAGCTCGTCATGAGTGTATTTGGTGCTGCAGTAGAGCGTAGTTCCCTTTGGATTATATTTAAAGAAATTTCCAAGTAAATTATCCAAAACTCTATGGAATTTCTTTTGGTCTATGCTGCAGTAAAATGGTCTATCAGGTATGTCAATTTCCAGCTCATACCCCATGAACTCAAACTGCTCGAAATTATCGGCAAAATAAGCTCTTATAAACTCTCCGATGTCCGTTTTCTCAAATGTCAGGCTATAGTCGCTTCTGTCCATGAGAACATATTCATGAAACTCGTTTATTAAAGTGTTAAGCTGTGACGTCTTATTTTCTATAAGTGACAGATATTTATCATACTCATCTTCTGGGACCATGCCATCTACAAGAGCCTTGCAATAGCCTTGAATCACGGTTATAGGAGTTTTCAAATCATGAGAGATGTCAGATATTATTTTTTTCTTTTCTTTCGATAACTTGATATTTTCCTGTTCTGCCGCATAAAGCGATGTAGACATTTCATTAAACTGGTCTATAATATCAACAAATTCCTTAGGACCGCTGTATTCTACAACATGGCCTATTCCTCCTATTTTTACCTCATACATGGCCTTGTTAAGTAGATCAAACGGCGTGTAGAGCTTTCTGTATAGCCAGTAGCTAAATAGTATCAAAATTGCGATATACAAAAGGCCGAATTCAAATATGATGTGAACAGCAGTCTCATAAAGTCTGCTGACACTTGCCTTGTAGCCCTTAGGACTGTATGTTATCATCGTACGAACCTTACCATCTGCATCCTCAAAATCAATCTTAGAAAACGAGAACTTGTTTTTGGCTGTTTCGCTTATAACGCTGTACTCTCTGCTCGTAAGCTTTTTGATTTCTATTGCCTCTGATGTGTACACGATATTCAGATTGTCGTCTACGATAAACACCTTTGTATCCTGATCCTTTCGTCTCTCATGGTGTTCTATACTTATTAGCCTGAGATTTTTGCCGTTTTCATCTGTATATTCAAATATGCTAACTATCATGTGATCATTATAGTCTGCAATCATCGAAAGCTCTTCGTCTGTAAATGTATTACCAAGAAATCTCTTATCATTACTGTAAATTACAACTTTTTTTTCGTTTAGAATCTGAACATTTGAGTTTTCTCCAAGATAGCTGTTGATGTTTACAGATGCATAAGACTTAAGATGCTTTCGTGAATACTCTTTTGCAAGCTTCTCTACTTGTACGTTACTTCTAGGTGTCGCATAGCTTAGTACAAGCATATTAAGCATTATAAAGCCATAAATCAGCATTATAACAGAAAAAATAATGTATCTTGTAATTATAACAGTAGCAAATCTACCCTTTACCCTTTTTCCTTTTTTATCTCTTTTCAAATTTATATCCCAATCCTCTTATATTCTTGATATACTCCGGTTCAGAAGAGTCTGTTTCAAGCTTGCTTCGTATCTTTGATATGTGGACAGTCAGTGAGTTATCATCTGTCTCTAGGTAATCTCCTCCGTAAACAAAACTGCATATCTGCTTTTTTGTGAAAACCTTTCCTGGTTCTCGCATTAGGCAGTAAAGTACTTTATACTCTGTGACAGTTAGAGGAATCCTTTCTTCACCTCTTCTGACTTCCATCTTATCTTTGTCTAGGGCAATATTTCCTGCTGTAATTACATTTCCACCCTCCCCTGATGGGTCCTTGAGAATCTCACATCGTCTTATCGTTGATTTGATTCTTGCAATTACCTCTAGAGGATTAAAAGGCTTTGTTACATAATCGTCAGCTCCGATATCAAGACCGAGAACAACCTCGCTCGGATCGTTTTTTGCAGTAAGGAAGATAACTGGAATACCTGGTCTATTTTCTCTTATATATTCTGCAACCGCATATCCATCTTTCTTGGGCATCATGATATCTAAAAGAGCAAGGCTTATATCATCATTTTCTATTATTTCAACGGCCTTTTCGCCATCAGAAGCAACAACTGTTTCAAAACCGTTATTGTTAAGATAAAGTTCGAGAACTTTTACAATGTCTCTATCGTCTTCTGCTATTAATATTTTGTGCATATTCTCTTTTTCCCTTTCGTATCCTTTAACTTGTCTTTGTTACATGATACCACAAACTGACAAAAAAGCAAAAAAAGAGTTACTCAATTAAGAGTAACTCTCATAATTTCCTAAATCTTACAGAAGACCTGCACCAAAGATTGGAGCAAATACTACTGAAACGATTGTCATAAGCTTGATTAGGATGTTGATTGAAGGACCGGAAGTGTCTTTGAATGGGTCACCTACAGTGTCTCCAACTACAGCAGCCTTATGAGTTTCTGAACCCTTTCCGCCGTAGAATCCTTCTTCGATGTATTTCTTAGCATTATCCCATGCACCACCAGCGTTAGCCATCATGATAGCAAGTAGAACACCTGATGAAAGTGCTCCGCCAAGCATACCAGCAAGAGCTTCAGCTCCAAGGATGAAACCTACTGCAAGTGGAGCTACAATAGCCATAAGACCTGGGATAACCATTTCTTTTAGAGCTGCACCTGTTGAGATGTCAACGCATCTAGCATAATCAGGTTTTGAAGTTCCTTCCATGATTCCTTTGTCTTCACGGAACTGTCTTCTAACTTCTTCGATCATCTGGTTTGCAGCCTTACCTACTGAGTTCATAGTTAGAGCTGAGAATAGGAATGGCAGCATAGCACCTAGGAAGATACCGATGATTACGATTGGGTTTAGAAGGTCAACAACTTCAATCTTAGCAACTTCTGCATATGATACGAATAGTGCAAGAGCTGTAAGAGCTGCTGAACCAATAGCAAAACCTTTACCGATAGCTGCTGTTGTGTTACCAACTGAGTCAAGTTTGTCAGTGATTTCTCTTACTGAATCTGGAAGTTCTGACATTTCTGCGATACCACCAGCGTTATCGGATACAGGACCATAAGCGTCAACTGCAACTGTCATACCTGCTGTTGAAAGCATACCTACTGCTGAAAGAGCAATACCGTATACGCCAGCAAAGTTGTAAGCAACAAAGATACCTACAGCGATGAAGATGATTGGAAGAAGTGTTGACATCATACCAACGCCAAGACCGCTGATGATAGTTGTTGCAGCACCAGTCTGTGACTGGTCAGCAATTTTCTTTACGAAACCGTAGTCAGCTGAAGTGTAAACTTCTGTGATCTTACCGATAGCAATACCAACGATAAGACCTGTAATGATTGCATAAGCATAAGTAAGGTCGCCTAGAAGCTGTTTACTTAGGA
Organism: uncultured Clostridia bacterium; assembly: GCA_963558075.1. GTDB lineage: Bacteria > Bacillota > Clostridia > Peptostreptococcales > Anaerovoracaceae > CALHKP01. The sequence goes on along the minus strand of CAUWFN010000002.1, from coordinate 13,918 downwards.
TTAATGATGCAACAATTACAATGATTCCGCTGATGTATGTACCCATGTTAAGAGCCTTTGCAGGGTTAACATTGTCGCCGCCTCTTACAAGCAGGATACCAATTACAGATGCAATGATACCGATAGCTGATAAGATTAGTGGGAATACAGCTGCGATTTCCTTTGAGAATACTGCAGTTTCAGGAGCTGAAGTTACAGCAACTGCAGCTAGTGTGATAGCTGAAATAATTGAACCAACATATGATTCGAACAGGTCTGAACCCATACCTGCAACGTCACCTACGTTGTCACCTACGTTATCTGCGATAACTGCAGGGTTACGTGGGTCGTCTTCTGGGATGCCAGCTTCTACTTTACCTACAAGGTCAGCACCAACGTCTGCAGCCTTAGTGTAGATACCGCCACCAACTCTTCCGAATAGAGCCATTGATGATGCACCAAGACCGAATCCAGTGATTGATTCAGTTACTGTTGCAAGATCAAGCAGGCAGAAAACAAGACCTAGACCTAGAAGTCCTAGACCTGATACGCAAAGACCCATTACAGCACCACTTCTGAAAGCGATTTTCAGAGCTTTTGGCATGCCTGAGTCTTTTGCTGCCTGAGCAGTTCTTACGTTACCTTTTGTAGCAACGTTCATTCCGAAAAATCCGGCAAGAACTGAGAAAAGTGCACCAACAACATATAGACCAGCTGTTGTCCAGTTCTTAAGGCCAAAACCGATCAGTAAGAAAAGAACAACAATAACGATTGCCATTGTCTTATATTCTCTCTTAAGGAATGCCATAGCACCCTCTCTGATGTAACCGGAAATTTCCTTCATTCTGTCTGTTCCCTCGTCAGCTTTTGAGATCCATGATGCTAAGCAAAAAGCAACCACAAGAGCTACTGCTGCTGCGATAGGAGCAATCCAATTCATCATAAAATAATACCTCCTCGTTTCGCTAAAATAACAAGCTTAAGAGGTGTAGAAAACTACACCGCTTAAGCTGATAAAGCGAATAAATTTAATTTAGATTGACACTATTATTAGTATAAAGCCACAATAGCTAGTGACAATACAATAAACAAAATAGCTGCAACTACAGTTACTTTTTTCAGTATCGCATCATATCCTCTGCTCTTCTTCTTTCCGAAAAGCTGCTCTGCACCGCCTGCGATTGAACCAGAAAGTCCGTCGCTGTTGCCTGACTGAAGCAATACACTTCCAATTAGGAAGATACTAACTATAGCAAGTATAACCATTAAAGCAGTATGCATTCTATCCTACCTCCTTTAAATTTAACCATTTAACTTTACCATATTGATAAGTAAAAATCAAGCTTTATGAAAATTAAAAATTGATTATGTCCATAAATTTGGCAGGAACGAGGCTTGCTCCTCCGACGAGAGCTCCATCGATTTCATCCATGTTCATGATTTCTGTCGCATTTTCTGGTTTAACGCTTCCGCCGTACTGAATTATAACTCTGTCGCAAGTCTCTTCATCATATAACTCTTCAATAGTTTTTCTGATCATCTGACACATTTCCTCAGCCTGTTCAGGAGTTGCGGTCTTGCCTGTTCCAATAGCCCATATAGGTTCATATGCAATAACAAGTCCTGAAACCTGATCTGATGTAAGGTCTGCAAGATCTTTTTTGATCTGCTGTGAAACAACTTCCACCTGTCTGCCTGCTTCTCTTTCATCAAGGTTTTCACCTACGCAGAGAATTGGAGTGATGCTGCTGTCTGCGAAAAGCTTCTTTAGCTTGAGGTTTACAGTTTCATCTGTTTCTCCAAAATACTGACGTCTTTCGGAATGTCCCACGATGCAGTAGTCAACGCCTATTTCGTTTAACATCTGAACTGATATTTCTCCTGTATAAGCACCTTCATCTGCAAAATGAACATTCTGTGCGCCTACACCAATATCAGTGTCTTTGAACAATTCTACCAGAGCAGCTAATTGTGTATAAGGTGCACAAATTGCTGTTTTGATATCTGTATCATGATAAAGCTTTTTGAACTCTTCTGCAAAAGCCTTTGCTTCATCTACAGTTTTATACATTTTCCAGTTTCCTGCAATAAAAGGTATTCTCATATTCTCTCCTATCAATTCATCTATCAACTAATTAATTATTTATCCTCTATAACTGCAATTCCAGGAAGTGTTTTACCTTCCAGATATTCCAGTGATGCTCCGCCACCTGTTGAAATATGGCTCATCTTGTCAGCAAGACCAAACTGCTCTACTGCAGCTGCAGAGTCGCCTCCGCCAATAACAGTAACAGCCTCTGACTGTGCAAGAGCTTCGGCTACTGCCTTTGTTCCCTTTGCAAAATTAGGCATTTCGAATACACCCATAGGTCCATTCCATACAACAGTCTTAGCCTTTGCAAGTTCTTCTGCATAAAGCGCTACAGTCTTTGGTCCGATATCAAGGCCCATCATATCAGCAGGCATTTTGTCAAAGTCATATACTTCTGATGGAGAATCATTGTCAAATTCTTTTGTGCACACGATATCAACAGGAAGCATCATTTTAACACCTGCATCGAGTGCTTTTTCTAGAAGTGATTTTGCAAGGTCTACATTGTCAGCATCAAGAATTGATGTGCCGATTTCGTATCCCATAGCCTTGAAGAATGTGTATGACATTCCTCCGCCGATAATAAGTGTATCAACTTTTTTTAGAAGATTTTCTATAACAGTAATCTTATCTCCAACCTTAGCACCACCCATAATAGCACAGAAAGGTCTTTCAGGATTTTCTAAAGCTCCGCCAAGGAACTTAACTTCTTTTTCAATTAGAAATCCTGACACTGCTGGAAGATAATCAGCAACACCTGCTGTTGAAGCATGTGCTCTATGAGCTGTACCAAAAGCTTCCTGAACAAAGAAGTCACCTAGCGATGCAAGGTCCTTTGCAAATGATGCATCATTGTCAGTTTCTTCTTTTCTGTATCTTACGTTCTGTAGAAGAAGTATTTCTCCCTCTGCAAGCTCATCTGCAGCAGCCTTTACTGAATCATCGAAAACGACTGGTGAATCTGCAAACTTAACTGTAGTGTTAACAAGCTCACTTAGTCTTTCTGCAACTGGTGCAAGGCTGAACTCAGGCTTAGCCTGTCCCTTTGGTCTTCCAAGGTGTGACATAAGGATTACTTTTGCACCTTCGTTTACAAGATATTCAATTGTAGGAAGCGCAGCTTTGATTCTAGTGTCATCTGTAATATGACATTCATCATCTAAAGGAACATTGAAATCGCATCTTACTAATGCTTTCTTTCCTTTTACATCGATATCTCTTATTGTTTTTTTCATTTTCTAAACCTCTTGCCGTTTTTATTTCGCATTGTCAACAGCATACATGTGTTTAATTAGGTTAAGGATCTTGCTTGAGTAACCGAATTCGTTGTCGTAGAATGCGATAAGTTTAAAGAATCTTTCGTTAAGCTGGATACCTTCTCTTGCATCAAAGATTGAAGTGTGAGCATCGCCAACGAAGTCTCCTGATACAACTTCATCATCAACATATTCGATTACACCCTTTAGGTATGTTTCTGATGCTTCTTTTACTGCTTTGCAGATTTCTTCGTATGAAGTTTCTTTTTCTAGAACTACGTTTAGGTCTACTACAGAAACGTTAGCTGTTGGAACTCTGTATGAGATACCAGTCATCTTTCCTGCAAGTGAAGGGATTACAAGACCTACAGCCTTTGCAGCACCTGTTGTTGAAGGAATGATGTTTCCAAATACGCTTCTACCTGTTCTCCAGTCTTTCATTGAACGAGCGTCAACAACCTTCTGTTTTGCAGTTGCTGAGTGAATTGTTGACATAAGACCTTCTGCAATTCCGAAGTTGTCTTCAAGAACCTTACATAGTGGTGCAAGACAGTTTGTTGTACATGAAGCGTTTGAAACAACCATCATGTCCTTTGTGTACTTGTCTGTGTTTACACCATAAACGAATGTTGGAGTTTCCTTATCCTTTGCAGGAGCTGAAATGATAACCTTCTTTGCACCTGCTTTGATGTGATCCATAGCTTTTTCAGTTGTTGTGTATGCGCCTGTAGCTTCAACGATGTATTCTGCTCCGCATTCAGCCCATGGAATGTTAACTGCTTCTGATTCGCTGTATACAGGAACTTTCTTACCGTCGATTACAATGCCGTTTTCATACTTTTCTAGTGATTTAGGGAATCTGCCGAATGTTGAATCATATTTCAGCATGTAGATTAAATAATCTATATCTGCGTTACGAACATTGATTCCTGCAAGTTCGATTTCAGGCTGTTCCATTGCTGCTCTGATTACTACTCTGCCAATTCTACCAAAACCACTAATACCAACTTTAATTGCCATAATTTACCTCCATATCTCTCTACATTAAGAATTAAAGTTATAAAATTTAATATTTAAATACAGGAAGCTTTATCCTGCATTATTATCGTAAGCTGATTTAGAAACGTCTCCTCTTTGATGATGAGAGAATGTTCATATCCTCTCTATATTTTGCCACAGTACGGCGTGATATTTCAATACCTTTCTCTTTCAGTGCCTCTGCCATGAACTGATCGCTCAAAGGCTTCTTAGGATCCTCATTTTTTATCATTTCCCTAATCATTGATTTGATGCTGTTAGATGAAACCCCATCGCCTGAATCTGAGTGAACTCCGCTCGTAAAGAAGTATTTCAGCTCAAACACTCCCCTAGCGCTCTGAAGATATTTTCCGTTTATGGATCTGCTCACAGTAGACTCGTGAACCTCCACCTCATCGGCAATCTGTCTAAGCGTAAGCGGCTTTAGGTATTTCTCACCTTTATCAAAGAACTCCTGTTGGTAGCTCACTATCGCACTTGCGACATTGAAAATAGTCTGTTTTCTCTGTTCAATACTCTTGATAAGCCAAAGAGCCGAGTTGAATCTATTATTCAGATACTTGTTCAGCTCCTCATCAGTCTTTGCTTCTGAGCTCAGCTTATTATAATATGAACTTATCATAAGACGAGGAACACTTGCATCGTTATTAGTTACGACATATTCACCGTCTATTTTTTCTACATATATATCAGGTACGATATATTTAGTGTTTTCTTCTGAATCATATTTTGCGCCGGGCTTAGGGTCAAGGCTCTTAATCAGGTCTGCAATCTGCTGGGCTTGAGAATTTTTGATTCCTAGCGTTTTGGCAATAACCGCAATCTTGTTTGCGGCAAGATCCTCAAGCATATTCTCTATTACATATTCTATTTCGTCTGTAAGCTCTCCCCTTGCGGCAAGCTGTATAATCAAACATTCTCCGAGATTTCTTGCACCTACTCCAGCAGGATCAAAGGTCTGTACAACATCAAGTACTTTCTCTACCTGCTTAACATCTGAATTTGTGTTTTCTGCAATTTCCTCTACAGAGACTGTCAAATATCCATTTTCATCAATTGCTTCTACTATATAATTTGCTATTTCAAGATCCGTGTTTTTTAACTTTGAAAACTGAATCTGCTCCTCAAGATAATCAGTCAGCGTCGATTTGACAGATACATACTGCTCATATGTAAAATCATTGTCATCATCGTTAGGAGAATACTCCCACTGTTTATAGCTGTCGGCATCATAATTAGCCTCCATAATCTTGTCTTTTATATCAAATTCCTCTATGCCCTGAGGCTTTTCTGATTCTAAGACAGGATTTTCCAGAAGTTCATTCTGAACAAAGTCGGACAGCTCCTGATTATTAAATTGTAAAATCTGTATTGCCTGAATGAGCTCAGGCGTCATTGCGAGCGTCTGCTTTTGCTCAATTGTCAGTGAATATCCGAGTTTCATAAAACTTCCTTTCCTATAATCCCATATGCAATTATTATACCACGATATGAAGCCGGAATCAAAAGTTTTATCTGCACTGAAAATAAAATTTCACTAAATGAATTATTTACAGCTAGGCAGTTATTTTAGTTCCGGAAAACCGAGCTGTCTCAGCGCCTCAAATATAATTATGTTTGCTGAGTTAGAAAGATTAAAAGATCTCAATCTTGTATCTTTGCTCATAGGTATTCTAATTACTGTATCCTTGTGCTGTGCTATAAGTTCTGCAGGAAGCCCTGCTGTTTCTCTTCCAAACAGGAACATATCCTCATCCTTGTATTCATGTTCTGTATATACGCGAGAACCTTTTGTTGTTGCAAGAAACATTCTATGGTCAGCGTATTTTGCAAGGAAGTCCTCGAGACATTCGTGAACCTCAAGGTCTACATAGGGCCAGTAGTCAAGGCCTGCCCTTCTGACAGCCTTATCCTCTATTGAAAAGCCTAGTGGCTTGATTAAATGAAGCTTTGTTCCGGTAGCTGCGCATGTTCTTGCAATATTTCCTGTATTTGGCGGAATCTCCGGATAAACAAGTACTATATGTAATGACATTTTTTATTCCTCTTTCTTTATACTTACTGTTTTATATTATCACTTTTTTTAATATTAAGCCACCTTTTCCGCAATGTATACTAGATTCTGGCATAATTTATGTAAAAACAAAGGATTTTCATCGTATTTTACCGCAAATATGTGAATTATAACATGAAATATTGACCGCAAATATTGACCATGCTATATTATATATGTATAATTTTATTCAAATTGTTTTTTTTGCATATACCGGTCTGCCCAGCGCAGCCGTTATAAATACTTGTATGATAAGGAGGCTTTCATGAAAGCAGTAAAAATCGCAATTCTAGGTTTAGGGACTGTAGGTGGCGGAACTTACGAGATCTTAAACATGAACAAAGCGCTTATTGAAAAACGCACAGGAAGAACTATCGAGGTTGCCAAGGCCCTTGTAAGAAGCCCAGAAAAACTTGCGAAAACAGGAATGGATCCTGCATGTGCAGTCACAGATGCAGACGAAATTTTTAATGACAGCGAAATCGACATTGTTGTTGAGGCAATCGGAGGAATCGAGCCTGCAACTTCATACATGCTAAAGGCAATGAATGCAGGAAAGCACGTTGTAACACCAAACAAGGCCGCAGTTGCCGCAAACTATGCCCTGCTGAAGGAAACAGCCGAAAAGAACGGGGTTGAATTCAGATTTGAAGCCAGCGTTGGAGGCGGAATCCCTGCTCTTACAGCTATTCAGGAAGCCCTGAGCGGAAATGAGTTTTCAGAAATCATGGGTATCGTAAATGGAACAACTAACTACATCTTAACAAAAATGACAGACCTTGGTCTTGACTATGATGACGTTCTAAAAGATGCACAGGAAAAAGGTTTTGCAGAGGCAGATCCTACTGCTGACGTAGAAGGTATAGACGTTGCAAACAAGCTTTCAATTCTTATGACTCTTGCCTTTGATAAATACGTTCATCCTGACGATATTCCTACTGTTGGAATCAGCAAAATCACTATGGACGATATCGAAAAAGCAAAGGCTGATGGCTGCAAAATCAAACTTATCGCTCACGCAAAGAAGACAGATTCAGGAATTGAATACAGTGTTAAGCCAATGAACATTCCGTTTGATCACCCACTTTGTGGAGTTTCAAACGAATTTAATGCTATATATGTAACAGGTAATGCTGTTGGAGAAGTTATGTTCTATGGAAAAGGAGCCGGTGCCCTTCCAACAGGAAGTGCTGTTGTCGGCGACGTAATTGCAGTGGCAAAAACATTATAGGAGGAAAAAACACATGAGTTTATACAAAGACTGGCAGAAACTTATGGACAGCCAGACTAAAGAAACAGTAGAAGCATTCTGGACTGAATACTCAGGAACAGAAACAAAAATTTACAAGCACATCCTTGCTCACAAGGACGAGCATCTTGCAGGAAAGGTAGAAGATTTAGTTGCACAGTTTGAATGTGACAAAGTAATCTTCATGGGATTCCTAGATGGAATTAACACAAGTTTAAACAAAGAAAACGACCTAGAAAGCATTGAAATGGACACAGAAATCGATCTTGATGTAGATTTTGAAAAGCTGTTCTTCAACATGCTAAAGGCAGATGCTGACTATTTGTATTCACTAGAAGAGTGGGACGATGTTCTTACAATGGACAGACGTATGGAAATTGTAAAAGAATTCAAACGTTCAAGAACTGTTCATGTAGAAAAGAAACCAGGCAGAAATGACCCTTGTCCATGCGGAAGCGGCAAAAAATACAAGAAATGCTGCGGTAAAAACGCTTAATATTAAAAAAACAAAGTACAGCTTAAGGTATTATCCTAAGGCTGTACTTTTTTCTTAACTTTTATTACATATTTTATCTATTTTTTATGTCGTCTCGTTTGATTTTGCTCTTTTATCAAAGGTGCTTTTCGCAAAGCTCTGCTATAGTGCAATTTTCACAGTCAGGCTTTCTTGCAGTGCAACAGTTTCTACCATGAAAAATCAGGCTGTGATGAGTCTTTGACCATCTTTCCTCTGGAATTATATCCATAAGAGCAAATTCCGTTTTCAGCACATCCTTTTCCGAAACGAACCCTATTCTATTGGAAACTCTGAAAACATGAGTATCAACTGCAATTCTCTGCTGTCCAAAGCCAACAGATAGAACTACATTTGCTGTTTTTCTGCCAACGCCAGGAAGTGATACAAGGCTATCGTAGTCACAAGGCACTTCTCCATCGAAATCACTTACTAGTTTTTTCGCAAGACCGATTATATTCTTTGATTTTGTCTTATACATACCTATTTTCTGTATATACTTTTGGACATCCTCCTGAGATGCGCTAGATAAAGCCTTTGCATCTGGATAGGCCTCAAACAAAGCCGGTGTGACCTTGTTCACGCTCACGTCTGTTGTCTGCGCAGAAAGAGCTACTGCAATTATGAGCTCAAACACATTTTTGTGGCGAAGTGCACACTCTGCTTCCGGATAAGTTTCCTCTAATATATCTAAAATTTTATTTACCTTTTCTTTTTCCATACTCAACACCTTTCATCTATCGCAGGTATCCCCTGCTGAACTAGGACAAGAGACTCTAATCTATGCATCCTCTTGACTAATTAGTAGTATACCATATATAATTATTATTCAAACGGAGAAAATTTATGAAAATACTAAAAGAATTACTTGATGAAAAAACAAACGAATTACCTCTTGTCGAAAAAGTGTACGGAGAGCTCCTAAAAGACATCCTGACAGGCAAAATCACAAAAGGCTCAAGGCTCACAGAAAGCAAGGTATGCAAGCTTTACGAAGCAAGCAGAACACCTGTAAGAGAAGCCTTCCGTCGCCTTGAAATGGATGGAATAATAGAAACTGTCCCAAACAAAGGTGCTATTGTCAAAGGCTTTTCCCAGCAGGAAGTTAGAGACATGCTACACCTTAGAAATGACTGCGAGGTAACATGTGTAAAATGGGCCATAAACAGAATCACAGAATCCGAAGAAGAAGAGCTTACGGATATTTTTAAGTACATGGAATTTTATACAAAGAAAAACGATATTCCAAAAATGATCAAAATCAACACCGCATTCCATAGAATCATCTATGGAGCAGCTCACAACAAGCTGTTAGAAAATACTCTGATTTCATATCAGAAATACACAGATTTGTGTTGCCCTTCTAACTATTTTGCTCCGAGATATCTCGAAAAAGTGCTAGAAGAACACAAGAAAATCTACATGGCCTTTACAACAAAAGATGTAGAGGCAGGAACTCTTGCTATGAGAATCCACATGGACAATTCATATAAACGTAGAATCTAAAAAAGTGCGTGTCAGCTGAAAATCTCAGCCGGCCGCACTTTTTCTATATCTTTTCTATATTTAATACTGCTTGCACTTTAGAATATTTCTACCCATATTTACCTTAGATTCAGGAACTTGCATTACATCAGTCTCTACCTCACCGTACTGGTTGTCATAAGGATCGTACCTGTAGAAATTTTTTGGTGGATCAAACTCTTGCTGAACATCTGTATTAAATGGCACTCTATATGGATCGACATTTCCAAAGTAAAATTCCTGAAGAGTAAGATTCTTACAGAACCTACCATGAGCACCATATGAGCAGTCGACCGGCCTATATCCGATGCCGTCTATATATATGCAGGCCCAGTCATGAACTCCGCCACCATCGTTTCCAAGCACAATACCAGACTGCCATCTTGCAGGAATTGTGTTATATCTGCACAACGTTATAAACAAAGAAGTTTGAAGGCCGCAGTCTCCTCTTCCCCTGAGCGCAAAATATTCGCCAAGACTGTCAAGAAGAGCATAGTCACGAACATACGAATACTCATAGTTAACGACTATATAATCATAGATTTTTTTTGCTATTTTTAGCTTGTCTGTTTCTTTGCCTACGATTTTCTCAGAAAGCGCTTTGATAAAAGGAGAAAATACAAATCCCGGTACCTTCTCTCCAAGATCAGATTCTCTAACTGCACAAGCATACTCTCCAGGTTTATATGATGCACTTAGCTTGTCAAATGACATGTAGTCAGTTTCTGTAACAGTCTTAAATTTTACCCAGAAATTCTTGTAATCACTCTCGATAAATGAATCTTGCATAAAGTAGGTGTTTTGATGAAATCCATAGTCGCTAAAACGTCCATCATGGGAGGAGTCTATTAACTCTACAGATTTAAGGCCATATCCATCAACATTCGGATAAGGCATATGCACTCTTAGCTCGTTTCCTTTACTTTCATCACAGTCTACATCACAATACATCATAACCTCAGCTTCAACCGATGCTTTTCCCGTCTCAATCATCTGAGAAACGCTTTTTTCGACAGCTGAATTGTCGCTATATTCATATGTTGATCCTGGCCAATCCCTTAGCATAGGGCTTGCAAGAAACAAAGCTCTGAGGCTAAAATTAACGTACTTTTTTTCTCCCTCAACAAATATCCAGTCAAAATCAGGCCTGAGCTTTTCAAAATCGTCTCTTGTAAATCCCGGAAGAAATTCGCATAAACTTTCAAAAAGCTCATCCTCATCGATTATATATGCCTTTTTTAGTCCTTCAATCTTGTATAGCTCAAGCTCGAGTCTCTGTTTTACAACATCAGGAAGATCGGGCCTCGAAAGATGATATTTGCTTCTTTCTTTAAACTCATCAAAATATCCACTATATTTAAGTCTTAAAAGTTCATCCGGCATGCCCGATGATAGGGAATCAGTCCATTTCAGGTTCATAATAACTCTCCATTTAAAATATCATATACTTCATTATTATTCCTATTCTATCACAGACGCGTATATTTGTTTGCATTTTTTGTGTATTTTGAAAAAAACTGTAGCCCCACAATATGTAGAGCTACAGCCTAATACATTATTATTTACATTTTGAAGCTAGCTTAAAAACATAAGCTTTTCGCCATCTGAATCAATTGTAACAGTTGAACCATCGTATATATCGCCTGCAATTATCATCGATGCAAGCTTTGTTTCGATATTCTTCTGTAGATATCTTTTGACTGGTCTTGCTCCGTAGTTAGGATCATAAGATTCTTTTGCGATAAAGTTTTTACCTGCATCTGTCAGAACAAGTTTGATTCCCTTCTCCTCGAGACGAGCCTCAAGACCCTTAAGTGAAAGCTCTATAATCTGGCCAATCTGTGATTCTGTCAGTGGACTGAATACAACGATATCATCGATACGGTTTAGGAATTCAGGTCTGAAATAGCTCTTAAGAGAATTTTCTACCTTCTCCTTTGTTTCTGGGTCGATGCTTCCATCCTCCTTGATGTTTTCGATAAGATCATAGCTACCTATATTAGAAGTCATGATTACAATTGTATTCTTAAAGTCTACAGTTCTTCCCTGGTTATCTGTAAGACGTCCATCGTCTAGTAGCTGCAGCAGAATGTTAAATACATCTGGATGAGCCTTTTCTATCTCGTCAAACAAAATTACACTATAAGGCTTTCTTCTTACGCTTTCTGTAAGCTGTCCCCCCTCATCATATCCAACATATCCTGGAGGCGCACCAACAAGTCTTGACACTGAGTGTTTCTCCATGTACTCAGACATATCTATACGTATCATGTTTCTTTCGCTATCGAACAAAGCCTCTGAAAGGGTCTTTGCAAGCTCTGTCTTACCAACACCAGTAGGTCCAAGGAAAATAAATGAGCCAATTGGACGATTTTCATCCTTAAGACCTGCTCTAGCACGCAAAATAGCTTCAGATACAGCTTCTACACCTTCATCCTGTCCAATTACTCTCTTATGAAGAATTTCTGGCAGTTTTAGAAGCTTTTCCCTTTCTGATTCTACAAGCTTAGCTACAGGAATACCTGTCCATGACGATACTACCTCAGCGATTTCTTCTTCACCTACTTCTTCTTTAAGAAGTCTGTTTTCCTTTGCATCATCAGCTTTAGCTTTTGCAGCCTCAAGCTGTTTTTCTAATTCTGGAAGTCTACCATATTTTAGTTTTGCTAGCTTTTCTAAATCATAGTTACGTTCAGCCTCATCCATTTCGTGCTTAACGTTTTCTATTTCCTGTTTAACTTCCTTTACATCGACTATAGCTTTCTTTTCGCTTTCCCACTGAGCGCGCATTACTGCATTCTCATCACGAAGCTGAGCAAGCTCTTCTTCTAGAGCAGCAAGACGAGCCATAGAAGCTTTGTCACTTTCTTTAGATAAAGCCTGCTTTTCTATTTCTAGCTGCATGATCTTTCTTGAGATTTCATCAAGCTCACTAGGCATACTGTCAATTTCTGTTCTTATTTTAGATGCAGCCTCATCCATAAGGTCAATTGCTTTGTCAGGCAGGAACCTATCTGTGATATATCTATCAGAAAGTGTTGCACATGCTATCAAAGCATTGTCTGTGATTCTTACGCCGTGATGGATTTCAAATCTTTCCTTGAGTCCTCTAAGAATAGAGATAGTATCCTCAACTGTAGGCTGATCTACAAGGACTTTCTGGAATCTTCTCTCCAGTGCAGCATCCTTTTCTATGTATTTTCTGTACTCGTCAAGAGTTGTAGCTCCTATGCAGTGCAGTTCTCCTCTTGCAAGTTTAGGTTTCAGCAGATTTCCTGCATCCATAGAGCCTTCTGTTCTTCCGGCACCGACAATATTGTGGATTTCATCGATGAATAGAATAATTCTTCCATCTGATTTTTCGACTTCATTTAGGACAGCCTTGAGTCTTTCCTCGAATTCACCTCTAAATTTAGCGCCTGCAATAAGAGCTCCCATATCAAGAGCAAATATAGTCTTATCCTTTAGTCCTTCTGGCACATCACCCTTGAGAATACGCTGAGCAAGACCTTCTACTACAGCTGTTTTACCTACACCAGGTTCTCCAATCAGGACAGGGTTATTCTTAGTTCTTCTTGAAAGAATCTGAATTGCATGTCTAATTTCACTATCACGGCCGATTACAGGGTCTAGTTTTCCTTCTCTTGCCATTTCTACAAGATCTCTTCCGTATTTAGTCAGAGCCTCATAGTTTTCCTCTGGGTTCTCACTTGTGATTCTCTGATTACCTCTTACCTTTGAGAGTGCATCGAGAAAATTATTTCTGTCAATTGCGTGTTCTTTTAAATATTTTGCTGTAGGTGTTCCCCTCTCAGCAATAAGTGCAAGATAAAGATGTTCCACGCTCACATATTCATCTTTAAAATTGGACGCCTCTTTCTCTGCGTCTGCAAATACCTTTGATAGGCGTCTTGACATATAAAGGTTGTCAGCACTGCCTGAAACCTTAGGCAGTCTGTCTACTTCAGACTTAATCTCTGTTTCTAGCGCAGAAACGTTTACATCCATGTTGCTTAAAAGCTTTGGAATTAAACCATCCTTCTGCTGTAATAGAGCCAGGTGAAGATGTTCACCATCAAGAGTCTGGTTACCCTCTGATAATGCAAGGTTCTGAGCATCCATTATTGCTTGTCTAGCGTTCTGTGTGTATTTTTCTAAGTTCATTTTATCTCCCCCTCTCGCTATAGTTACATCATACTCCCTGTGAAAACAA
>CAUWFN010000001.1:0-78616 GCA_963558075.1 uncultured Clostridia bacterium | reverse complement strand
ATCGTTAATGCAAGGTAGCCCTTGTCTTTTATCCACTATGTAGCAGAAAAGGATTTTTATTTTGAAGGTTTATTTTTCTCTTAATGTGTCATAGAACTCTGTTATTTTTCCCATCATATAGTCATAATTATCTTTCATATGAGGTACTTTGCAGCCTGAGCAGTCTTTGACACCATTTTCCATATATGAATAGTTTCCTCCGCAGTCTCTACCCATTGCATAAAGCGGGCAGTAGCAGAACAAACAGTTAAATTTATCCTGCTTTGCTTCTTCTGTTGGATGACATGGAAAAAACTCACAGTCTCTGTGCTGGAAAAATTTAAAATTCTTATATTCTTCGTAAGCCATAATTATGCACCCTTTACTTCAAGTCCGTATATGCAATAGCACTCGTAGCTTTCTCCCATGTAAATCCATACGTTTTCACCCATTTCGATATGTTCTGGAAATACTCTATCTGGAATAAACACTTTTACACTTGTTCTCTTTGTTCCTGTAATAGTCATGCCTTCATCTGTTGGATTTGCAGCAAATGCCTCTAGCTTTGCTCTTAGGTTTTCTACGCCAATTTCATTACCGAAGTTTTCTGCGAATTCGTTTATGTCAGCATAAACGATGTTGTCGGGGTCTTTGAACCAGTTAAGTCTCATTTTTAAATCTCTCCTTTTATTTCTGATTCCGCAGACTAAAAAAGACTGCGGTAAAAAACCACAGTCCGTTTATACTGTCTCTAATCTTTCCTCATTGATACTCCGTCAAAGAAAGTTTAATTCTATGCAGGTCTCCTGACTCAGCACTCATCAGCTAAATGCGCCTTCCCGATACATTATGATATCAGTGGCAGTGTATAAAGCCTCTTGCATTACAGTGGCGGGACCGTGCAGGATTCTAACCTGCTTCCCTCTTAGCTCTGACAAATAATCCATTATCAGAGAACATAGAACTTTTATTAAATTATATAAAAAGTATAGCATCTAGACAGCTCTTTTTCAAGTAGGATATTTACTCTAGGACATATTGACAGAGTATTCCACATAATTTTTTAGTCTTCCTTAATTGATGCTACAAAAGCATCAGCTAAAGCCTCGATTCTATCATAGTCATCTTGCTTTATTGCAGAAAGAATAGAAGCCTGCTCTTCTAGTATAGTCATATTCTTCATTTCTTCTATCTGTTTTCTGATCAAAGAGCCTGCCTGAGGTGCCCATGATCCATTTTCACATATTCCCACAACCCTATTTTGTAGGTTTAGAGCCTGCATATCATCGATAAATGACTGCATTACAGGGAAAACTTTGTTGTTATATGTAACAGAAAGAAGTGCCATATGGCTGTATTTGAATGCTGATGAAATCAGTCTTGACACATGAACATTTGATACATCACAAAGCTCATAGTTTGTCATTCCCTTCTCGCAAAGAAGTGCAGCAAGAATATTTGCAGCCTCTTCTGTATTACCATACATCGACGCATAACAAATCAAAACGCCTTTTTCCTCTGGTTCATATGTGCTCCACTTGTTGTATTTATCAAGAATATATGCTATGTCCTCTTCTCTTCTGAATACAAGACCATGCAGCGGGCATATATATTTTATTTCGTGCTCCCCAGCCTTTTTCAGGGTTTTCTGAACCTGAGGGCCGAATTTACCTACAATGTTTGTATAATATCTTCTTGCATACTCCTCGAATTTGCACTTGTAGTCAAGCTCATCAGCAAAGATTCTGCCATCAAGGGCGCCAAATGATCCGAAAGCATCTGCAGAGAAAAGCACTCCGCATTTTGTATCAAAGGTCATCATAGCCTCTGGCCAGTGAACCATTGGAGCCATCAAAAATGTAAGCTCATGATTACCTGTGTTGATTACATCGCCTTCTTTTACCTCTGTGATATTACCTGCCCTCAGATTATACTGTTTAAGCATGGAAACAGCCTTTTTCGTGCACAAAACTGTGGCATCAGGGTATTTGTCTGTAATAAGATTCAAAGACGCGCAGTGGTCCGGTTCTACGTGATTTATAACTATGTAGTCAAGACTCTCTCCATCAAGGATATATTCTAGATTATCAAGAAACATTCTTGAGATATCCCAATCTACTGTATCAAACAGAACATTTTTTCCGTCCTTCAGAATATATGAATTGTATGATGTTCCCTCAGGTATAGGATGGATATTTTCGAACAAAGCTAATCGTTTATCATTTCCTCCAATCCAGAAAAGATCGTCCATTATTTTTCTAGTACAATGCATTAATTTTTTTCCCCTCCATTAAAAACAGCAGCGGCTGAAACAGCCGCTGCCAAATTAGAAATTATTATCTGCTTGTCAGACTATTTTTCGAAGCTTGCTTTTAGAGCCTGGAAGTGTTCGTATCTTTCCTTTGACATCTTTTCTGCTTCTGTAAACAGTTTTTCAGCTCTTTCTGGGAACTTCAGCTGTAGTGAGTTGTATCTTACTTCTCCCATGATGAAGTCTCTGTAGCTTTCTGTAGCAGGTTTGCTGTCGATTGAAAGTGGGTTCTTTCCTTCTGCAGCTAGAGCTGGGTTGAATCTGATTAGGTTCCAGTAACCTGAAGCAACTGCATGCTTCATTTCTTCCTGAGCCTTGTTCATACCAGCCTTAACACCGTGGTTGATACATGGTGCGTAAGCAATGATTAGTGATGGTCCATCATATGCTTCAGCTTCCTTGATAGCCTTTAGAGTCTGGTTCATATCAGCACCCATAGCAATCTGAGCTACATATACATAACCGTATGCCATAGCGATCTGAACTAGGTCCTTTTTCTTAACAGCCTTACCGGATGCAGCGAATTTAGCTACAGCACCGATAGGTGTTGATTTTGATGACTGTCCACCAGTGTTTGAGTAAACTTCTGTATCGAATACCATTACGTTTACATTTTCTCCTGATGCAAGAACGTGGTCAAGTCCACCGTAACCGATGTCATATGCCCATCCGTCTCCACCGAAGATCCACATTGATGGCTTAATCAGCATATCTTTGTTGTCTAGAACATACTGTGCATCAGCGTTGTCTGCTGCGATTGGTTCGCAAGCTGCAACTAATGCTTTACCAGTTGTTTCAGCTGCATCTGCATCGTTCATAGCATCAACCCATGCAGTAGCAACGTCGCCAAGTGTAGCAGCAAGTCTTTCAACTACTGACTTCATTTCCTGTCTACGTGCCTGCATTGAGATTGCCATACCGAATCCAAATTCAGCGTTATCTTCGAATAGGGAGTTAGCCCATGCTGGACCTCTTCCTTCTTTGTTTACTGTGTATGGTGTGCTTGGTGCACTGCATCCCCAGATTGATGAACATCCTGTAGCATTTGCAATAAACATTCTGTCACCGAATAACTGAGTTACTAATTTAGCATATGGAGTTTCTCCGCATCCTGGGCAAGCTCCTGAGAACTCAAGCAGTGGCTGCTTGAACTGTGATCCCTTAACGCCTGTGAATGGAACTTCTTTTTCGTCAACGTTAGCGAATAAGTAGTCGTATTTAGCCTGTGAAGGTTCAACAACTTCCTTGCTAACTGGAACCATGTTAAGAGCTTTGTTTGGAGCAGGACAAACCTGAGCACAAGCTCCGCATCCTGAACAGTCAAGAGCTGAGATACCGATAGTGAACATCTTGCCTTCGCAGCCTTTGCCCTTAAGATCTAGGTAGTCACCGTCAATTCCGTTAACTTCTTCGCCTTCAAGTACGAATGGTCTGATTACAGCGTGTGGACATACATATGCGCACTGGTTACACTGGATACAGTTTTCCTTAGTCCATACTGGGATATCTGTAGCGATACCTCTCTTTTCGAATGCTGCAGTACCTGCTGGAAGTACTCCGTTTGCAGTATCTAAGAATGTTGATACTGGAATTGTGTCAGCATCCATTCTGCTGTATGGTACCATGATATCGTTCATGTAATCTGTATGGAACTTGTCACGTCCAACTAGTTTTGCTCTTGGAGCATCGTCTGGACAATCAGCCCATGAAGCAGGGTAGTCTACTTTGTGAACCATTTCGATTCCCTTATCTACAGCAGCGATGTTCATGTTAACGATGTTTTCGCCCTTCTTGCCGTAAGTCTTCTTGATAGCGTCCTTCATGTAGCCTGCTGCTTCATCGATAGGAATGATGTTAGCAAGTTTGAAGAATGCAGCCTGAAGTACTGAGTTAGTTCTTCTAGCGCCAAGACCGATTTCCTTAGCAATTGATACAGCGTCGCAAGTGTAGAACTGAATGTCGTTCTTAGCGATGTATCTCTTCATTGTTGCTGGAAGATGAGTATCTAGGTCAGCATCGCTCCATGTGCAGTTTAGAAGGAAGATTCCGCCTGGTTTAACGTCTTCTACCATCTTGTAAAGATTTACGTATGCTTCGTTGTGGCAAGCTACGAAGTTAGCCTGTTTAACGTAGTATGTTGATTTGATTGGTTTATCTCCGAAACGTAGGTGAGAAATTGTAACACCGCCTGATTTCTTTGAGTCGTACTGGAAGTATGCCTGTACCTTCTTATCAGTGTGGTCACCGATGATCTTAACACTGTTCTTGTTAGCACCAACAGTACCGTCAGCACCAAGACCCCAGAACTTACATGATACAGTTCCTTCTGGACAAGTATCAGGATATTCTGATGGTGTAAGTGATAGATGAGTAACGTCGTCGTTGATTGATAGAGTGAATTCCTTCTTAGGTGCATCGCTCCATAGGTTTTCGTATGCAGCAAGGATATCTCCAGGCTGTACGTCTTTTGAACCTAGTCCATAACGTCCACCAACGATTAGGCAATCTTCGAATTTTGTTCCCTTAAGAGCTGATAGAATATCTAGGTATAGAGGTTCTCCAACTCCACCAGGTTCCTTAGTTCTGTCAAGAACTGCAATCTTCTTAACAGTTTCAGGCATTACGTTTAGCAGATATTTAGGTGAGAAAGGTCTGTATAGGTGAACTTCAACGATACCAACCTTCTTACCGTCTTTCAGTAATTTATCGATTAATTCTTCTGCTGCGTCACAAACTGAACCCATAGCTACTAGGATTTCAGTTGCATCTGGAGCACCATAGTAGTTGAATGGTTTGTAGTCAGTACCAATCTTGGCATTAACTTTGTCCATGTATGCAGCTACGATGTCTGGAGTTTCATTGTAAGCAGTGTTGCTTGCTTCTCTGTGCTGGAAGAATGTTTCTGGCTGTTCAGCTGAACCCATGCTGTGTGGGTGAGCTGGATGTAATGATCTAGCCTTGAATGCCTTAACTGCATCCCAGTCAACCATTTCTTTTAGATCGTCGTAATCCCACATTTCAATCTTCTGGTTTTCGTGTGATGTTCTGAATCCATCAAAGAAGTGAAGCATTGGAAGCTTTCCGCTGATTGCAGCAAGATGAGCTACTGCAGCAAGGTCCATTGTCTGCTGAACGCTGTTTGATGCAAGCATAGCAAAACCAGTCTGACGAGCACCCATAACGTCTGAGTGGTCACCGAAAATTGATAGTGCATGTGATGCAAGAGCTCTTGCAGCAACGTGGAATACTGTTGGAGTCTGTTCTCCAGCAAGCTTGTACATGTTAGGAATCATTAATAGTAATCCCTGTGATGCTGTGAATGTTGATGTGTATGAACCTGCAGCGATTGAACCGTGAACTGCACCTGCAGCACCGCCTTCTGATTCCATTTCAACAATCTTTACTTTTTCTCCAAAAATGTTTGTTCTGTCCTGTGACACCCATTCATCCATGCTTTCTGCCATTGGTGATGATGGTGTGATTGGATAGATAGCAGCTACTTCTGAAAACGCATAAGCTACATGAGCAGCAGCTGTGTTACCATCCATTGTCTTTAATTTTCTCATCTAAATCAATCTCCTTCCTCGTATATAAAGAATAATTACGCATTATGGTTTCTGTATACATGCTTAACTTTAGTTTACTCTTCTCTATGCATAAAGTCAACTAAAAGGCACAAATTTTGTCAGAAATATCGCTGTATTTTTTGACGTGCATTGAAAACCTTTGACTTTTTTTGACTGTTTAAGGCGCTATTTTAACCGATTTCGACTGAAATCCGCAAAAAATCGCCCTTTTATTTGTGAATTTACAGAAATTTAAAATTTTTATTCACATTTTTTTAATATCAAAAAAACGCTCCTGATTTACGGGAGCGTCAACCTCGTTTTGCTATAAAATCTAAACGTATAATCAGCCTTATAGATCGTCGCACATTTCGTCATACTTATACAAGAATGCATCGACACGTTTTTGATCCATCTCTCTGATTTTGAGAAGAAGAATATCGCAAAAACACATAGATAGTACAGACGAGTTATAAAATGCATCCGTACTTCTTCTCGTTATAAAGAATTTATCGATTCCAAGTCCTTTGGCTGTCAGTTCAGAATCAGTCAGTAGATAAATGTCTGCACCGCATTCTTTCGCATAATCGGCAAGCCAAAACTCATCGCTCTGTACTGTAGGAAATGATGACATCATGAGAATATCTTTGTCTGACATGTTTATGACACGTTCTCTAAGACCTAGACCCTCCTGCATTACAAGAACGGTTTTTATGCCCATAATAGGAAAATATGAGCCGAGAAATTCACTTACAACTCTGTCTGAGCCAACACCGTATATATATACAGTTTCGGCGTTTAAAATTTTTGTTGCCATTGCCTCAAGCTTGTTAAGTTCAAGTCTTGAAAACAGTTCTCTGATATCTGACTGCATTGACTCTGCATATTCAGATATAACCTGGTCGTCAATCTCCGTTGACATTGATTTTGCAATATAATACGGACTTCTATGAGTGTTGCCTTCTGATTTAAGTTCTCCTCTAAGCTGCAAAAATCCTTTGTATCCAAGAGACTTTGCGAATCTTACAACTGTTGCATCACTCACTCCCACTGTACGTGCAAGTTCCCCGCTTGAGTAAGTCCATATTTCCTGGTAGTGGTCTACCACATACTTGGCCACCTTTAATTCTGTAGCCGAGTAGTTATCATAGTTAGCTATGATTCTTTCTTTAATTATCTCTTTCAAATTGCCTCACCTTTCTCTCTTTCTTAAATTATACTACAAAATCTTGATATTACAACGAAAATATGTACACCAGTATAGACATTCTGAAAATATTTTTTAACAAAAAAACCGCCGTGAAATTCACGACGGTAAAATATACTTATTTTATTCTTCTTCCATTGGTTTCATGTCAGGGTCGAAGTGAAGTTCGCAGCCTGTAGCAGCCTGGATATCTTCTTTTGTGTAATCAGGGTGAAGTTCAACAACCCAGATTCCATCTTCTCTAACTTCCATTACACCCATTTCAGTGATGATCTTTGATACGCATCTTTCTGCTGTTAGTGGAAGTGAGCACTTCTTAAGGATTTTGTGGTTACCCTTCTGAGTGTGAAGCATTACGATGATTACTTCAGGACAACCTGAGCAAAGGTCCATAGCTCCGCCCATACCAGCTACCTTCTTGCCTGGAACGATCCAGTTAGCAAGGTCTCCGTTTTCAGCAACTTCCATAGCGCCAAGAACTGTAGCTCTTACATGTCCGCCTCTTACAAGACCGAATGATTCAGCTGTATCAAAGTATTTAACTCTGTCAATAGCAGTTACATATGTACCACCTGAGTTAATGATATCAACGTCAAGGTTGCTTGCATCAGCAACAGTATCAATACCTGCGAATCCGTTTTCTGAGTGGAATGTTACTGAGATGTCTTCTGGAATGTAGTTAGCTACCATTGTTGGAAGACCAATTCCTAGGTTTACAAATTCGCCATCTTTAAATTCTTTTGCACATCTTTTTGCAATTCTAGTTTTTAAATCTGCCATGGTTTTTCTCCTTCCACAATAGCGTCTACAAGTACGCCTGCAACGTCAAACATATCTGGATCAATTTCACCAACTTCTACGATCTTTTCTGGTGCGATGATAGTCTTATCAGCTGCTCCAGCCATTACGTAGTTAAAGTTCTTTGTTGCTTTCTTGCAGTAGTAGTTACCAAATTTATCAGCTACAGAAGCTCTGATGAAAGCGAAGTCAGCCTTTAGAGGCATTTCGAACAGATATTTCTTTCCTTCGATTTCCATAACCTGCTTGTCTCTTCCAAGTTCATCCTTGTCGAATTCAACTGGAGTACCTACACCTGTTGGAGTTAGGATACCACCAAGACCATAAGCAGCAGCTCTGATTTTTTCAGCAAGTGTTCCCTGTGGAACTAGAGTATACTTAAGAGTACCTTCTGCGATCTGTTCATTGATTTTTGGGTTAACGCCAAGGTGAGTAGCGATAATGTGGTCAACCATGTGGTTTTCCAGTAATTTACCGATACCTCTAGCTGTCTTGCCGCCAAATTCGCCTGCTGGCTGTCCAACATCAAGACCACCGTCATTACCAATAACTGTTAGGTGTTTTACGCCTTTTCTAACAAGAGCGTCCATTAAGACTTCTGGTGAACCTGTTCCAAGGAATCCACCTACCATGATGGTCATACCGTCTTTAACGCCGGCAACTGCTTCGTCTGCAGTTATTACTTTGTTAATCATTTTTAATCACCTTTCTACATAAATTGAAATTTGATATTGATAGATCCGTCGCAGTATTTAAAAGTGTTGCCTTTAACCCGTGCCGGATCAGCACCGTATATGATAATTATATCACAAATACGTTCATGTATCAACGATACCGTATCATTTACGGTATTACTTGACTATTTAGAAAAATATAATTCGTAAAAAAGAGACAGATGTTTCTGCCTCTTTCTTGTTCAGTTGTTTAGCGATCAGTGATAGCTGCCTTATCCTGCCAGCCTCTCTTCTCTACTTCCTGCATGATGTAGCTCATTACGTGTTCAGCATACTTTCCAGGACCAAATCCTGCATCGTAACCTAATTCCTGAGCTAGTTCATGAGAAATTCTAGGTCCGCCACAAGTCATGATAACTTTGTCACGTAGACCTTCAGCTTCAACAAGTTCAATCATCTGTGTAAGCTGTTTGATGTGAATATCTTTCTGAGTTACTGTCTGTGAAACAAGAATAGCATCAGCATTTACTTCTTTTGCCTTTGCAATCAGTTTTTCACATGGAACCTGTGAACCCATGTTGTAAGCAACAACGTGCTTGAATCTTTCTAGACCGAAGTGACCATGGAAGCCCTTCATCTGGATGATAGCATCGATACCTACAGTGTGAGCGTCTGATTCGATTGAAGCTCCAACTACAACGATATCTCTGCCTACGTGTTCACCAATCCAGTCTCCGCATTCTACACGGTCCATAACTGTACCTTCTACCTTTGGTACGTTAATTGCTGTGTAGTCAATTGTAGCCTGAGCTGAACCATAGATATTAAAGAATGTATATCCGTCAGTAAGTTCGCAGTAGTAGCAAACGTTTGGTTCATCTAAACCAAGTTTTCTTGCATACTGCTTAGCACATTCTTCAGCTTCTTCACCATAAGGTACAGGAAGAGTGAATGCGATCTGAACTTTACCATCATTTAAAGCGTCGCCGTAAGGCTTTACGCATGTTAAATCGACTTTAGTAGCCGCTGTCTTATTTTCTGTCATTACTGTACCTCCTTACTCGTGATCCATGAATAGTGGAATGAATGGGTTGAAGTAGTTTTCACCCTTTGTGCAAACGCCTTCTAGACCGTGTCCACCATCGAATGGACGTTTAACTCCGCCGAAGATACCTTTTTCGATTGTTGAGAAAAGACCTTCTTTTTCTACTTCTGCAAGTAGAGCATTAGCTTTGTCTAGAACTTCGTGTGCACGATTCTGAATAATTCCGCCTTCTTTGAATTCAATTTCATCACCGATATGTCTGCAGTTGTTAAAGATATATTTTGCGTTTTCGATAGCAAGATATCTGTCCTGCATTAAAGGAGTATGGATAGCTTCTGTAAGCATACCTGTCAGAAGAAGTGACTGGTTAGTCCATACTGTAACAAGGTTGAACAGAGCATCCTGAAGGTGACCCTTGAAGATGTTACCTGTCATGAACTTTGTAGGTGGCATGTACTTAAGTCTTGCCTTAGGGAAGATTTCTCTAGCCATCTGAGCCTGAGCAAGTTCAAGAAGGAATCCGTCTTCTGTGTTTGGATCCATTTCGAATGCGTGGCCAAGACCCATCTGTTCTTCTGGAATGTTTGCAAGTACTGCGAACTGTTCGTTGATGAACTGTGAAGCAGTTACTGTGTGAGCAGCTTCGATAGCATCATCAGTTGTTAGGTAGTTATCTTCACCTGAGTTGAAGATGATTCCGCAGTAACCGATGATAACTCTTGACATGAACTGGTCAACAAGAGTTCTCTGCATGTTGATGTCTCTGAATAGGATTCCGTAAATAGCGTCGTTTAGCATTACGTCAAGTCTTTCTAGAGCACCCATAGCAGCGATTTCTGGCATACACATACCTGATGAGTAGTTACATAGTCTGATGTATCTACCTACTTCTTCACCAACTTCGTCAAGAGCAGCTCTCATGATTCTGAAGTTTTCCTGTGTAGCGTATGTACCACCGAAACCTTCTGTTGTAGGTCCGTAAGGTACGTAGTCAAGAAGTGACTGAGCAGTAGTTCTGATTACAGCGATGATATCAGCACCCTGTCTTACAGCAGCCTGAGCCTGTACAACGTCTTCGTAGATGTTACCTGTAGCTACGATTACGTAGATGTATGGTTCTGGACCTTCACCGATAGTGTCAAGGTATTCCTGACGCTTAGCCTTCTGCATGTCAATTCTTTCGAATGTCTTTTTGATTGCTGGCTGAAGAGCTTCAGCAGCTTCTTCCATTGTGCATGTTGGAAGCTTTGTGATGTCTAGCTTTCCAGCTGACATTTCTTCTGCAATTTCCTGTGGTTCTTTACCAGTCTGTACGATTGCATTACCGATCCAGTAAGCAACACCTGTAGGAAGAGCTCCCTCTTCTTTTAGCTGGTCAACAACAACGTTTGGAAGTGGTGTATCAACATCATCAACACCGTCAATGCCCAGTAGTCTTGCTACTGTTCTTTCAGTTGATACAGTTGTGTGGCGCTCAATGAATTCCTGCATGTCATGAGCGATGTTAGCAGCATGCTGACGCGCACTGTCAACAACCTTTGGATCAAGGTTAAGTTTGCTTTTCATCCTTTTTCTCCTTATCTGATATATTTTTTCGCTCCCTCAATAATTGCTTTGTCTAATCCTAACATAGCAGCTATGCTGAGAGCATCCTTGGGTACTTGCGTTTCGTTTTCTACTCTACACAGACGGTAGTCCATGTATTTCGATATTATATTTATCCTTTCACGACGATTTGCCCTCTGTATTTCGCTTTTCAGTGATGCAAAATTACATTCAGATAATCCTTTTACCTGCATGTTTACAACACCTTCACGCTCAGTTACAGATTCGAAATGAGTCGTAATAAGGGAAATATACGGTCTTTCTATTAGATAATCAACAAGACTCTTTGTTAGGGCAGTTCCCTCTGTAGGGTTTGTGCCTGATGCAATCTCATCTATCAGGATAAGACTGCGGTCCTGTCCTTTATCTAGGATTTCCTTCAGCTCTTCCATTTCTGAGCCGAAGCTTGATAGTCCTCTTTCGACAGACTGTGAATCACCAATAAGAATCTGCATGTAGTTTGAAAGTCCTATTCTTGCTTCCTTTGCAGGAACAAAGAAACCGTACTGCGCCAAAATAGGCACCTGACCGGCAAGCTTCAGTGAAACTGTCTTTCCGCCCATGTTCGCACCTGTAATCAGTGTAACTCCATCTTCTAGGAGAAGTGAAACAGGACAGTACTCCTTGCCCTTCTTCTTGATGATGTCTTCTACCTGGATGTTTCTTCCATCGACAAAATCAACAATATGTTCATCGACGATTTCAGGTTTTACGAGATTGCGGCTAATAGCAAAGTCTGCTCTTGCAAGAGCTAAATCAAGCTTTCCGATTTTCTCGCAGTTTTCCAGTAGAACCTTTGATTTTTTGAAGATTATCTGAGAAAGAGTTTCTCTTACCTTTTCTTCCTCTTCTTCTATTTCTGTGTTTACAGTCTCAATCTCACCCATCAGTTTATATACTTCTGGTGTTGGTTTAAGCTGCAGTGTAACACTCATGTAGTCCTGGTCAATCATCTCAAGATCTTCTAGATTAGTAATCTTTTCGAAGTCTGGATGTGACTTTGCAACTACTATATCAAACTTAGGTGTAAGCATTACACCGTGAGTTTTTCTAAGTTCTTCTCTTTTCTGTTTCTGTTCTTTTCTAATCAGAATTTCGAAATCTCTTTTTCTCTTTCTGTATAGTCCAAGGCGCTTGCTGAATTCATCATAAATATAGAATGTATTCAGTCTGTCTCCTCTAGGATCCAGAGAGTCCAGAACATCCTCTGTATCTTCTAGGAAGTATTCCTCAGGAACTGTTTCTACAATAGGCTCTCCTTCGGCCAGCTGATATTCAGGCGCTTCTTCTCTCTTCACAGGTCTATCTTCTGAAACACAGCAGCAGTGACCTTTGTAATCACCGATTTCGTGATCAATTGTCAGCTTACGAAGCTGTCTCATCTGAAGAAGAAGAGATTTTATATCAAAAAGTTCAACAGTTGAAAGAGTGCATGAACCGCTTCTTTCGATTGTAAACGAAACATCCTTTACTTCCATGAACACTTCTTTAATTTTGTCAGTAAGTGTTCTGTTCTGTCTGATGAAGCTGATCATGTGCTCAACTCTGTCAAGCTCGCTTCGTAGCTCATCCTCCTGTCCGGGATAGTAAGGCTTGATTTCTTTACGTTCTTTCATTCCGAAAGGTGTGTTTAAATCAAGATTGTTCATTACATATTCAAGACCGGTTTCACGTCTTGTCTTTTCATTTGCTAGTCTTCTGTTTTTGCCCTGTATCATAATTACATCCTTACGTCTACAATAGGAATATCCGGTATCGCTTTCTGCATTTCCTCAAGCAGGAATCTGTTATCAAAAGTATATCCTGCAGGTGCCCATGGATTAACAGTGATGGCAGCAATGTCAATGTTCTTTAGAACATTGAGTCTGAAGCCTTTCTTTCTGTAAACTCCCCAGTCCATTACGTTAACAAAGATCTTAGTCGGATCTTTTAGAACGAACTGAACCTGTTTGAGCTTCTTTAGAGAAATGTTATCGATTACACTCTTTGTGAATGCTCCCGGAATATATATATATCTAGTATCCTCCTCGATGGCGCTGTTGATTTCAGATGAAGCACCAAGACTTGTTACAAGGTCTAGCTTTCTGATTTCGCCTTTGTCATTGAGAAGCATAATCTTGTCATCAAAATTATTGTTTTCTATAGCATCTCTGATTACACCCTGCTCTAGCTCAGGTGTTCTGTAGAGATTAACTACATGGGCTGTTTCTTCGATTACTTTGTTCATCTTTCTTGAAAGAACAGCACCTGTTGACAGTATTATAGCCTCCGATGTTTCTGGTGATGCGATTGACTTTCTGTCGATAGCTCCATCAATCAGAATAAGTTCACACCCGAGGTCTATCATCTCATCGCATAACTTTTTCTGCTCTGCATTGATTACAGGGCCTGCAACCTGCACATACCCTGCATCTCTTACTCTACAAATAAGCAGTGAACCTATTGCTGTAGAGTAGTTTGTTTTCTTGATTACTTCAAGTCCTGCATCTGCAAGATCATAAAGAAGTGTCGGTACTGCTACGATCATACCCTGGTCAAGATAAACTCTTGGTTTTTCTGTTCCAGTAACGAGGTCCTGAGATTCTCCGTCTCTACCTGTTGATGTAACACCCAGGATCATTCCCTCATCGATAGCTTCTTCGATAAGAAAGTTCAGTGCAGTAGTCTTACCTGCATTTTTAGACATACCGACTATTGATATTGTTTTATATTTTTGTGATAAGTCGTAGAGTAAACCCATAATAAATCCATTTCCTTATTGATATCTATAGGGAGACCAATGGTCCCCCTATAGCTGTTTTACCTAATAAACCTAAGGGTTTGTCAAAATAACTCTTAGAATTAAGCGTTTCTTTCGTGTCTAGCAAGGTTTGAAGGTTCCATTGACTTAATTTCAAGACCTTCACCAAGAGCTGATACACCCTGATACTTGAATTTCTTCTTGCCTGTGCAGTAGTCGCAGTTGCACTTAAGTTCAGGCAGTCTTGACTGAGTGTAAGTAGTGATAACACCTTCGTAGTTTCTCAGGATAACCTTGTCTGGAGTTTCTGAGATTACATACTGAGGCATTACTGGAGTCTTTCCGCCACCACCAGGAGCGTCAACTACGAATGTTGGTACTGCGTAACCTGAAGTATGACCTCTTAGAGCTTCGATGATTTCGATACCCTTTGATACTGGTGTTCTGAAGTGTTCGATACCGATTGAAAGGTCACAGATGTAGATATAGTAAGGTCTAACTCTGTTCATAACTAGTTTGTGAACTAGTTCTCTCATGATGTGCTTACAATCGTTAACACCTCTTAGAAGAACTGACTGGTTACCTAGAGGAATACCAGCGTCAGCAAGCTTTCTTAGAGCTTCTGCAGCAGTTTCTGTTAATTCCTGTGGGTGGTTGAAGTGAGTGTTTAACCAGATTGGGTGGTATTTCTTCAGCATGTTTACAAGATCATCTGTTATTCTCATTGGCATAACAACAGGTGTTCTTGAACCGATTCTTACGATTTCAACGTGGTCAATCTTTCTTAGTTCGCTGATGATGTATTCGAGAGTATCATCTTCTACTAGAAGAGCGTCTCCACCTGATAGAAGTACGTCTCTAACCTGAGGAGTTCTTCTGATGTAATCGATACATGCATCGATATCTTCTCTTGATCTTGCACCGTCAGTTTCTCCAGCAAGTCTTCTTCTTGTGCAGTGTCTGCAGTACATTGAGCACTGGTCAGTGATTAAGAAAAGAACTCTGTCTGGGTATCTGTGAGTTAGTCCAGGAGCTGGGGAGTCAGCATCTTCGTGTAGTGGGTCAGCATCGTCAGCTTCTGATCTGTGCATTTCAGCAAGTGTAGGAACAGCCTGCATTCTAACTGGATCTCTTGGATCATCTGGATCCATCAGTGATGCATAGTAAGGTGTGATACCTACTCTGAATCCGCCGATAACCTTTTCGATGTCAGCTCTTTCCTGCTCTGTTAGGTTTACAACCTGTGCGATTTCTTCTACAGTTGATAGTCTGTGAGAAACCTGCCAGTGCCAGTCGTTCCACTGTTCTTCAGTAACATCTTTAAATAGTGGAATGTCTTTCCAATTTCTTATTGCCATGAATAAATCTCCTTATTTTTATATTATACAAGGTAAAGCCTTTTCAGGCTTTACCAGTATTACAATAGCTAATCTGCACAACTGTGCATTTTAATCAGTTAACAGTTATCTAATTAAGCGTACATTTCAGCAAATAGCTTTCTTAGGCCTTCGTGTTCTCTTAGGCACTGAAGAGTAATTTCTGCATGTCCCTTAGTGTATCCGTTACCAATCATCATGTCTACGTCTTTACCAACACCTTCTGCACCAAGAGCAGCCTTAGTGAAGCTTGTAGCCATTGAGAAGAAGTAAACAAGACCTTCATCCTTACATGCAAGAATTGAAGCCATTTCTGTGTTTTCAATGTTTACGCAGTTGATAACAACGTCGCAAAGTTCGCCGTCTGTTAATTCCATAATCTTGTTGTACATTGCAACAGCATCTGTAGCGTCAATGTGGAAATAATCATCAGCAAGGTCAAGAGCTCTAGCTCTGTCTTCTGATTTCTGTGAACCTGCAGCGCAGATAACCTGACCAGTTACGCCAGCTCTCTTCTTTGCTTCGTATAGGCATAGAAGACCTGATTTTCCGCCACCACCGATAACTAGAACTTTCATGCCAGGCTGTACTAATTTAGCAGTCTGAGCAGGTGCTCCAGCTACGTCAAGTGCTGAAAGAGCAAGTCCTTCTGGCATATCATCAGGTAATTTAGCATAAATTCCGCTCTGGAACAGAATTGCGTGTCCCTTGATGTCAACCTGGTCGATTTCAGGTCTAACTTCTAGGATTTCATCTATTACTAATGGAGTTAGTGAAAGTGATACCAGTGTAGCAATCTTGTCTCCAACCTGAAGGTCTCCTTCGTAGTTTTCGCCGATCTGTTCAACTGTACCAATCAGCATTCCGCCTGAACCTGTCCATGGGTTCTTATGCTTACCTGCGTTAGCAACGATACCAAGCATAGTTTCTTTGATCTTTTCTACGTCTCCGCCAGCTCTTCTTTCGATTTCTGTAAATGAAGCTGAGTCGATATTTAAAGTTTTAACGTTGATTAGAACTTCGTTATCATAAATCTCCATATTGTTGTCGATTTTGTCAGCTGGCTGTGGTAGAACTCCTGCTGGTTCTAGTACTCTGTGTGTTCCGTAAGGGCATCCTTTTTTCATAATTTTTTCCTCCTAAAACTTAATAATCAGTTTTGTTTTCATACCCGTGCTTTTACGCACGCTCTCAGTATACTTAAATTATAAATCAAGAGCAAACCCCTGTCTACATACGGAGACGCCCAAATATCGGGCTTAACAAAAAAATAACAAGCGAACCGATTTGTGTTCATACTCTTCAAAATAGCGAACCGATTATGGTTCGCTATTTTGAGTTGGTTTATTTATACGATTCTATATTTAACTTGGTAGGTTTATTTCTGTTTTGGTTTAAGGTTTATATTAAGCGTAAAGTTCAGCAAATAGGTTTCTGATCTTTTCGTTTGATCTTAGACATTCTAGAGCGATTTCTGCATGTCCCTTAGTGTATCCGTTACCGATAAGCATATCAACGTCTTTACCAACACCTTCTGCACCAAGAGCAGCCTTAGTGAAGTTTGTAGCCATTGAGAAGAAGTATACCATACCGTTGTTCTTGCAAGCCATGATTGAAGCCATTTCTGTATTCTGGATGTTTACTACGTTGATTACAACGTCAGCAAGTTCTCCATCTGTAAGTTCGCTGATGATGTTGTACATTCCAACAGCATCTGTAGCGTCAGCTACTACGTATTCGTCAGCAACGTCTACGCTCTTAGCTCTGTCGATTGAGCTCTGGAATCCGTCTACGCAGATAACTTTACCAGTTACACCAGCTTCTAGCTTAGCCATCTGGCAGCAAAGCATACCTGATTTTCCGCCACCACCAAGGATAACTACTGTGTTACCAGGCTGAACGATTTTAGCAGTCTGTGCTGGAGCACCTGCAACGTCAAGAACTGAAAGAGCAAGGTTTTCTGGAATGTCATCTGGAAGTACAGCGTAAATTCCGCTAGCAAATAGGATAGCCTGTCCTTTGATGTCTACCTGGTCAATGTCAGGTCTGATGTCAAGGATTTCTTCAATCTTAAGTGGTGTAAGTGAAAGTGATACTAGTGTAGCAATCTTGTCACCAACTTTTAGGTTTCCTTTGAAGTTAGGTCCGATTTCCTTAACTGTACCGATTAGCATTCCGCCTGAACCTGTCCATGGGTTCTTGTGCTTACCAGTTTTTTCTACGATTCCCATGATGATTTCTTTGATTTTTTCTACATCGTGGTCAGCTCTTCTTTCGATTTCTGTGAATGAAGCTGAGTCAATGTTTAGAGTCTGTACATCGATAAGAACTTCGTTGTCGTAAATTTCCATTGTGTTATCTACTCTATCAGCAGGCTGTGGAAGAACTCCTGCTGGTTCTAGTACTCTGTGTGTTCCGTATAGATCGCCTTTTTTAAATTCCATGTTAAAATTACCTCCTAAAGTCAATTATATAAAAATTTATTTGTTTATTTATTTACGCAATAATATAAAGCAAGAGCCGTGCCAAAATAAAAAACCGCTGATTTCAGCGGTTTTATTTTCTGCGTGCTCCCAAAATGCTCCAATACCTGCTCATAGGTGTTCCTTTTGAGCCGTTTTTGGGTCAAATTTGACTATATCTCATATTTTTTCTTTTTTCTAACAAGCTGTGTCTGGCTAATTCCAATGGCTTTAGCCGCCTTTCGTGTGGAGCCGTATTTTTCGCATGCGTGCTTTATAATGTTCCTTTCGAAGTTAGAAACCATGACATCAAGGCTAAGTTCCTCAGTTTGTTCCAGTTCTGAATCATCATTTAGCATTGACGTTCCATCAAAGACTTCCGAATGAAGTTCTTTCATTACATCTATAAGGGTGATGCTTGAACCCTTTGATGAAATAATAAGCCTCTGCACCACATTTTCTAATTCCCTTATATTTCCCGGCCAGCTGCACTGACGCAGATATTCAACAGCATCTTCATCGCAGGTTCTCTGAACATCAAATTTTTTACTGTATTTCCACAGAAAGTGTTTTACCAGAGCCGGTATATCGCTGTTTCTCTCTCGCAGAGGCGGGACTTTGATACGCACTACATTTAGTCTGTAGTATAAGTCACGTCTAAAAACCCCTTCTGTAATAGATTCTTCAAGTTCCCTGTTCGTTGCAGAAATTATTCTTACATTTGTTTTGATAGGAACTGTGCCGCCAACTCTATAAAATTCGCCGTCCTGTATTACGCGAAGAAGCTTTGCCTGCATATCCAGCTGAAGCTCCCCAATCTCATCGAGAAACAGTGCTCCGTTATCGGCAAGCTCAAAATACCCCTTCTTGCCTCCTGACTTTGCTCCCGTAAACGAACCATCCTCATATCCAAAAAACTCAGACTCAATTAGGCTTGGAGAAACCGATGCACAATTGACTTTGATAAATGGCTGCATCTTTCTGTTGCTATTTTTGTGAATCAAATTTGCCACCTTTTCTTTTCCAACACCTGTTTCCCCAGTTATCAAAACGTTGCAGTCATACTTTGATACGGTCATGATTTCGCTAAGAACGTTTAGCATCGCGTGGCTTTCGCATATAAAATCTTCGAACAAAGCCGTGCTCCCAGAAAGTTCCGCGAGCTTTGCCTGTAGACCTGCAGAGTAAACGTTTTCTTCTGTTATTACAGTCTTCGCTTCTGTTGCACGTTCTATGTAAGGCGCCATTTCCTTTACTATTTCAATGTCGAACTGATCGTAAGCCTCAAGATATCCATCTGCACATCTTATATCAAGCTGCCTTGAAATAGCTTCCGTTATATATAATGAAATATTGTAGTTATTTATAAGATTAGCAAAGACAACCGTGCCGCCACTCTTTGTTGCAAGAATGTTAATAGTTTCAGCTCCCGGAATATCAGCGCAGTTTACAGAAAGATCAAATAGATAATCACCCTGTATCTCATCTAAGCACTCGAGAGGCTTGAGTATGTCAAGGTAATGAACGCTCGTAAATACTTTCTCTTTCAGCTCATCTATGCTCTCGCCGCACACTACCTCCTCCGACTTTTTATCTAGAAGGCAGACAACCTCTGCATCCTCACTTGCAACCTTTCTTATTGCACAGCCAAAGAGCAGATTTGACAAAAGATTGTTTCCTACTATAAGGAACTTTCTCTTTCCTACAGCGCTGCTACTTATTCTAAATAGCGTACCCGACTCATCAAAGGTAAAAAGAAGAAGATTAATCGGAAGATTTTCCGGTTTTCTTATCAAAGGCACTTCGTCGTATAAAACAGCATATCCTTCAACATCAACCTGTCCATAAGCCATATCTATAGAAAGAACTTTATCTATATACGCAGGTACCGAGGCCATGGATGCATTACATATAACCTGGTCTCCCGGTCTGAAGCCTTTGTAGTTTTTATATTCTGACCCAATTTCGGCTACTTCCCCATAAAACAACCCACCAGTATCAGTTACAGGATTATGAAGTTTTCCTCTTCTTATTACTATGTCCATGATTTTCCGCCTTATTCTCTGCTCATTGTTGTTTGCCTCTAGGCAGATTTCCTTGAAACTTGTTCGCTCTATATGTATTCTCTTTATGGATACGCGTATTTCGTGAGGAAATATTCCTCTAGCATTGTCCAGCCTCCAAGCAGATGTCGGAAGCACGTGCTTGGGTTCAAGAACCCTGCTTACGCCATATTTCTGTGTCATTTTCAGTTCACTCCTTAATCATTTGAACATATATCGGTTCACTTTTCACGTAATTTCAATGATAAACCATTGGCACGCATTTTGCAATTATTATTTACAGAACTCAAATAGACAGGTATAATATAAGTAGCTGTTTATTATATTATTATTAGTACAAAAAGGAGATTTAACAATGGAAGAAAAAATCACATCAATGATCAGATTAAGAATGTCAGCTAAGGATGCTCACTACGGTGGAGAACTAGTAGACGGAGCTCACATGGTTCACCTTTTCGGAGACGTTGCTACTGAACTTCTAATCAAATGCGACGGAGACGAAGGTCTATTCTGCGCTTATGACAATGTAGAATTCCTTGCTCCAACTTACGCTGGAGACTACATCGAAGCTGTTGGTGAAATCACAAAGATCGGTAACACTTCAAGAAAAATGAGCTTCGAAGCTAGAAAAGTTATCGTTTCAAGAAAAGACATCAGCGATTCAGCTGCTGACTTCCTTGAAGAACCAATCGTAGTTGCTAGAGCTACAGGTACTTGCGTAACTCCAAAAGAATGCAAGAGAAAATAGTTTTTTAAACTTATACTAATAAAAAAGGCGGGACAAAATCCCGTCTTTTTTATTTACGCTTCTTATGATAAACAGCCTGAGGCGGTTTTGGTATTTCGCCTTTCAGATATGCAATCTCTTCTCTTGTCAACTTGCGGTAATGACCTTCTGCAAGTCTTCCAATTTTAATATCTCCGATTGCGATTCTCTTCAGCTCCTGAACTTCGTTTCCGACTGCCGCAAACATCTTGCGGACCTGTCTATTCTTACCTTCATGGATGCTTATATCAACTATTGTTGATCTAGGCATATCCTTGACAACTCTAACTTCTGATCTAGAAGTTACGAAACCTCCTATGTCAACGCCCTTTCTTAGTTTAGCGCATTTGGAGTCAGAAAGCATTCCGGCAACTCTAGCTCTATAAGTCTTTGTCATCTTATGCTTAGGATGAGCAACTCTGTATGCGAAGTCTCCATCGTTTGTCATTAGGAGCATTCCCGATGTGTTATAATCAAGTCTTCCTACAGGGAAAATTCTTGCATCGATATCTGCAACAAGATCCATAACTGTAGGTCTACCTTTGTCATCTTCTACAGTAGTAACATATCCTAGAGGTTTGTTAAGAAGAATATATACCTTTTCTTCTTTGAAGTCGATAACTCTGCCGTTTACTTCGACAATATCGCCTTCTTTTACATCATATCCAGGCTCTGTAAGAGTCATATTGTTTACTTTTACATTTCCGTTTGTAATAAGGTCGTCAGCTTTTCTTCTGCTAGTCAGACCTGACTGAGCAATAAATTTGTTTATTCTCATTATAGTCCCTCACTCTGGCGCGCAATCTGAAGCATGATTGCACATTCCATACGTTTTTTGAACAGTTCACATCCGTATTCGTATACGCCTGTTATGCTACCTGTTGCATGATATGCATTTGCAGCACAGCCTCCGCTACAGTACAGTTTAGCCCAGCAATCACGGCACTCTTCACGGGCATAAACGTTACACATTTTGAACTCTTCTCTCGTCTCTTCTGCCGTAACACCGTTCCAGATATCACCCATCTTGTATTTTTCTTCACCAACAAACTGGTGACAAGGATAAAGATCTCCCCATGGAGTTACTGCAAAATACTCTGTTCCCGATCCGCAACCTGAAATTCTCTTGTAAATGCAAGGTCCGTGGTTTAGATCAATCATATAATGATAGAAAGTCAGAGGCTTTCCTTCTTTTTCTCTCTTTAGCATTTCCTTTGCTAGAATCTCATACTGTTCAAATAAAACAGGTAGATCTTCTTCTGTAAGAGCAAAAGGATCATCTGGCGGACATACTACAGGCTCCATTGAAAGCTTTGTAAATCCAAGGTCTGCCATATGCATGATATCGTTTGTAAAATCTGTATTGTAATGAGTGTATGTACCTCTCATGTAATACTCTTTGTCGCCTCTTGCCTCAACAAGCTTCTGGAACTTAGGAACGATTATGTCATAGCTTCCTTCTCCGGCAACAGTTCTTCTTTCTCTGTCATGAACTTCTTTTCTTCCATCCAGACTCAGAACAACGTTGTGCATTTCTTTGTTGGCGAATTCGATTACATCATCATCGATTCCAACACCGTTAGTTGTCAGAGTAAATCTAAAGTTTTTGCCATGCTCCTTTTCTATTGATCTTGCATAAGCAACTACGTCTTTGATTACATCCATATTCAGAAGAGGCTCTCCACCAAAGAAATCAACCTCAAGGTTTCTTCTATCTCCTGAGTTTTCAATTAAAAAATCTATAGCTCTCTTAGCAGTCTCAAATGACATTACTGCACGCTCGCCCTTGAATTTGCCCTGACCGGCAAAGCAATATGAGCATGTCAGATTGCATGTGTGCGCTACATGGAGACAAAGAGCTTTAACTTCTGTATGACGATTCTTGAGGTCGCTTGCGTTAGGCTCATAAATATCGTCTGTAAACAGCTTGCGGTTTTCTTTTAATTCTTCAACCTGCTCGATTACTGCGCAGATTTCTTCCGGAGTCACATCCTCGCGATCTCCGTATTTTTTCATCATCGCCTCAACGATAGCTTCTTTTGTTTCTGAACAAAAAAGTTGGATGATGTCATAAGCCACATCATCCACCAAATGAACTGAACCACTATAAACGTCAAGAACGATATTGTAACCGTTTAGTTTATACTGATGTACCATACTAGTTCTTGTTTTCACACTCCTGGTTTGCTACTCCGCATGAAGTTTTGCAAGCTGACTGGCATGAAGTCTGGCATTCGCCGCATCCGCCGTTGTTTAGGCTCTTTTCTAGGTCTCTAGTTTCTATAGTCTTGATTCTTTCCATTGTAATCACCTTTCCTTTTTTAAAATTTTAAAATCGGGAAGCTCTGCTTATGCAAAGCCTCCTCAACTATATATCTTACATTTTTAGGCTGTTATTGTCAAGTTTACAGCCGTTTTACCTTATTTATTTGGCTTCCATGAGCTCTTTAGGTCAACAATTCTGTTGAATACCTTTTCATCATCAGTTGTAAGCTTGCTATCTGCGATGTAGTATCCGTGTCTGAAGAACTGGAATCTTTCGCCAGGCTTAGCCTCTGCAAGTGAAGGCTCTGCATATCCCCATGATTCTTCTAGTGAGTCAGGGTTAAGCACGTATTTGCCATCTTCTCCTTCAACCATCAGATAGTTGTAGTTTCTGATTTTAACCTTAACAGCAGTCTTAGCATCAACAAAGTGGATAGTGCCCTTTACCTTTCTACCTTCAAATCCGCTGCCGCTTCTTGTTTCTGGATCGTATGTGCAAAGAAGCTCTTTAATTGAGCCGTCTTCGTTCTTAACTACTTCTTCGCATTTGATAAAGTATGCGCCCTTGAATCTTACTTCGTTTCCAGGGAAAAGTCTGAAGTATTTCTTAACAGGAACTTCCATAAAGTCAGCACCGTCAACATAAAGCTCACGTGAGAAAGGAATTTCTCTTGTACCCATTTCTGGAACTTCCTTGTTGTTTTCCAGCTCAACCATCTCAGTCTTGTCTTCTGGATAGTTTGTAATAACAACCTTGATTGGGTTTTCGATAACGTTTCTGCTTGGAACCTTAGTCTTAAGGTCTTCTCTGATGCAGTGCTCAAGAAGTGAAACCTCTACTGTGCTGTTTGCCTTTGCAACACCGATTCTCTCGCAGAAATCTCTGATTGATTCAGGAGTGTATCCTCTTCTTCTGAGGCCTGCGATAGTAGGCATTCTAGGATCATCCCAGCCATCAACAACACCCTCATCAACAAAGCTCTTGAGGTATCTCTTACTCATTACTGTATTTGTAATGTTAAGTCTTGCAAACTCAATCTGCTGAGGCGGATTTTCCCACCAGCCAACTTCCTGAAGAACCCAGTCATAAAGAGGTCTGTGGTCTTCAAATTCTAGTGTACAGATTGAATGCGTGATTCCCTCGATTGCATCCTCAATTGGATGAGCAAAGTCGTACATAGGGTAAATGCACCATTCATCACCTGTGTTATGATGTGTAGCATGAGCGATTCTGTAGATTACAGGGTCTCTCATGTTGATATTTGCAGATGCCATATCAATCTTAGCTCTAAGAACTCTTTCTCCGTCTGCGTATTTACCTTCTCTCATCTCTTCGAAAAGTCTTAGGTTTTCTTCTACGCTCTGGTTTCTGCAAGGGCTTTCTTTGCCAGGCTCTTTGAGTGTTCCTCTGTAAGCCTTGATTTCTTCTGCAGAAAGATTATCAACGTAGGCTTTGCCTTTTTTAATAAGTTCGACAGCAGCCTCGTACATCTTGTGGAAATAGTTAGAAGCCCAGAGTTTTTCGTCCCACTGGAATCCCAGCCATTTGATATCTTCTTCGATTGCATCTACGTATTCTACATCTTCCTTAACCGGATTTGTATCGTCATATCTCAGATTGCATTTTCCATTATACTTCTGAGCTGTTGAAAAGTTCAGGCATATTGATTTAGCATGTCCGATATGAAGATATCCGTTTGGTTCAGGTGGAAAACGTGTATAGACCTTGTCTCCATACTTCTGGTTTTCTAGATCCTTATCTATGATGTTATGGATAAAATTAGTTGAAACATTCTCGCTCATTTCGTTCCTCCCCATATTATAATTTAGCTTGTATATTTTTTTAGTATATCACATAAAAATGCGAAATCATAGTATGAGAAATCAATTTTTCATCAAAAATTGTGGTATACAACAAAATTTATAAAGATTAAGAAACTTTAATGTAAAATACTATAGTATTCCCCCTTTTTTTCGTGGTATAATATTTTAAACAATATATAAATATGAAAGGAAAAGTCAGGAACTTCTCTCCTGACCCGGATTGAATTATGAGATATAAGATTGTAGGGGAACAGCTTCCTGCTGTTATATGTGACCTTGAGCCAGGCGAAACTATGCTGACAGAAAGAGGCGCCATGAGCTGGATGAGCCCTAACGTACAGATGCAGACAGGAACTAACGGGGGAATCGGAAAAGCTATAGGCAGAATGTTCTCAGGAGACTCCATTTTCCAGAACAGATATACTGCTCAGGGAGGCCCTGGCCACATTGCTTTTGCATCATCATTCCCAGGATCCATCAGAGCACTGGAAATCGCACCAGGCGCTGGATTTGTTGTTCAGAAGAGCGCATTTCTTGCATCCGAAGCAGGCGTTGAGCTTTCTGTATTCTTCCAGAAAAAGCTAGGCGGAGGACTCTTTGGCGGCGAAGGATTCATCATGCAGAAGCTTTCCGGAAACGGCACTGCCTTCATCGAAATCGACGGATATGCATGCGAATACGAGCTTGCAGCTGGTCAGTCAATGATTGTTGATACAGGATATCTTGCTGCAATGAGCGAAAGCTGCTCACTAACTGTACAGACAGTATCAGGCGCAAAGAACATACTCTTCGGAGGCGAAGGTCTGTTTAATACAGTAGTTACAGGCCCAGGCAAAATCATTCTTCAGACTATGCCTATTTCCGCAGTTGCAGGTGCAATCAGACCATTTATTCCAGTTAATAACGAATAACAAGAAGCCAAATTTTTTAGCAAGCTAATCTAAATAAAAAGGTATAGAAATGGGATTTCACCAATCTATACCTTTTGATTT
Organism: uncultured Clostridia bacterium; assembly: GCA_963558075.1. GTDB lineage: Bacteria > Bacillota > Clostridia > Peptostreptococcales > Anaerovoracaceae > CALHKP01. The sequence continues at coordinate 52,943 of CAUWFN010000001.1, read as the reverse complement.
TTGCTATTAAAATTCTTCCATAATGAGTATTGATCCAAGGATATAGCCGCAATCCCATTTTTCAAATCTCTCATCATCAAAGCGAATGCCCGGATGCTTGAACACAATGCCTGCTCCAATTCCACATTCATATACTTTCAAATAATCTTCCTCTTTATCAGAAAGAACCCTGACTCCATCAAGTGCCTCTTTTCCAAAAATATCTTCGTCACTGTAAAGATCTGCCTGATACTGAGGCACTGCCAAAAAATGCCCCCTCATCAAAAAATTTACAGTCATTTTTTTCGCCCGAAACTCAGGCATATCTTTTTCTTCCGGAATATCATAAATAGCTTTATCAACCTGAACCTTAGCAAGATTCACCCCGAGTTTTTCAAACATTTTCTTTTGCTCAGCTGTGAGATTATCTATAAATTCACGGTTCGCCTCATCGTCTTTAGAATAATTTTCTTCTAAATACAGCTTTTTCGTTGCTTCTACATCAATCTCAAGCTCCCATGGATTAAAATTAAAAAACATATCCTGCCCCTTCGTAAACTTTTGCGTATAGCTTTACTTTTCCTCGTCCACCTTTTCCCTCTTCAAAGCCGGCTTCTTATACTTATTCATCAGGTGCTCCATATGCTGATCTTTGTTTTTCGTGCTTTCGTAAATATTTCTTTCATACTGATTCAAATCATCCACATGCTTTATGTGGGATGCTACAGGCTTTGGCACAACAGCAAAATAGATCAAAGGTGCAATGAGAAGCTGAAATACTATTACCCATACCGCAGCAATTCCAAAGGTTACAGGCCACGTTGCAAGCTTTGCTCCTGCGATAAGTATAGCGCCAAGCCCAATTATCATGGCAAACATGGTTACATAAAATCTCTCAATTTTCCAGATAGCCTTAGTCAAAGCTTCGTCGTACCACGTGCTTTTCAGGCTCTTAAACAAGAATTTTGCCCATCTAAACTGCGTATTTGCAATGAAAACGCATTTTTTAAAATCATCAAAACCGCCCTTTGCGCTCTCTTTAGCCGTCTCCACATTTGGCTCGAAAGTAAAGTCTATTTCCGATATAATAAAAGTGCCCTCTCCAGATATATCAAAGCCTCTAATCTCATCATCTTTTTCGAAAGTGAAAACAAGGCACTCACCCTCTTCTATTTCATAGACATTAGAATCATCAAAGTCAATTCTCGCCCTGCCTTCTGCGGAAAACACAGACATGCTGAAAGTTTCCTTTGTTTTTGCAAGCTTTGGCATATATTCAAAATTCTTCCCGCAAAGCTCTTTGACAGATAGAGTGCTCTTGCTACCCTTTGGGATCTGAAGCTCATACTCAGTCCTGCTCGTAAGCTTGGCATAGTCATACTGAGTATTAAGAGAATCCTTTTCGATGACTGTTTCCTTTTCTGACAGAAGTCGCCAAGCCGCCATACCGCTTTGTGCATCTGTTCCATATGGATATATAGCAAGCTGCTTTGGGCCTACTGATTCTTCATTTATATACTTATCCTTTGCATGTCTATCGATTATCATTTTTTTACCTACCAGTTTCCGGACGAAAAAGCAAAAGCAACTTTCCCATCCTAAATATATAAATATATTATACTGTCGGTGCAAATTTATAACAACCGATAAATTGCATATAAGCTAGGCGTTTTAGCCTTTTTACTGATTTTGCATCGCCAAAAGCCATAGGCTAAACCAAGCAATTTATAACTTTTACCAATAGGCTTCACAAACAAAATTCTCTATAGTATAATCTTTAGCAGATATTTTTATAGAATCATTCAGGAGGAAAATTTTTTATGGATAGAAAAGAACTAGGACTTGCACTTCACCACCAGAAATACAACTGTGCCCAGTCTGTTGTATGTGCGTTTAGGGATAAATTCGACATGGAGGAAAAAGACCTCTTCAGAGCTTGCGAAGCTTTCGGATTTGGAATGGGCTCTATGGGTACATGCGGCGCAGTATCAGGCATGGCAATGGTTATCGGTCTTCTAAATTCAGATGGAAATCTAGAAAACCCTTCATCAAAGAAGCTCTGCTACAAGACTATGAAAGAAGCAACAAATAAGTTCATCGAAAAGAATTCATCAGTAATGTGCTACGAGCTAAAAGGAGTAGAAACAAAGACTCCACTTAGAAGCTGCGATGGATGCGTAAGCGATGCAATCGAAATCTTAGAAGAAATAATCGGAGAGTAAAATAAGCATAAAATAAAGGAGCACCATGTTAACCTTTATAGTTAGCGAGATGCTCCTTTTTATTAGATTTTAAGTTAGATTTTAGAAATTTTGCTAGGCCTATAGATTTTCCATTTTCTTTTTAGGCCTAAAACTTTCCATTTTCCTTTTGGGCCTAGGGCTTTCAAATAATTTCCTATTTTATAACCTCTAGGTCTTTCTTTATCTTTCTAAGACTTCTTGTTAGTCTATTTATTTCATTGATTCTTCTTACTACTATATATGCGTTTTCTTCTCTGTAAAGCAGGACTTTGTTCAGAGTTTCCTCTAGGTCTTCGCAGATTTCATCTACATGCTCAAGGAATTCATCCTTCTGCATGAATCCGCCGCCAATTCTTGTCTGCTCAAGGTCGTAAGTATATTCCATGCCAAATACCTCGTAAACCTTAGCTGCAATATTCAGCTTAAGCTCATTTAGATGAATTTCGAAAATTGCCTCGTATCCAGCTGCCTTTTCCTTTGATTCTGCGATAAAGCTTTTCATCTCTGCAAACTTCGCATCTAAATCATCGTATGACATATTCATAGCTTTCCAGTAGAAGTCAAGCTGATTTAAAGCACTTGTAATTGTATCGCGCAGCTTCTTTGCTGTAGACTCTTCCATAATATCTTTGATTGATGTTTTGCAGTCTCTCAGAATCATTTCCTTTAACTCTTCGATACCTTCTCCAGTTTTGGAGCTGATTGGAAGAAGATTGATATCTTCTGTGTTCATGAGTTCTCTTAGAACCTTGCGGCAATATTTTACATATGCATCGAGATCCTTTTCGTCGACAACATCTATTTTATTTACAGCAAAGTAGAACTTGCCGGCATATTCGCGTGTGTTATACAGAAAATCTATCTCAATCTGGTTAATCGGACTATCTACTGAAAGAAGGAATATAACAGCATCGCTTTCTTTCATGTGCTCATATGCTACCTCAGTATTGTTCTTATGGAACGAACCTACACCTGGCGTATCAACATAGGTTAGGCCGTTTTTCAGAAATTCTGAAGGCGTGTGCATTACTACTTCCTTTACGCCTAGCTTGTTATCTTCGTTTTCCTGCTCACTGATGTACTCCGAGAGCTGATCAAATTCAACCTGTTTTACTGCGCCGTTAACAAAATGAACCTCGGCTGACTTTTCGCCATATTTTACCTTTGTTACAGCAGATGTTATAGGAACGATTCCAACTGGCATTACATCGTCGCCCAAAATCGCATTACTCAGTGTACTTTTTCCTCTTTTAAACTGTCCGATTACAGCAACTGTAATATCGTCCTGCTCAAGCTTTTCGATAAGCTTTGCGCTCTGACGTGCCTGAGATGTGCATACTTTACCGCTTTCGAGCAGTCTATATGTTTCCTTTGCCGCCATCATTATATCTTCGCTGTAGTTCAGCGGTTTATTTGTGAAATTCTCGTTCATCCTTACTCTCCTATCCTTCTTATATCTGTTCTATCAAAAATATCCTTATCCGTTATTGTGGAAAGCTCGTTCATCATGAACACTTTGAAGCTTCCTAGGCCTGGTCTACCAATTGCTCTTAGAGTTTCCTCAGCAGCAAGGCTTCCGCAGGCTCCCATAAAATTGCATGAGCAGATTGCAGCATCTAGGCTTTGTTCACACGACATAAATGCACCGAGCACAGCGCTTGACATACATCCTGAGCCCGTAACCTTCGGCATCATCTCATCGCCTCCACTCACACCATATATATATACACCATCTGTTACAATATCAACAGGTCCAGAGGCTATTATTACAGTATTTTTTTTCTTAGCAAAATCCCGAAGCTCTTTTGCTGCGGCAATTACCTTTTCTGCATCGCCATGTGGCTTTCCATCGCTCGCTTCATCCGATGCGCCTTTTGTTTTCGATGCATCTTTTGATTCCGACACCAAATCCTTTACTGCAAGCATGTCTTTCTCTGAAACATCGACGCCTTTTGCCGTTTTGCTATCTGTGATAAGCGCTCTGATTTCGGACATGTTCCCACGTACGCAGCACGGCGATATCTCGTCTATCATATCAAGTATAAGTTTCCGTCTGTATGTCGAACCGCCGCATCCAACTGGATCGATGACAACAGGTATCCCGCAGGCCTTCGCCTCCTTAGCCGACTCAAACATAGCATCCATATATTCTGTAGCGCCAAAGTTTGCAACAAAAACGCTGCTTCCGGATGTTATTTCTCTACACTCGTTTATATCATGAGCCATTACAGGTGCTCCTCCGATTGCAAGAAGTGCGTTAGCGCAGTCATTCACCGTAACCATGTTAGTTATACAGTGAACTAGCGGTCTTTCCTCTCTAATTTTTTTCAATAAAAAAGCCGTCTTTGCGGCAAATTTCTCTCTCATATAAAGCTACCTTACTAAAAAATGTCATTACGAAATTCTAAATCCATTATCAAAGATTTTGCACGTTCAAATGCTCCGCTCAAAGCTTGCCCAGCAGCAAAGCTATCTAGCGGCTTAGCTTTTCTGTTGCCCAGCGTCCTTGTATCTCACCGGCCTTGTGAACATGTATCTTATTATTATATTATAAAATAGCGCTTTATACAAGCACGCTATTTAGCTTGCTTGCTATCAGAAACCTAGTTTTAACCTAAATCATAGCAAAACCGCCCTTAGGCTAGGGCGGTTTTTTTAGAAATTATTTGTTTAGGTCTCTCACTGTCTTTTCGATAAAGCCTGATTTCTTGAGGGCAATCGTAATGACTGCTGCAATTATTGTACCCCCCGCTGTACTTATTAGGAAAGGAACAACAAATGTAAACAAAGCGGCTGCTGAGTTTCCAAGAAGCAGGTAAGCAATCGGGTATGCGAGCATTCCACCGATTACAGCAGTTCCGAAAACCTCACCGATATAGGCTCCGAGAAGCTTGCCCGAATATTTATAAAGAAGCCCCGACAGCAGTGCGCCGCACATACTTCCAGGGAAAGCAAGCAAAGTGCCAAGTCCCATAAGATTTCTGAGTAGGCTAGATGTAAATGCTGTTCCAAGAGCCCATGCAGGTCCAAGGAATATTGCAGAAAGCACATTAATCATATGCTGAACAGGCGCACATTTTGATCCAAATACAGGAACTGCAAATGTCGAGCCCACTACTGCAATTGCAACAAATACTGCAGCTATAGCTAATTTTTTTGTCTGATTTCTTTTCACGGTAATCTCCTTTCACTCCCTTTGGGAGCATCCATTTTGATGTACCGGCAACATCAGGCAGGCAGAGCATCAGCCTTACACCATTACAAAACAGTTCTAGAAAATTCGTTATCGAGAGCAAAGCCGTGGTTCATAGGTCCTGAGCCTTTTCCAAGATCAAGCATCGCAGAAAGAGCTCCGGAAATATAATCTTTTGCACGCTTAACTGATTTCTCAAGACTCATCCCCTTTGCCAGGTTAGATGCAATCGCGCTCGAAAGAGTGCATCCTGTGCCGTGGGTATTAGGATTATCAATTCGTTTTCCGTAGAACCAGTGTGCTCCAGACTCATCAAAGAGTAGGTCGTTAGCATCGTTTATGCTGTGTCCGCCTTTACAAAGAACGGCACATCCGTAGCTTGTGAAAATAAATTCTGCTGCCTTCACCATATCTTCCTCTGATTTGATACTCATACCGGAAAGCACCTCTGCCTCCGGAATGTTTGGTGTAATTACTGTCGCCAGTGGTAATATTTCTTTTTTTAGTGTGTCGATGGCATCATCACTTATCAGCTTTGATCCGCTAGTTGCAACTATAACAGGGTCCACTACGATATTAACTGCTTCGTATTCCTTCAGCTTCTGAGCAATAGTCCTAATTAGCTCAGTTGATGAAACCATACCTGTTTTTACCGCATCCGGATAAATATCTGTGAAAATACAATCCAGCTGCTCTGCTAAAAACTCAGGAGTCGCCTCCATTATATCTTTTACGCCGGTCGTATTCTGGGCAGTAAGAGCCGTGACTGCACTCATTGCATAAACTCCGTTTGCAGTCATTGTCTTAATATCCGCCTGGATGCCGGCGCCTCCGCTGGAATCACTTCCTGCGATTGTTAATGCTGTTCTCATTTTAACTCAAGCCTCCTTAAGCTAGTCCCGATCTTTTCTTTCGGCCACAAAACTTATCTGTGTCTAAATCACATCTTTACAAAAGATTCATGACCAAAACCCAAGACCCGGAAACTTTATTTCGCATTAATTTTGTTAAGCGACCCGAAGTGGTGCCCCCAGCTGGCCGCTGTAATTAATATATTTATATGTTCACAGGCTCTTTCTTTCCTCGCAAAGCCTTCCAAAAAACAGCACAAGCTTTGGCGCTTTGCAAGGAACAGACCGGGTCACTTGACCCGGCCCATCTTCCTGTTAACCGAACATATCATCAGAAAGAGCTCGAAGCTCTGCGGCCGCAGCCTCACAGTCAGACTCGCCAAAGATAGCACTTACAACGGCCACCCCTTCTATGTGTCGCCCTTTTAGCACTGGCATATTGTCGCCAGAAATCCCACCGATAGCAACAACAGGGATATTGCATGAGTCTGCAATCCTATCTAGCATATCGTGATCCAGCGTCGAAGTATCAAGCTTAGTGCTGCTTCCAAAGACAGCACCGCTACCCATGTAGTCGGCGCCGGCTTCTTCTGCCGCCTTTGCCTGCTCAACCGTTTTCACGGTAACTCCTATTATCTTATCATCACCTAGAAGAACTCTCGCCTTGCGGGGCGGCATATCATCCTGTCCCAGATGCACACCGTCAGCATCAATATCTAAGGCAAGCATAACATCATCATTTATTATAAACGGAACGTTATACCTTCTGCATAGAGTCTGAATACGAAGAGCCTCCTCTCTGTACTCATCTCCCATAGATTCTTTTGCCTTTTCTCTGAGCTGAAGCATAGTAACGCCGCCCCTAAGAGCCGCCTCTACCTGCTCCTCTAGAGTCTTCTCGCCCTCCCAGGCGCGATCAGTAATCGCATATAGTCTAAGATTTTTTCTATCAAAATCCATTTTAGCTTAATATCCTTTCCGGTGCCTACTTCTAGAAATTCAACTACTTCCCTGTTCAAATTTTTCTTCTCAAAATTTACTAACCTAACTAGTAATCTAAAACAATAGGCACGTTATTTTCCATCGCATAGTTAACTGCACGATACATTACAGAATATGCAAATTTTGCAAGTGACTCTGTGTCGAGGAACATATTCTCGTTTACAGATTTTATGTCATCTTCATCTACAGTTTCCGGGTATCCTTCTGTATCTCTCCACGAAAGAATATCTTCCTCAGATGCATTCCAGCCAAGCTCGTTAATCATGCTAAGCTCCTCGGAAAGCGCTCTTGTTGTACTTACAGTTGAATTATCCTCTGATGGAGTAGGCCCTATGAACACGATTGGGTCATTTTCTGGAATCCATAAGGTAGCGCCCTTGAACAGGCTCCACTTGTGTTCAGGATCCTTGAGAGCTTTCTTTATGAGAGGGTGAGAACCAAAGTCCCAGTTTCTCTTAACATTTTTCTGAAGAGTCTCGTCGAACACCTTTGATGCTGCGTATAGAATAAGCGCACCATAAGCCTCCCAGTCAGGCTTATCTGTGTAGTACTCTTTGGTGTTGTTTTCTTCCCATAGAGAAAATGTGCCGCTTCTTTTTTCGTCAAGCTGAGATACAACAAAATCTCTCCACGCGCAAACCACTTCCTCTACCTTCGCAGGATCTGTAACTGTCTCCTCCTGCACGTTTTCACCTTCTGGTGTAACCTTGGAAAATTCATATCCGTTTTCTTCCGCCCACTGCTGAGCTCTTGTTTTCCAATTGCCCGTATAATAACGGGTCAGTGTTCCTGCATATACGTCAAGTCCCATAATTCTTTTCACCTTTCACGCCCATACGGGCTATTTTGTTTTCTGCAGAATTTATTCTTCGTAGCTTTCACCGGTCGCATAATCAATTATTACGTTCGGCTGCACATTATAAACAAAAACATTGAAGCAAATCGCCTCACCATTATCTTCTATGGATTTTGCTTCCATCTGAACTCCCGATGCAACGAGATTATCGCCTTCGAAAATCGGAGTTACACGATACATTACATGATTACCTGTTTCCTTAACATAATCGGCAATCATATTTTCGAATGGAAGCATTCCATCAACGTTCATATATCTTGTTCCTGTAATTAAGTTGCCCCTATTTGCGTTTTCCCCAGAAAGCTGGTAGCCCACAAGGTGACATCTGTTATACAGGTATTTTCCATCAACAAAATCATACTTTGCGACAACCCACCCTGTAGGTTTGACGCTACCTATGTTACCTCTCTTTTCTGTAGGCATAAGATCTTGCCCTACGCAGGCTTCTGCAACGGTGCATCTACCAAGATAGTCGAGTTCTCCATAGTACTCGTAGGATTCCGGTATCAGATCAGCCTCTGTAAAATTCGGCTGTCCTCTGTTTACCTCTGCAAAAGGCACCCCGTCATACTCCGGTATGTCAGAAGGACTTACGCGAGCTGATGTGTCTATATTTGCTACATCTGCCTCTGCAATGCCCTCGAGGTATTCGCTTGCCCATTCACCAAACTCAGAAATAAGGTAATCCTCCAGTGCCTGCCCTGCCGCATCACTGCAGCCGAACATCGAAAATGACATTATAAGGATACCCGCCAGTGCCAGTAGTTTTTTCTTCATATTAGTCATCCTTCCAGTTTTATAGTGCTGAGGCTGTATCCGAACCCACCTTTTCCGGTTCAAATATACAACTATATAATATTATATCAAATTCGTGTTCCTCCGTAAATACAAAAGTGTGTAGCATATCAAATGAGCATTCCAAAAACAAAAATCAAAGCTTCTTCAAGCCATTTTGTCTCACATCCTTGCCTATTTTGCCAAAAACTTTAAATATATTTAACATTTCTATGCACTTTGATTTAACATTCCCGCTATAAAATATATGGTTGAAAGGATATAAAAATAGTATGAAACAGGCAATAATTGATATTGGTTCAAACTCCATGAGACTTACAGTTTACAAAGTAAACGGCTCGGAGTTTAAAATTTTATTTAAAGAAAAAGCAATGACTGGCCTTGCCGGCTACGTTGAAAATGGCGTACTCTCTTCCGAGGGCATACAGTGCGCATGCTCAGACTTACTGAGATTCAAAGAAATTCTAGCAACACTGGAAATTTCCAATGTTGCTGTTTTTGCTACGGCGTCCCTAAGAAACATTCAAAACACCGATGAGGCGATTCACGCTGTCAAAGCCGCTACCGGCTTCTGTGTCGATGTTTTGACAGGCGCCGAGGAAGCCCTGTGCGGTTTTTACGGTGCTATGCACGACTCTCATCTAAAAAATGGAGCTTTCATCGATATAGGAGGCGGCAGTACCGAGGTTCTAAGGTTCGAAGACGGCCGTGCTGTAAATGAAATCAGCTACCCTGTAGGTTCCCTTCGTCTTTATAAAGACTGCGTAAAAAACATCCTGCCGGGCAAAGGCTCTATAAGAAGAATAGAGGAAGCACTGACTCTTGAAATTGATAAAAACCCATGGTTTACCTTCGACAGAACATCTACACTTCTTTGTGTTGGCGGAACTGCCAGGGCAATTTTAAAAATCACGCAAAAAGCATACGGTCTTTCCTATGACTCAAACCATATAAAAGCAAAACAGCTGCGCGAAATCTTGAGCCTTCTTTGCAGCAAAGACAAAGATATGATTCAGCTACTTTTAAAGTCAATGCCTGAACGTATCCACACTATGGTTCCTGGCGCTATGATACTTGAACACATATGCCGCAGGTTCCAGGCAGAAGATATTGTAATATGTAAATATGGTGCAAGGGAGGGCTACTTATGCAGAACAATTCTAAATCTGGACGATCAAAATCCGGAGAGTTAAAATCAGAAGAATTGAATTATATATATACTCAAAACCGTGAGCTCAGCTGGCTTAGGTTTAATCAAAGAGTGCTCGAAGAGGCTGAGGATCGATACGTTCCCCCAATGGAGAGACTAAAGTTCGTATCTATATTTTCCAGTAACCTAGATGAATTTTTTATGGTAAGAGTTGGAAGTCTTTTTGACCTTTCCAGAATTCATGCCGATGAAATAGATAATAAAACAGGTCTGACTCCAGATGAACAGCTTTGTAAAATCTATAACGTCATACCAGGACTCATAAAACAGAAAAAACAAATCTACGAATCTGTTATGACAGATCTAAAAACCTCCGGTATAGAGGATCTTTGCTTTGATGAGCTAAAAGAAAAGGAAAAGCGTTTTGTCGAAAGCTATTTTGCTGCAAACATTCTGCCTTTTATCTCGCCAATCATCGTAGGACCCCATCACCCGGCACCTAGACTTACAACAAAAGCACTTTGCATATGTGCACTGCTCGAAGATAAAAAAGGCCGAAAATCAATCGGTCTTATTCCAATTCCAGACACCCTTGCACCTTACGTTCGTCTACCAGAGTCTAACATCAGATACATTCGTACAGAGAAAATTATTCTACACTGGGTATCTTCTTTGTTCGGTTCATATAAGGTAAGTGAATCTTGCGTTACTGCAATAACACGAAATGCAGATATAAGCTATGATGTAGAAAAATTCGAAGACACTCAAGATGACTTTCGTCTCATAATGGAAAAGCTACTAAAAAAGCGTAAGTACCAGTCTGTTGTTCGCATGGAGCTTGATAGACATCCTTCAGATGCACTTCTTACAAGGCTTATGGAAATGATGCATGTAAAACCTTATCAGGTATATTATGACTCGTGTCCTTTGAACATGGGATACGTTTTCAAGCTTGCATCAGAACTCACACCAGAGCAATCTTTTTCTCTGCTTTATCCAAACTATGTAGGTCGCTGGCCCGAGGATATTAGTCAAAATCACAGCATGATAGAGCAGGTTCTAAAAAAAGATAAGCTATTATTCTACCCATTTGATTCCGTAGAGCCTTTTCTCAAGTTGCTAAATGAGGCCGCTGAGCACCCGGATGTAGTATCAATAAAAATCACTATTTATCGTCTGGCATCTCTATCAAAGATTGTGCGCACCCTATGTAGAGCCGCCGAAAACGGCAAGGAGGTTATCGTCCTTATGGAGCTTCGAGCACGTTTTGATGAATCAAACAATCTAGAATGGTCGAAAATTCTTGAGGAAGCCGGATGTCAAGTTATATACGGCGTAGAAGACTACAAGTGTCACAGCAAAATATGCCTAATTACGATGAGAAGTAAAGGAAAAATGAAATATATTACTCAGATAGGTACAGGCAACTACAACGAAAAGACCAACACCATGTACACAGATTTGAGTCTTATGACAGCATCTAACGCAATCGGAGAAGATGGAACAGCATTCTTCCGCAACATGCTCATAAACAATCTTGCAGGAGAATACAAGGAGCTTCTCGTAGCTCCATTTGGCATCAAAAGCACTCTATGCGATCTAATAGATAGAGAAATATCAAAAGGCTCTGATGGATATATCTGCATAAAATCAAATTCAGTTACAGAGCGCGATATAATAGATAAGCTTGCCGAAGCTTCGCAGGCCGGTGTAGAGGTTCAACTTATCATCAGAGGAATATGCTGTATCCTTCCAGGTGTTCCTGAGTATACAGAAAATGTTCACGTTACAAGTATAGTAGGACGCTTCCTTGAGCATGCGCGCATATACTGTTTCGGTAAAGGAGGAGATGAGGCCCTGTACATATCTTCTGCCGATATAATGACGCGTAATCTCAATAGACGAGTTGAAATTGCATGTCCTATTCATGACCCGGATATAAAAGATCAGCTTAAATGGATACTTTCATGCCAACTTCGCGATGAATGCAAAGCAAGCTTTATGATGGCCGATGGCGTATATTGTAGAAAGCACAAATCCCGCGAGCTAGATTTCTGCAGCCAAGATCAATTTATGAAAACATCTTCTCACACAGAGATGGAATATATTCCAGAAAAACACGGTTTCTTCAGCCGCATCTTAGATAAATTCAGATCAAATCGATGAACCGTCAAATAAAAAATACACTAAAAAATATGCAGACAAAAATCAAACGTCTGCATATTTTTATATACCTTTTATAAAAATTTCAAGGCCAATGAAAATAAGAATAGCCCCTCCGAGTATTCCAGCTTTTCCGGCAAGCTTCATTCCTGCTTTTTTACCAATTGCAAGCCCCAAGCAGCAAATTACAAATGTAACAATGCCAATTAATAGGCATGCACAAAATGCTTCTATAATATTGTATCCTGAAATAGTAAACCCAACAGACAGAGCATCTATTGAGGTTGCAACTCCCTGAACCATAAGGCCTTTTATTCCAACGGCTGATTGACTAGTATTCTCTGCTCTATCTCGGATGCCCTCAAAAAGCATCTTGCCTCCGATAATTCCAAGAAGTAGTAATGCAATCCAAGGAATGCATTTTTCAAAAGTCTCAAACTGCTTTGCCGCATTAGATACCAGTACCCATCCAATCATAGGCATCGCAAGCTGAAAAATTGCAAAGACTCCAGCAATAAGACCCATTCGCTGTTTTTTCATATCAGGCTCGTTCAATCCATTTGCGAGAGATACAGAAAACGCATCCATTGCAAGTCCAATGCCTAGCAAAATATTTGTAAAGAAAAACGAAAATCCAAAATTCATAAGTCCCCCTCTATTTAACCTCGCTTTCCATCAAAATACTTAGAAAGTAAAGCCATTTTTCTTTACTATTATACTCTACTAGATAATATGCTTCAATCTACTAATATATAATATGTAACACATTTGTAATCGAGTAGGAGGGAGTGACTAGCTCCCGTCCTCTCACACCACCGTGCGTACGGTTCTCGTACACGGCGGTTTCAATAGTTGACGTGCATAGACTGGTAGGCGTTGGATAAATCATAATATCCTTTGCTTATCAGTCTTTCTTTTGTGAGTGCCATTTTCACACTTAGTGTGTTAGATGTCCACCAATAACCTTTCCGACAATTTGCAGTCATATATGCCAATTCTTTTGATACTCCAAGCTTCATTAGGTATTTCATTCTACCTCTCGGTCTTTTCCACATTTTCCAGATACACATCCTTATTCTGTGGTATAACCATCCGTTGAGAGTCTCAATACTTCCTTTCATACTTGCAACTGCATAGTAATTAAGCCATCCCCTCATATATATTACCTCTGCTGACTTCTGCGTGGTCAACAACACCTTGCGATGTTGCTTACTTCTTTCAAAGCATTCCACACAGACCTCCTCGGGTACTCACACATTCTTTCACTCCATCTGTCTGCCATATCTATTATGTATGATTCCGTGTAGTTATTGGGCTTCATCTTGTATGGAAGACTTACCCTCATACATAACCTCGTATATGATTTCTGTTCGTCAGACCGGAGCTTTGCCCGTGGGTTAGTATGTTCCCCACATCCAACTTCCTTCAGATTCTACCTCACGATAGACACCCTTGTCTTCGGCTATATCCTTCCCACTACCGGGCGGATTCGGGACTTTCGCCCGTTAGAATGTGCGCTCGCCGAGCGCACATAAAAACTGCCAGCAGATAAATTTCTACTGGCAGTTTTTATATTTTTTCAATTATCTACTTTACGTGTAGCAGTTTACTCTTTTTTCACATTATTTCCAATCAAGATACAGACCTTTTGCATAATCACCTACTGCAAACATGAAGTCTCCTATTACGGCTGCAAATTCCGGAGCACCCTCAACAGTCAGGTATCCGGCTGCTATATATTCTATCATATCGCCTTTTCCCATAAGAATATCAAGCGCATGAAGCGGACTGTCAAATCTAAGGGTTAGGAAAGGCTTACATCTAGGATACTCGCCTCTTCCAGCCTTTGAATTTCCTTCCTTTACTCTTATATAACTTTGTAGGTCAGGATAACCTGTAACAGCAAAAGCATAAGCTCTATCTGGCGATTCAAGTGCCCACTTGTGTATTTTTTCATGACCTGCTTTGTTAAGCTGGCTGATTCCATTTGAAAGCAAGTAAAAATACAATTTTACTGTAAGTTTTTGGTCATCAGGATCCTTTGGTGCATCCTCTGCACTGAGAAGCTTTGACATAGTCAAAAGCCCTTTTAGAAGAGGAATGAATGTTCCAAGATTACTAAACACTCCCTTCAGCTTTGGAAGTGGAGTTCCACGTCCAGTGAAAAATGCTATAAATTTATTCAAATCGCTAAAGCATAATTCAATATCCGGATTAGGATGTACGTCTGAGACATGAACAGTAAACTTGCCGTTTTCACACACTAGGTGAGTAGCCATTTTTCCGTCAGGAGCCTTGTCATACATTGCAGAAATCTGAAAAACAAAATTTTTCCCTGCAAATTTTTTTGATAGCTCCGGTTTATCCTCGATAATTACTCTAAGAAGAGGAATTGCCGAGTTGAAGAATATCTTTGATGCATATAAATCATTCTGTGTAACCATAGTCTACACCTCGTCAGTCCAATCAATATCAACCTCAAAGTCTCTGTCATCAAACTTGAGAGCTTTGACAATTGTACCCTCGTTATCAAATTCAACAACCTTAGATTTTTTCATCATCTCAACTGCTTCTTTTGCGATGGATTCTGCATCTATTCCATTGATTGACATGAGGTCTTCATGGAATCCGATTGCACTGAATCTGTCGTTTAAGCCGAGTTTTTTGAATGCACAAGCTTTACCTGTTTCAACAACAACATCAGATACAGCTGAGCCAAGCCCTCCTATAACTGTATGGTCTTCTACGGTTATGATTCTGCGTGTCTCGAATACAGCTTTTTCTATGATTTCTTTATCAATAGGCTTGATAGTGTGTATGTTAATTACTCTTGCATTGATGTTGTAATCGCCCTCTAGAATACGTGCTGCCTGGATAGCCTGGAATACGCAGCTTCCAGTAGCAATTATTGTAAGGTCATCACCATCAGTCATCTGAACGCCCTTGCCAAATTCAAATCCATAATCTTCTCCCGTATATACTGTCTGGTCAAATCCCCTATTAATTCTAATATATACAGGACCATCAATTTCATATGCTGCTCTTATCGCATTCGCTGTTTCGTATCCGTCAGCAGGACAGATAACTCTCATGTTCGCAAGACTTCTTACTACTGCAAGGTCTTCTATAGCATGGTGAGTTGAGCCCGCCTGACCAAAAGATGTTCCGCTGTGTGTGCCGATTATTTTTACATTTACATTCTGATAGCATATATCAGCATGTAGCTGGTCTGTTGCACGAAGGGATGCAAATACAGAGAATGTGCTAGCAAAAGGAACAAGACCGCATTTTGCCATGCCTGCTGCAACACCAAATAGGTTCTGCTCTGCTATACCGACATTGAAAAACCTTTCCGGGAATTTGTTCATAAAATCACCGATTTTAGTTGATTTTGCAAGGTCTGCAGTAAGAGCTACAACTCTAGGGTCTTTTTCTCCCAACTCAACTAATGTTTTTCCATAAATCTCCGCAGTCGCCATTTTTGTACTTTCAACTGCTGTATAATTCATGCCGCCCATTACTTAGCCTCCCTTTCTGCTCTTTCTATTCTTTCAGCTTCGTACTTCTTCAGGTCATCTGTAGCCTTCTTGTACTTTTCGTCATCCATCGCACCATAGTGCCACTTGTAGTCACCAGCCATGAAAGATATACCCTCGCCTTTTACTGTATCAAGAATGATACATACAGGCTTTTCTGTCGCTGCTAGAGCTTTTTCCATCGCATCGCTGAGCTTATCCATATGGTGTCCATCAACTTCGATAACATCAAAGCCAAATGCACGCCATTTGTCAGCAAAAGGCTCAAGCTTCATAACGTCTTCTGTGAATCCGTCTATCATTGCTTTGTTTCTATCTACCACTGTAATAAGGTCTGTCACGTTATAGTTTGCAGTTGCCATTGCAGCTTCCCATACGCTTCCCTCGTCACATTCGCCGTCTCCTAAAAGCAGCCATGTCTTATATTTTTTTCCTCTAACTCTTGCTGCAAGTGCCATTCCAAGAGCCATTGCGCTTCCGTGTCCCAGTGAACCTGTAGATGTATCAAGACCTTTTACCTTGTTAGAGTCAAGATGGATTCCAAGCTTGCTGTTTGTCAAGTTAAAGGTTTTCAGTTCCTCGTGTTCTATAAGTCCAAGATCTGAGAACAGTGCAGCAAGAGCAACTCCGATATGTCCTTTGCTGACAATGCATCTGTCTCTATCTTCATTTTCGTAATCCTTCGGATCAAAGTTCAGATACTTGTAATATAGAAGTGTCAGAAAGTCTATTGAGCTTAAGCTTCCGCCCATATGAGCACTGCCTGCCCAGTTACATGTGTCTAAAGTAAGCTGTCTTAAATGTGATGCCTTCTTTTCTAAAGCAATCCATTCATCTTTTTTCAGAGCCATAATAATTCCTCCCGGTATATATCTTTAACTATTTTCCCCATTCAACTTCTGGATGTGCTTTGACAAGTGCCTTGAATGCTTCGTCAGCAACCTCTCCAGTCTTTTTGATGTCTTCATCTGTCAGAGACAGGTTAGTGAAATGGTTATGATGGTTTGTCATGAATATTCCTCTCTGCACCATGTTTGCAATCCATTCCTGGTGAAGAAGAAGACTTGAGTCGTTCTTAATCATTGTATAGAACAGACTTGGTTCACCTGTGATAGAAAGGTCAACACCGTTATTTTTCGCTGCAGCTGCAAGCTGCTCACATACTTTTGTTCCAAGCTCTCTATGCTTTGCTCCGCCTCCTAGCTTTTCCATCTTGTCAAGACAAGCGATACCTGCAGCAAAATGAGCTGCCGACAGCCAGTAGCTTCCTGTATATGCAATACTTGCCGCATCACCCTTTAGGAAATCTTTTCCACATAGAGCAGAAACACTATATCCGTTTGCAAGAGCTTTGCAGAAGCAAATCATATCAGCTTCAAATCCGTAGTAGTAATCACTTCCTCTTGTATCAAGTCTGAATCCGCATCTTACATCATCTATGATTAAAAGAATGTCATTGTCTGTGCACAGTTTTCTGATTTCCTGCCAGTATCCGGGAGCAGGAGTTACGTTGTCAACAAAGTTTCCGTGCATGTAAGGTGTGGAGATAAATGCACCTATTTCGTCGCCGTGCTCTTCTATTGCTTTTTTTACAGCTTCAACATCGTTGAACTCTACCATGATTTTGTTGTCAACTTCTCCTGGTACAACCCAAGGAGCATCTACTGTCTGAGTCCACTGATGAACTCCGTGATAGTAGTTCTTTGTGAAAATCATCTTGCTCTTTCCTGTAGCAACACGGGCGATGAGCATTGCAAATGTAGTAACATCACTACCGTTCTTTGCAAAGAATGCCCAGTCTGCAGAATTAACCTGATCAACAAGTCTTTCGGCAAATTCTACCATCTTGTATGATGGTGATGTTGTACAGTTTCCAAGTTTTGCCTGCTCTGCAAAGGCTCTGTCAACGTCCTCGTCTCCATATCCAAGCACGTTAGGTCCATATGCACACATATAATCTATAAATTCGTTTCCGTCCATATCCCAGAATTTGCTACCGTTAGCTTTCTGGCTAAATTTTGGATATGCACTAATTGGAATAAAGCATCCTTCAGCAGGACCAAGATGTCCGTATACGCCTGCTGGAATTACCTTAGATGCTCTTGCCAGCATTTCATCACTTTTTGTAAAAGTATACATCTCAAATCCTCCTATCCTAAATACATTGCAACTCTTGCAAGAAGCTTGTTCAGATTGTCAATCATAGGGATGAATCCCTTCATCTGAATTTCTCCTGTTGCGATTGCACTCATCGACTCTACCGTTCCCTCGAACAGACCGCGGGCAACATCCATATCTCTGAATATCATGTATGCTCTAGGATTCTCGGCCTTTCTGTTGTATGTAGTCATGTGACCACCCTCTACAACAATCTCTGCACAAGGTCCTCCGCCAATTTCCATAGAAATAGTTCCATCAGGAATCTTGGATGCGGAAACTTTTCCTATTTCATCATAATTTCCAATCGCAGAAAGTGCATTTGCAATCAGATAAAACATCATCTCTGTACTCTTTTCGAAGAATGCCCTGTCTGCAAGATCTTCGGGAGTCGCTTTTAGATATTTTGTTAAAATATCTGTAAGCTTGATGAAATCCTTTGTTAAAAATCCAATCTTTGTAAAACCACCGTATGGTGTAGGATTCTTGGTTCCATCAATCATCTGATTTAGGTGCTCTGGCGATTTTAGCTTCAGCTTGATTTTTCCGCCCATGCCCTCTGTCATAGTGCAATTTCCATTGTCAAATGTAAGTGTAGCCTGTGGACCATCTGTAACGTTAAATCCGATTGAAATAGGTGGATTTACGCTGGCAATTTTCTTTGCCTCGTCATCTAGTTTCACAAGCACTTCCAGATCCTTAAGTATAGCGAACATATTAATGTAGGCTAAGGTTCTCTCACTCTTCAATCTTATCACTCCCTCCGATATTCATATCGATATAATTACCTGCCGGCAAAATTTCAGCTAGAGCCCGGGGCCTTCCTCTGTCTGAGGGGGCATCTTGCTTACGTTTACGCCAGTTTTAATTATCTGAATTTTTACAATCATATATTATCACGTTGTGCTCTCATAATCAATGGATTTTGCATAAATTTTCAAAATTATTTTACTGTAGTCAATGTGCTGTAAGGAGCTTAGAATCGAGTGCGGTCGAGAGCTAGAACCGAGTATTAAAAAAGCCTACCTGGTAATTGAGTTACCACCGTAGACTTTTTGATACTATATTATTAATTGACGCCCAAAACGAAAGGCTATAGAAGCACTTTACCCTTCCGTTTTACTCAAGCCTAAAATCTATCCCTTAAGTTCTGTTCTCAGCATCTTTCTCAGCGTCTCATAGCTTGCCGCTGAATTTTCAAAAGTTCCATCAGAGATCAAAATTCCTGCGCCCCTTACAATCGAAGCCGTCTTAAAAAAGCATTCATCAAAGGGAGGTCTTTCGGATATACTACAGTAGAGGCGAAGCCTTTCTGTTATTATATCATCAAGCCCCTCCTGTCCATGGGCGTAAAGGGAATTTGCAAGAGCAAATTTTATATTTGCAATGCATAGCTCGCATATGCGTTCAATTTCATCGTCAAAAAGCGATATAATCTGTTCACTCAAGCTTTTCCATTTTCCTTTCAGGTATTCTGCCGCAGCATCTAGAAAATCGTCCTTATTCTTAAAATGCTTGTAGGGAGCAGCGCAGCTTGCCCCACATGCCGAAGCAATTTTTCGCAGAGAAACAGCCTCTGTTCCGTGCTGTGAAATCTCATCTATTCCTGCCAAAATCAGTCTCTCCTTGAGAGCTATCGATGTATCATAGGCATCCATAATTTTTCTCCTTAGTTAATATTGTTAACATTATTATATATTAAAACAAAAAATATGCAATACTTAGGCTCAAACTATTGACATATCAACAAAAAAGCGTATAATTCTATTCAAGTTAACACTGATAACTAAAATAGCTGGAGGAATATGACTATGATAAACCAGTGTCAGACTAACTCAGAGTCAAATACAGGAGAAAAGAAATGTGAAACTGCGATAAACCAGAAAATGAAGTCATTTGGAGAAAACAGTTCCGTCATAAGAGATATATTTGAATACGGCAAGAAGAGGAAAGCCGAAATTGGAAATGATAAGGTATTTGATTTTAGTATCGGAAATCCAAGCGTGCCTTGTCCTAGTAGCGTTACAGAAAGCTTTCTGAGACTCGTATCAGAATCTGACCCCGCAGAGCTTCACGGGTACACATCAGCGTCAGGAGATGAAAATGCAAAGAAAAAAATTGCACAGTACATGAGGTCAAGATATTCTGCAGACGTATCAGAAGACTACATATATATGACCTGTGGTGCTGCAGCATCTCTTGCCATCGCGCTAAAAAGTATAACAGAACCCGGCGATGAGATAATCGTATTTACTCCATATTTTCCGGAGTATCGAGTTTTTATCGAAGGCTTAAGTGCAATGGTCGTAGAAGTACCTGTGAGAACAGAAGACTTTCAGATCGATTTTGATGCTCTAGAGGATGCCTTTTCCGAAAAGACAAAGGCGCTTATAATAAATTCACCAAACAATCCAACGGGAGCTGTACTCACAGAAGAAACCCTTGTAGAGCTTAACAGCTTCCTAAAAAAAAGGTGCGACAGAGCAATTTTTGTTATTTCCGACGAGCCCTACAGAGATCTCGTTTACGACAAAGATATACCTCTACCTATGAACCATATAGAAAATACAATCGTATGCTATTCCTACAGTAAATCCCTCTCACTTCCGGGAGAGCGCATAGGATATATCATGCTAGGAAACAAAGTAAAATCAAAAGAATCACTTTTTGCTGCTATATGCGGAAGCGGAAGAAGCCTTGGATATGTATGCGCACCTGCTTTGATGCAAAAGGTCATCGCAGAAAACCAAGGAATCACATCCGACATTTCTATATACAAAGAAAACCGAGGTATTCTATATAACGCGCTGACAGAATATGGATTTGAAGCAGTTTATCCAGACGGTGCATTTTATTTGTTCTTAAAATCTCCAGAGCCAGATGCCAAAAGCTTCTGTGAGCGAGCAAAGAAATTCGAAATCCTGATGGTTCCAAGCGACAGCTTCGGTATAGAAAGCTATGTGAGAATTTCCTACTGTGTAAACAAAGATCAGATTGAAAACTCACTTTCAGCTTTCCGAAAGCTTGCAGAAAGCTATAAACTCTTTAGAAAGGACGAGCCCCCTCGCGGGAAACTAAAATGAATGAACTAAGTGAAATCAGAAAAAATATTACAGATATAGATAACAAAATGGCAGAGCTATTTCGCCTTAGAATGGCTGAAGTCAAAAAGGTTGCAGAATACAAAAAGAAAAACGGTCTTCCTGTTCTCGACGAAAAACGAGAGGCTGCTGTAATAGCAAACGGAAGCTCGCGCATAGAAGACCCAGAGCTTCGCTCATATTATGTGACATTTCTCAAGGATATCATGACCATTTCCAGAAACTATCAGTCAAGTCTTCTAGAAGGGCTAAAAGTAGCCTACTGCGGAACAGAAGGAGCATTTGCTCACATCGCAGCATCAAAGATATTTCCAACAGCAAAAAAAGTTGCCTATACTAGCTTCAAAAACGCATACGATGCTGTAGAAAACGGCGAATGCGACTGCGCCGTGCTCCCTGTAGAAAACAGCTTTGCTGGAGACGTCGGCCAAGTAAACGACCTGATGTTTTCGGGCAGTCTCTTTGTTAATGGCATGTACGACCTTCCTGTCACACACGACCTTCTAGGACTTCCCGGTGCAACTATCAAAGATATAAAAACGGTAGTCAGCCACCCTCAGGCACTTTCGCAGTGCAGCTCTTACATAAGAGGAAACGAGCTGAGAGAGCTCGAGTATTCGAACACTGCCCTTGCTGCAGAATTCGTCAAGAACACTGGGGACAAAAGCTTTGCTGCTGTAGCAAGCGCAGACTCTGCAAGACTATTTGGCCTTGAGGTCATAGCAAGAAGCATCAACGACGACAGATCAAACACTACACGCTTTGCTGTATTTTCGAGAAGCCGCTCCCTCAACGCAAGAAATTCCGCTCACCCGGTTTTCTCGCTACTTTTCACAGCAAGAAACGAAGCCGGAGCACTTGCAAATGCCCTAACTATAATAGGTAAATACGGCTTCAACATGCGCACCATGCGTTCAAGACCGATGAAAGACCTTCCTTGGCAATACTTTTTCTACGTAGAAGCCGAAGGCGACATCTACTCAGAGGACGGTCTTGCCTGTCTTACAGAGCTAAAGAGCGTCTGCGACAAGATAAAAGTAGCAGGAATTTATAACAACCTGCACATTAGAGAGGTTTAGAAAATGATAATACCTGTAAATATACCATCAGAAGAGTACGAAATAGTCCTTGAGCGCGGCTCCCTTGAAAAAGCAAGCGAATACATAAATCTTAATAGAAAAGTTCTCATAGTTACAGATTCAGGTGTCCCTTGCGAGTATGCAAATAAGGTTCTTTCTCAGTGCCCAGAAGGCGTTCTTGTGACACTTCCCGAGGGCGAAAAATCAAAGAACAAGGGCAACCTTTTTCACCTATTTCAGGTTATGATAGATAACAGCTTCACAAGAAAGGACGCCTGCATCGCACTAGGAGGCGGAATGTGCGGAGATATCACAGCCTTTGCAGCCTCCTGCTACATGAGAGGAATCGAGTTTTACAACATGCCGACAACACTTCTTTCGCAGGTAGACTCATCGGTCGGCGGAAAAACAGCTATAGACTTTGCCGGTATCAAAAATATAATTGGAAGCTTCTATCAGCCATCAAAGGTAATAATCGACCCAAATGTTCTTGATACTCTTGATGATAGAAAGTTTGCCTGCGGCATAAGCGAAGTGATTAAAATGGCTCTATGCTTTGATGAGTCACTCTTTGAGCTCATAGAAAAATCTGATAGCCGCAGCAATATAGAGGAAATAATAGCCAGAAGCCTTAGAATCAAAGCTTCTGTTGTCGAAAAGGACGAAAAAGAAGCAGGACTTCGAAAGGCGCTCAATTTTGGTCATACTATAGGACACGGAATCGAAAGCTTTAGCAAGCTTTATCACGGAGAAGCTGTAGCCCTTGGAATGCTTCCAATGTGCTCGGAAAAAGTTAGAAAAAGGCTGATTACTGCGCTAAAAAAAGAAAATCTACCAGAAACAACTGATATTTCATTCGACGATATTATAGAAGCTGTAATGCATGATAAAAAATCAGAAGGAAATAAAGTTACAACAGTAAATGTATCTGAGGCGGGAAGCTTTGTTTTTGAAACTGATGACAGAGACTCTCTTGCAGAAAAATACAAAAAAGTGTTCTGATAAGGATTTGATATAGAAAAGAGGTGAAGGCAAAATTCCCCTTACAAAATCACAGGGGCCTAGCCATATATTATGAAAAACACATACGGAAACGTTTTGACAGTAACCCTGTTTGGAGAAAGTCATGGAAGCGCAATCGGAATATGCCTTGATGGACTTTCGCCGGGAATCAAAATCGATAAAGACTATATAAATCACAGGCTTGATCTTAGAAAGCCAAAAGGTAAAATATCAACAAAGAGGCGCGAGGCGGATGAATTTGAAATCCTTAGTGGCGTATATAACGGCTTTACTACAGGAACTCCCCTCTGCATAATAATCAGAAACAAGGATACTAGAAGTAATGACTATGATAATGTAAGCAGAATAGCAAGACCTGCCCATGCAGATCTTACTTCTCACTATAAATACCACGGATTTGAGGACTACAGAGGCGGCGGTCATTTTTCCGGAAGGATTACAGCAGCTCTAGTAGCAGGTGGAGCTATTATTGCCTCGGCTCTTGAATCAAAGGGAATATACATCGGAACTCACATAAAATCATGCTACGACGTATCTGACCGCGAGTTTTCCGATTACGAAAATGATATAAAGCTTTTGAACAGTGCTGATTTTCCTGTCCTTGATAAAAAAGCTTCCGAAGCTATGATTTCTGTTATCGAGGAGGCTGCATCTGAGGGCGACAGCGTCGGAGGCGTCCTTGAGACTGCAGTTACAGGAGTTCCCGAGGGCGTTGGCGAGCCCTGGTTTGACACTGTTGAGGGCTCCCTTGCCAAAGGTCTTTTCTCGATTCCCGCTGTCAAGGGCGTGGAATTTGGCAAGGGCTTTGAGCTTACGAGGATGAGGGGCTCAAAGGCCAACGGCAGCCTGCGCTACTTGGGTGACAAAGTTGTGAGCGCCGAAAATCACAGCGGCGGCATCGACGGCGGCATCACAAACGGAATGCCCGTAATCTTCAGAACAGCAGTAAAGCCCACGCCGTCGATTTTCAAGGCTCAGCAGAGCGTCGATTTTCTGAGCCATGAAAACGCGCAGCTCACGCTGCGCGGCCGCCACGACCCTGCGATAGTGCATCGTGCAAGAGCCGTGGTCGATGCAGTTACTGCAATCACAGTTGCAGACATGCTCTGCATAAGATATGGCACAGATTACCTAAGTAACAGCGAAAAAAAATAAACATTAAATCTACTAATTATATAAATAGTTAAATGCAGCTTTTACAGCCTGCAGACTTAGGAGGATATTTTGGAATACGGACTTATAGGTAAAAAACTTGGACATAGCTTTTCCAAAACAATACATGCAAAAATTGCTGACTATAGCTACGAGCTGCTTGAGCTTTCCGAAACTGAGATTCACATATTCTTGAAAGAAAAAGACTTCAAAGCAGTAAATGTCACAATTCCATATAAGCAGACCGTTATCCCCTATCTTGATGAAATCAGCCCTGCTGCAAAATCAATAGGAGCTGTAAACTGCATCAGAAATGATAACGGAAAATTGATAGGTCATAACACTGACTTTGATGGTCTTCGCGGGCTTATAACAAGACATGGGATTACATCTCTGAAAGGAGAAACTGTTCTCATACTAGGAACAGGCGGAACATCCGACACAGCAAAAGCTGTATGTGAATCCCTAGGCGCCTTAGAAATAATCAAGGTAAGCAGAAAAGTAGTAGACGATCAGGCTTCTTTCGAAGATTCATCTAGCGAAGACACGTCATGTAACAGAAATCTTAGCAAAAGTGCTTCCGGCAAATGTAAATGCATAACATATGACATGGCTATATCTGATTTTACTCATGCCTCTATCATCATCAATGCAACACCTGCCGGTATGTATCCAGATATACAAAGCCAGGCAATTAAGCTTGATAAATTCAAAAACCTTAGAGGCGTCTTTGATGCAGTATATAACCCTCTCAGAAGCCAGCTAATTTGCTCAGCTCAGGAACTTGGCATAGAAGCAAGCGGCGGACTTTTCATGCTTGTGCTTCAGGCAATAAAGGCATCGGAATTTTTCCTTCAGAAAACTTATCCGGGCGAGCTTGCCGAGACGATATACAGACAGATCGCTCTTGAGAAAACTAATATAGTTCTTACAGGAATGCCTGCATCAGGAAAAAGCACAGTAGGAAAAATACTTGCATCTGAGCTTTCGAAGAAGTTTGTCGATGTAGATGATTTGATAAGAGAACAAGCAGGCTTAGAAATCCCAGAAATCTTCTCACGCTTCGGCGAAAAGCATTTTCGGAATTTAGAAAGCCAAGTCATTTCTGAAATAGCAAAAGAAAGCGGACTTGTTATTGCAACTGGAGGCGGCAGCGTTCTTAGAGGCGAGAATGTAAGAAATCTCAAGCTAAACGGGATGCTTTTCTTCCTAAACAGAGATCCAAAAACTCTGATTCCAACAGAAGATAGACCAACCGCATCCTCTGCAGAAAAGATCATGAAGCTTTATCGCGAGCGTCTTTCTATATATGAATCATGCTGTGATTTTAATATCCGGGCTCTTACAATAGAAAATACAGTGCAAACTATACTCTCATCGCTTATAATTTAGCCTTGCCTAAATCTAGCATGAGAAGTGCTTACTAACCAGGCATCAGGCTGCATCAGGCCACATAGTGTTGCATCAGGCTTGCATATAGCCTCCCCTAGCCTTACATCCACTGCACTAAAGAAAGGATATACTATGAAACTTTTAATTATAAATGGGCCAAACCTCAATATGCTTGGCGTCAGAGAACCAGGCATCTATGGCCAAGAAACTTACGAATCTCTTATAACAAGACTAAAAAACCATTGCGCTGCAAGAGGTGTATATGCAGAATTTACTCAGTCTAATCACGAGGGTAGTTTGGTCGATGAAATCCAAAGAGCCTATTACGAAGGCTTCACTGGAATTGTAATCAATCCCGGTGCCTATACTCACACAAGCATTGCCCTTCTTGATGCAGTAAAAAGCACAGGTCTTCCTGTCGTGGAAGTGCACATATCAGACCCTGATAGCCGCGAAAAGTTCAGGCATATAAGCTATATAGGTCTTGGATGCGTTCATACAATCAAAGGACATGGAACAGATGGCTATGTAGAGGCTATCGACTATCTGATTGATAACTGGGGCGACAAGAAATAAGTATCAGACAGACCAAATAGCTGGCATCAAGCTTGCGGCGGTCAAAACGATCAAAGCGACCAAAGTAGCCACGCGGCAAAAGCGGCCACTGTGACTGAAGCAAGCAGCACGTAGCTGGCATAAGCTAACCGAAAGGACTATATAAATGAAAGTAAAAATAAATAAAGGAACTGCCAGAGGAACTGTTTCGGCGCCTCCCTCCAAGAGCATGGCCCACAGACTTCTAATCTGCGCAGGTTTATCCAAAGGAACAAGCATTATACGAGGAATCTCTAAATCAGAAGATGTGAAAGCAACTATGGCATGTCTTTCTGCAATCGGAGCAAAATGTAGCCTAGATGGAGACACGGTTACTGTTACTGGCTCTGACATTTCTTCTATCTCTCCTGCTCAGCCACTAGAGTGTAACGAAAGCGGAAGCACTCTTAGATTTTTTGTTCCTGTATGTCTTGCATCAGGAAATACTGCTGTGCTCACAGGAAAAGGAAGGCTCATGTCAAGACCTATGAGTGTCTACGAAAACATCTGCAAAGAGCGCAATCTTACATTCATACAAGACGACAAAGGACTGATTCTAAAAGGTCCCTTAACTTCTGGAGACTTTCGAGTTCCTGGCAACATCTCAAGCCAGTTTATAAGCGGACTTCTGTTCGCCCTACCTGTTCTAAAGGGTGACAGCACCATCAAAATACTTCCACCAATCGAAAGCAGACCTTATATAGACATGACCCTTAGCGCTCTAAGAACATTTGGTATTGAGGCCGGCTGGAAGGACGAAAGCACCCTTACAGTCAAAGGCAATCAAAGCTATGTTCCCTGCGACACATCAGTAGAGGGCGATTATTCAAACGCTGCCTTCTTCAGCGCCCTTAACGTGCTAGGCGGCGATGTGACTATTGATAATCTTCCAGAGGACAGCCTTCAGGGGGATAAAGTCTTTGATAAAATGAAAAAACAGTTATGCATAGGAACACCAACCCTCGATATTTCAGCATGTCCTGACCTTGGACCTATCCTCTTTGCTCTTGCATCATGCAAAAACGGCGGAATATTCTCTGGCACTGCAAGACTAAAAATCAAAGAAAGTGACCGAGGCCAAAGTATGGCTGATGAACTAAAAAAATTCGGAGTTTCCGTTTCTATCGCAGAAGACGAAATAATAATATATCCGGCTGAGTTTCACGCTCCTTTCGAAGAGCTCTCCGGCCACAACGATCACCGAATCGTGATGTCCATGGCAGTTCTTTTGACACAAACAGGTGGAGTTATAGACGGTGCCGAAGCGGTTGCAAAAAGCTACCCTTCATTCTTTGATGATCTTTCGAGACTTGGAATCGAGGTGGATAAAATTGAAACTAGATAAAAACACAAACATATTAATAGTAGGACTTGGTATAATCGGAGGAAGCTTTGCTAAGGGCTTTGCTAAAGCCGGAATCCCGGTTAACGCAATCGATACAGATCCTCACGCAATTGAATATGCTCTAGAAAATAGCATAATCGAAAAAGGCTCCTGCGAAGTTTCTGAGGAGCTTATATCTCAGGCTGATTTAATCATATTTGCTCTTTACCCTCACATTTTCAAAGAGTGGATCAAAGCAAATCAAAAGCTCATGAAGCCTAAAACGATTATAAGCGATGTAACAGGTGTCAAGGAATGCATCGTTGATGATATTCAGTACATTCTCCGCGAGGACTGCGAATTTATTGCAGCCCACCCTATGGCAGGATGTGAAAAGCTTGGTATCGAAAACAGCAACGAAAAAATATTTCATGATGCAAACTACATAATAATTCCTACGGAGCTTAACACTCACGAGGCGATTGATGCAGCAAGACAGATTGGCGAAACCCTCGGCTTTGCTAGAATCTCTAGTCTCTCGCCCCACGACCACGACGAGATGATTGGTTTTGTTTCTCAGCTCACCCACTGCATCGCCATGACACTCATGACATGCAACGACTCCAAGGACCTTCAGTACTATACAGGAGACTCATTCCGCGACCTCACAAGAATCGCAAGAATAGATGAAACCCTTTGGAGCGAGCTTTTCCTTCTGAACAAAGACTCTCTTCTACATCAGATGAAGCTATTTACGATGGAGTTTTCAAAGCTTGAAAGAATGCTTATGGAAGCCGACAAGGAAGGCATCAAAGATATGATGAGGCGCTCTACAGCCCGCAGAAAACTCTTTGATAAGGAATAATCGAAAAGGAAAGGATACATCACTATGAATATGAATTTTAAAAGAAAGCTGCCTATACCGCAGGAAATAAAAAAGATGTTCCCTCTCGAGGAAAAATATTTCAAGATGAGAGAGGATTTTGTTAACGAGATAAAGGACGTTCTTGCCGGAAGATCTGACAAGTTTATCCTGATAATCGGGCCATGCTCTGCAGATAACGAAAACGCCGTTCTCCAGTACCTGACAAAACTAAAAAAGGTTTCTGAAAAGGTAAGCGAAAAGATTCTTATAATACCGAGAGTATACACAAACAAACCAAGAACTACAGGAACAGGATACAAAGGCATGCTCCACCAACCGATTTCAAACGAAGGCGAAGACATGCTCAAGGGAATTATAACCGTGCGCGAAACTTTCATAAGAGCGATCAAAGAAACTGAGTTTTTCTGTGCCGATGAGATGCTCTATCCGGAGAATCACAGATACCTAAACGACGTTCTCTCCTATGTTGCTGTAGGCGCTCGTTCATCAGAAAATCAGATGCACAGACTTACTGCAAGCGGACTTGAGGTTCCTGTAGGCATGAAAAATCCAACAAGCGGCGATTTCTCTGTCCTTATCAATTCGATAATTGCAGCACAGCACTCCCACACATTTATATACAGAAACTGGGAAGTCGAAAGCAAAGGAAATCCTTATGCACATGCAATTTTGAGAGGATACATGAACAAGCGCGGTCAGTCGATGCCAAACTACCACTATGAAGACCTTCGCACAGTATGTGATCTATACCACGCTAGCGGCATGGAAAACCCAGCTATCATCGTTGACACTAACCACGCAAACTCAGGTAAGAAATACCTTGAGCAGGGACGTATTGCAAAGGAAGTGATCCAGTCTAGAAAATTCAGCGATGATATTTGCCAGATGGTCAAAGGTCTTATGATTGAAAGCTACCTTGAAGACGGCTGCCAGCCTGTCGATGGTGGAATATATGGAAAATCCATTACAGACCCTTGCCTTGGATGGGACAAAACAGAAAAACTTATTTACACACTAGCTGATATGCTGTAAAATATAAAGACAAACAGTCAGACAATTCTATCATTTATGACTGTCTGTCTTTTTTACTTTTTTTGAACAAGGGGGATAATATATGAGAAAAAACACATCATCTGTTCCTGCCCTGCAGCTTATAAGTATCTGCGCCCAGTACAGAAAGGATGAACCTGTTTTTTCAGAGCTTAACATTTCAATTTCTGCAGGAAGCAGGATTCTTCTTGCAGGTGGGGATGGCACGGGAAAAACTACACTGCTCAGCATTCTTTCTGGGCACCTTAAACCAGTTTCCGGAAGGTTTCTAATCCAAGGCAAGCATTTTGCTCCAGAATCAAAGGCAGATATAGCCTACGTTCCGGATGTATTCGCATTCAAGACTACCTTATGTGCAGATGATATTATAGAAATTTACGATAGATTTTTTTCTAATTTTTATAGAGAAAAACTTCTATTACGCTTAGCAGAGCTTAACATTCCAAAAGACAAAGGATTTCATTCTCTTACTCCTGCAGAGCGTCAGGCGGTTCAGTTTGCATTTACCTCCGCAAGAGCATGCAGCATTTATCTACTAGATAATCCGCTGAATCTTCTTACAGAAGAAGAGCAAACATCTACTCTGCAAGCCTTTTTCCAAAACCTTCCGAAAGAGGCAACTGTAATATATGTAGGAGATGTTTACCCTGCTCTTGACGAATTGCTGACAGAGATTATCTGTCTAGGAAATGGAAAAATTCAGCTCTACGAAAGTCTAAGCTATCTCAAGAGCAGATATGGAAAAGAAACATGGGAGATTCTACAATCCCTTTCTGATGGAGGACTTAACTGACATGATAGAAAAAGTAATGGAATATCACCTTCATACAGTAAGAAAAAATTTTCGCATAACACTGTATGTATTTATACTTTCGCAGTTTTTTCTAATGACTTCCTCAGACAGCTTTTTGTTTATGGTAATTTCGTTGATTGGACTTTTATACTGCATTGTCGCATTTTTATATGCATATATCAAAATCGTAAAAAAGGGCCTCTACAGCGAGGAAAGCTTTCTGTTTCAAAGTCTTCCTGTATCGACCAAAGATTTTTTCACAGGCAAAATACTAGCGCTGATATTTTACAGTTCATCAATGTCTCTTGTGTTCTACCTGTTTGCAACCGTCTCGGTTCTCTTTGGTCTAATCACAGGTACAACTTTGCCTAGCCAGATTTTCATAGATACATTTGGATTTCACGAAAATTCAGCTTCGCTTATCCTAACAGTGTGCCTCTCATACATTGTACAGGCTACACTTACGTTCGCTGGCGGATGTCTGATTACAGCAGTATATGTAATGCTTTCTCAGATTCAGATTGCCGTAACCAAAAAACACAGATTCGAAAAAGGGAATATAACATTCTTCTTTGCTTTTATTATTTCAAGCCTGATTGCAAATCTGCTTTCCATGATACTAGATGCAGATCTCACTTGCTTTCTCGCTTCAGCAATGTCACTTTTTGAAACAATTATAGTTTCTGTAGCAGTTGGACTATTCTCCTTCATATACGTGTGCAAAAACTATAGAAAAACAGTTATCGCTTCGCCTTACTGCTGATTATTTCGGAGGTGTACCATGAAAAAATCAATAAAAACAAAACTAGCTCTAATAGTTATAGCTTGCATAATACTGTCTATAGTTCTCGGAGTCCTTATTGCAAAGGCCGTTAACTCTTCCAAACCAGATGCCTACAAAGATATGAAAAATGTAACATGGCTTGTCTCCTTTGATGAGAAATACGAGGAATTAAGCGTATTTACAAACAAAGTCGGTGAGCAAAGATTTCTCGGAAAACGAGAAGTAAGCGAAGATGAATATGTATATGATATTCTTGATAAAGAATATCACAAGCAAAACACTATAGACGGAAAGTATGACCTAAACTGCTATCCAAACTTTCCATATCTAGTCTCTTATGACTCAAAGGGCCTATTCAAAGAGTCTGGCGTTGGACTAATGGATGAAGATGGCCATATCCTTCTTAAGCCTGAATATGAAGATTTCACAAGTTCTACTGATGGATTCTTCGCCGCAGTAAAAGAAGATAAAGACAATCAGTGTTATTCATTTACATTTTATGATATAAACATGAACAAAGTCGGTGAGCTTACAAACGAAACATATACTGTAAGCATTCACGATGTATATTCTAATATCGGAAACGGACTATTTGCCTTCGACATACAGAGAGATGTAGATGACAAAGGCGTTGTAATTTACGATATTAAACGCGGTGAAATCATAAAAAAACTAAAAACTCTCTCTTGGATTAAAAAGCTATCAGATGATATCTACTGTGGCTTTGCAGATACTGCAGATGATATAAGAGTATATGATCCTTCATACCAAGGCGATGAAGCAGATAAAGATCTTATCTTTGATAAAGACTTTAACTTCGTTAGAGTTTCCGAAATAGATTACTCCGATGCTCAGCCGTTTAGTGAAGGTCTAAGCTTTGCTAGCGGTCGTAACCAGAAATACAAACTAGCTTGTATTGACGAAAAGTTTAATATAGTATTCGAAACAGAAGCAAGCCTTGGCAGTAACCAATTTTCCGAAGGAAAAGCCATCCTGTATAACGAAGATAACTTCTTCTGTGTAGATAAATCCGGCAAACAGCTCTACAAAAAAGAAAGAAAAGGAGACCGTAAGAATTTCATATATACAGAGGCTGAATACAAAAACGGCAAGGCTATCGTACAAGATGACAAAAAGTTTGGCATAGTCGATGAAAAAGGAGAATGGATTGTCGATCCGATTTTTACAGATATAACTTATATTGCAGACGATACATATATTGTAAATTCCAATTATCTATCTGCTGCAGTAATGAGAATAGACAGATAAAAAACAGCTCGAAGGTTTGACCTTCGAGCTATTTCTTTATTTCATGTTATTATGTACTAAATCGCTTACGGGGAGGTTAATGCGATTAATAACTCTGTTTCATTGACTCGATGATGCTTTCTGCTAGTGAGTCAAGCTCATCTTCTGTCATTTTGCTTACGGATGACTGAATAGAAACTTCTTCGTTCAGAACTGTCATCTGCTTCATTTCATCAAGGATGTCTCCCATGATTGAACCTGCCTGAGGTGCCCAAGAACCATTTTCTACGATTCCAACAACTCTCTTCTGAAGGTTCAGCTTC
This sequence comes from uncultured Clostridia bacterium, assembly GCA_963558075.1. GTDB lineage: Bacteria > Bacillota > Clostridia > Peptostreptococcales > Anaerovoracaceae > CALHKP01. Next base: position 20,269 of record CAUWFN010000001.1, on the reverse strand, counting down.
TTCATATCAAGTACGAAGTTTTCCATTGGCGGAAATACGTTCAGATTGTAAGTTACCGATAATAGTGCCATGTGGCTGTATTTGAACGCTTCACTGATCAGATATGATACGTGAGTCTTTGATACGTCATACATTCTAACCTTTGTCATTCCTCTTTCGTACAGCTTTGATGCTAGAATCTGAGCTGCATTTTCTGTATTTCCATACATTGATGCATATGCAATCAGAACGCCCTGCTCCTCTGGAGTATATGTAGCCCAGTGGATGTACTTGTCAAGAATGTATCCTATATCTTTTCTCCATACTGGTCCGTGAAGAGGACAGATATATTTGATATCTAGTCCGCCTGCCTTCTTCAGCAGGTTCATAACCTGAGGTCCATATTTTCCTACAATATTAGTATAGTATCTTCTTGCCTCATCAATCCAGTCTCTATCAAAATCAACCTCATCTGCAAATAGTACACCATCAAGTGATTTGAATGAACCGAAAGCGTCTGCTGAGAACAGTACCCCATCAGTCTTATCAAATGTCACCATAGCCTCTGGCCAGTGAACCATCGGTGCATTTACAAACACTACCTCATGTTTTCCGAAGCTCATAGTATCGCCTTCTGTAACCTGGATAAAGTTTTCTACTTCAAATCCAAACTGGTGCATCAGCATAAGAGCCTTCTCTGTTGAGATAACCTGTGTTTCCGGATGTCTAATCAAAACCTCTTCCATAGATGAACAGTGGTCAGGCTCCATATGGTTTACAACTAGGTAATCTAGAGGTCTTCCATCTAATACATATTCCACGTTTTCGATAAACTGTCTGCCTACAGACCAGTCAGCAGTATCAAAGAGTACAGTCTTCTTATCTAGAAGAAGATATGCGTTATATGATACTCCGTCTTCTATAGGATGAATATTTTCGAACAGGTAGAGTCTCTTATCGTTTGCTCCAACCCAGTATAAATCTTCTGTTACTTTTCTTACGCACTGCATCTATTTTTCCTCCTTAACTGTCTTCTCAACTTCGATAAAAGCAGTTTTTTCTTCACCGCATACTGGGCAAATCCATTCTTCTGGAAGAGCCTCAAAAGTAGTTCCAGGTGCAACATCTGCCTCAGGATCTCCAACTGCTGGATCGTATTCGTATCCGCATCCATCACATACATATGTAGTCCATGGTGAAGGCTCCTTAAGTACAGTTGCTTTTCTCATCTTAACTCTAGGCGGTGCCGGTTTCTTTTCTTCTCCGTTGTCTAAAGCCTTTGTTAGAAGCGGTAGAATTTCATTTACATCTCCAACGATACCATAGTCTGCATTCTTGAAGATAGCAGCATTCTTGTTCTTATTAATTGCAACAATTGTAGTAGCGTCTTTGATGCCCTTTAGGTGCTGTCCTGCTCCGGAGATTCCGCAAGCGATGTACAGATTTCCTGTAAACTTCTGACCTGACATTCCAACATATCTGTCAAGCGGTACATATTTCAGGGTTTCTGCAACTGGTCTTGATGAGCCGATTGCAGCGCCTGCCTGTTTAGCTAAATCTTCGATAAGCTTCATATTTTCTTTTGGTCCGATACCCTTTCCTGCTGAAACAACTCTGTCTGCTTCAACGATTGGTGTTAGAGGATCGATTCCTACAGTAAAATCAAAGCCATCGCCCTTGAGAACCTCTACAAGCTGATCAACCTTTTCCTGTGCAGTTCCTGATGCGAAGATGATCTTCTTTCTCTGTCCTGTGATAGGTCCCTTCTGCTTTGCTGCTACAGTCTGTTTTGGTGCTTTACCTAAAATATGTGATGCGATTACTACTCGCTGAATTTCGTTTGTTCCTTCGTAAATTGTACAGATTTTTGCATCTCTGTATGCTCTTTCTACTTCCATACCCTTGAGGTAACCTGTTCCTCCGAAAATCTGAAGAGCATCATTTACAACCTCTAGTGCGATATCTGATGCGTACTGTTTCGCCATTGCAGATTCCATTCCGAAAGGTTCGTGATTTTCTTTTAACTCAGCTGCTGAGTAAATCAGGAATCTAGCACATCTCAGTTTTGTTGCCATATCTGCAATCTTAAATGAGTTAACCTGCTGATGTGCAATTGGAATTCCAAACTGAACTCTCTCTAGAGCATATTCTACAGCATGTTCGTAAGCACCCTGAGCAATACCAAGCGCCTGGGATGCGATACCAATTCTTCCGCCATCAAGTGTTGACATTGCAATCTTGAATCCTTCGCCTTCTTTTCCGAGAAGGTTTTCTTTTGGTACTTTTACGTCGTTGAAAATAAGTTCTGCTGTGGATGATGATCTGATACCCATCTTATCGTAGTGGTCTCCGAATTCAAATCCTTCCCAGCCTTTTTCTACGATGAATGCACTGATGCCTCTTGTTCCAATATTTGGAGTTGTTACTGCAAAGATAACATAAGTATCTGCGTAAGGAGCATTAGTGATGAATATCTTACCACCGTTTAGAATATAGTGATCACCCTGAAGAACAGCTGTTGTTTCAGTTCCTCCGGCATCTGATCCTGCGTTTGGCTCTGTCAGACCAAAAGCTCCGATTTTCTCACCCTTTGCAAGCGGAATCAGATATTTCTTTTTCTGCTCTTCTGTACCGAATGCCATGATTGGATATGAGCCAAGGGAAACATGTGCAGAAAGGATTACGCCTGTTCCTCCGTCAACTCTAGCAAGTTCTTCTACTGCGATTGCATAGCTTAGGGCATCTAGACCTGCACCGCCATATTCCTTTGGATATGGAATTCCCATAAGTCCCATCTTGCCAAGTTTCTTAACAGCTTCCTCTGGAAATTTATTCTCTTTATCTAGTAAAAACGCTATAGGTTTAACTTCTTCTTCAGCAAAAGCTCTAATCTTTGCTCTGAACTCCTCATGAGCATCTGTTGTTTTAAAAAGCATTATTATTACCTCCCTATAATCTCTCTCGTATAGATGTTCAGTTTTATGTTATAGGTCTTATACCCCCTAATCTTCATTCAACACACAAAAATTAAAATTTTCACAAAAAACGTTTTGTTTAATCCTCATTTATTTTCATTCTGTATCTATCTTGTGCTATTACAGCACACTTAGCAAAGATAAGATTCTTACTGTAAAATTTTGATTTTAAAACAGCAGATATTAAGAATTTCAAATTCTTGTTTTAGGCAGTATTGTCAGCTTATTTTCAGCCGTAGCCCTAATAATTCCAGCCAGCAATTCTAGTATATACACCCTTAACCTTAGGAAAGCTCCCAAAAAACACAATAAACCCCGAAAAACCATATGGTTTCTCAGGGTTTTCATATTTCTTATTTTGTAATATCAATGTAATTCGAAAGTCCCTGCTAATTTTCTCCCAGGAACTCTTTTCTTATACAGCGACCTGTACGGCTTGCAGCTATGCCCCCAAGACCTGTCTCTCTGAGATCTTTATCTAATGATCTTCCGACCTCTCCCATAGAAATTACAACCTCATCAAAAGGTACAATCGACTCTACCCCTGCCATTGCAAGGTCAGATGCCATCATAGAGTTCATTACCCCTGACGCATTTCTAAAGGCACATGGAAACTGTACAAGACCTGCAACTGGGTCACATACAAGCCCCATTACATTAATTAGCGTGATGCTTGCCGCATGTAAACACTGAGCTGCTGTGCCGCCTCTCATTTCAACAAGAGCAGCCGCCGCCATAGCCGATGCACTTCCGCATTCAGCCTGGCATCCGCCTTCTGCCCCTGCAAAAGTTGCATATTTTGCTATAATCTGTCCTATTCCGATAGCTGTGAGCACACCGTTTTGGACAGTTCTCTCATCTAGTCCATACTGCTTCTTTGCTGCCACGCATACAGCTGGCATGATTCCGGCAGAGCCTGCTGTCGGAGACGCTACTATTTTCCCCATCTGGCTGTTGACCTCACTTGTCGAAAAAGCCATAGCCATTGACTCCATTAGAAAAGAGCCTACAATCGGAGCTTTTTTTGCATCATCAAAACTGCTACTTGCATATTCGTGACACTTTTTCGCAAAACCATCAATCATCTCAAACTGAGTTTTCCCTGCCTTTTCGAGATACTCATTAGCAGACTGCTCCATAACCTCCATGATTTCATCGATAGTAGCACGAACCTCACTCTCAGTCTTTCCAGACATCCTAGCTTCGTTATCTATTACAATATCATATATGTGAATATTTTTTTCTTCACATACCTTGATTATTTCTTTTGCTGTATTCAGCATACTAATCCTCCCCTACACACTTACATACTTTGCTGTTATGAATCTGTCCGCCTCAAGAATGGCATTTTTTACAAAGTCCGAAATATCTTTGTTCACCTCTATAGTAAGCGTAACTATATTTGTGAGGGTATTCTTGCGCGTGTTTATAGACTCTATGCTGTATCGGTTTCCGGAAAGGATAGAAGAAACATATGCAATTACGCCCTCCTGCTCCTCATACTGAAGAAGTATAGTAGGAAAAAGTCCTCTGAACTCGATATCGATTCCGTTAACGTTGCAGATTACAATTGCGCCGCCTCCAATAGATGAGCCGATTACAAATTCATCAGGTCTATCTGCATAGTGGAAAACAATCTTTACAGAGTTTGGATGATATGACTCTCCGAGGTCAACTGTACTTATGCTGTAGTTTAGTCCAGCTTCCTTTGCATGATCAAAGGAATTGCACAGCCTTGCATCATCTGGCTGATACCCGAGAATGCCTCCGACAAGCGCCTTATCTGTTCCATGTCCCTTATATGTACAGGCAAAAGATCCATGAAGAAGAAACTCTACTGATGTAAAATCTTTTTCGCATATTTTGCCGGCTGTGTTTGCAATCTTACATGCACCGGCTGTATGAGAACTTGAAGGTCCAACCATTACAGGCCCGAGCACTTCAAATGCACTGAATTCTGCCATAAAAAAACCTCCAATTTCTATTAACCGTTTATAATTTTAACGATTTCTGTAACAACACCTTCTATATCAAGCTCATCAGCCTCAACGATTTTCTCACATCTGCTCTCATAAAGAGGAACCCTTGCATGGTAAAGATCTTCGAGAGTCTGGCCTTTTTCCAAAGTGACTCCTCTAGTGCTGATATTGTTGAGTCTCTTAAGAACTGTCTCAAGAGAAACTTTGATATATATTACTGTGCCGTTTTCTTTGAATTTTTCTATTGCATTTTCGAAGTAGATTGCGCTTCCACCTGTTGCAATTACAGTATTTTCGCCATCATATGACATCAGCACCTCTTCTTCTATCTCGTGAAATCTATCGTTTCCATCCTCATTTATAATCTGCTGGAGCGGACGAAGCTCTCTTTGCTGAATCAGAATATCCGTGTCAACAAAATCTTTGTTCATCGTCTTCGCCAAAATTACGCCGACTGTGCTTTTGCCGCAAGAAGGCATTCCTACAAGTATAATATTGCTTTTCTTTTTACAATCAGAGTTCATAATTAGTCTCCTGTATATACACGTTCTACAATCCAGTTATTATTTACATGAGCATATTTTCCTGCAGGAATAGATAGAGCATCTGCATATCCGCTCAAATCGTCGTAAATCCTATCATCAAGAAGAACAGTCAGCTGCTCGCTTTCTATTGTGCAGTCGCTATTCCAGATGATAAAACATTCCTTATCGTCAGCAAAATACACAAGATCCTCTGCACTTATCTGTGGCCAGTCTTCTCTGATGCGCTCTGCAAGTACAACCTTATAAAGCTCGATTATGCGGTCATCTCTGCCGTTGTCATTTATCATAATTTTTTCTATAAGCTCGCCGCTGTTTTCAACAAGCCTAAACACGGCTTCTTTATCTACAGCATCCTCAGGTAGCTCTAGGCTGTTAAGCTCCTTGAGCACCTCATCCTCGTCCTCCGGAGTCATGTAAATATTCAGCTTTTTATCCGGATCTACATATATGAACGGATATTCAACCAGTGTTTCTGCTCCACACTCACTGCATTTCACAAGGAAGAATCTACCATCGAGAATTTTCTGCTTAAACTGTGGCATGTCCGAAACATCGACAACCTCATTGATATTAACCATGATTTTGTGGCCGCAGCTTTCACATTTGATTTTTGCATTACTCATACCTATACCTCTTTTCTGACATCTTCTATACTTATCTGACCATCATCCATCTCATCTTCTGATGACATTATATTTCTCAAATCGTGTATCTCCGGAAGCTGGCTTAGGGACTCAAATCCAAACTGCTTGAGGAAAACATCTGTAGTTGCATAAAGTATCGGTCTTCCCACACCTTCTGATCTTCCTTTTTCTCTTATAAGGTTCTTGTTCTTCAGATTGTCAATGGCTCTGTCACTTCTCACGCCTCTAATCGCATCAATTTCCGCCTTCGTTACAGGCTGCTTGTATGCGATTATCGCAAGAACCTCTATAGCTGACTGAGAAAGCTTCTTCACCTTTACTGGAGTACACAGCTTTTCTATGTACGGCGCATTTTCCACTCTTGTCACAAACTGAAACGAGTTATTCACGCGTCTTATGATAATTCCACGTGTCGACTGCTCGTATTCATCTTTCAGTTCAAGAACACAGGAAAGAGCCTCTTCTTTTGTAATTTCGCAAGCCTGTGCAATCTCCCTTACATCTAGAAGACCTCCCCAGACGTACATCATTGACTCAATCGCCGATTTTATCTTTTCACTGTTCTTCATCCAAATACTCCTCTTCGATTTCTTCTCCGGCCCTAACATCTGTATCGAGAATAATATCCCCATACAAGTGCTCCTGCTTTGCCGTAATAATTCTTGCTCTCATCATCTGAAGCACCGATGTAAATGTAACAACTATATCATACCTGTCGTTTCTGTCAGGAATCAGTTCTTTCATGTTGACTTTCGAAATCCCGTGCATCAGCGCATCTTTTAGCTTAACCCGAATGTATTCAATTCTAGATTCCATGCTCGCCTTATCTCTTTCAACACGAACATAATGGGCTCTGACTTCCTCCTCACGCCTTTTCTTGCTCAGAAACAGCTCGAAAGCCTGTGCGAATTTTTTTATGTCCAGGTTCAAAAGCTCATCAGGATTTTCGAGAAATTCCGAGATATCCTCTCTCGGCTTCTCATACATCAAAGCCGCTTCCCGCTCACTTTCCTGAAGTCGCTGTGCACATTCCTTAAAATATTTATATTCTAATATACGTTCAACTAGCTCGCTTCTTGGATCTTCTACACTTTGGCCTACTGCCTCCTCATTTCTCGGAAGCATCATCCTCGACTTGATATCAAGAAGCGTCGCCGCAAGAACCATGAACTCCGATGCAACGTTGAAGTCCATGTGCTCAAGTTCTTTGACGTATGCTATATACTGCTCTGTTATCTCCGAAATACGTATATCATAAATACTCATTTTCGCATTTTCTATGAGATATACTAGAAGGTCGAAAGGACCTTCAAAAGCAGTAAGTTTTACTTTGTAGCTCATTCTTAATTATTTCCCTTCAGTTTATCTGCTGCAGTCTCGCGCTCTGCCTTTGCTGTCGCATAATTGTAGAACAGAAGACCTGTAACAACAACTGCACATCCTATAATCTCTACCTGAGTAGGAACCTGTCCTAGGAATATCATGCCGAAAATAATCGCCATAACAGCTTCTCCCGACTCCCACGTAGAAACATATAGCGAGTCAACATGACCAAGACACAGATTAAATACAGCGTGTGCCCCAATCTGACATACAACAGTAAGTCCTACCATAAGAGCGTAGTCTCTCATAGAATATCCGAATATAGGTGTTCCTGTTGCAATAACGCCTATCGTAAAACAAATCCAGCAAGAGAAGAATATGAGAAATACATATACTCTTCCATCTACTGTCTTTCTTACTTCATTTCCAACTGTAAAGTAAAGTCCCATGAACATAGCTGCAAGGAATGCTAGGATATCACCCTTCAGCTCTCCCATTTCCAAAGCTCTGTAGTCAAATCCAGCAACCATTGTTCCGCCAAGGAGTGCAAGAACGATTCCTAGAATTGCTCTTCCCGGTACTTTTCTTTTGAAAATCAAAAGAGTTACAAGAAGAACAACGAGTGGGTGAAGTGCAGCAAGAGTACTAGCACTTGCAATATCTGTATATTTTACAGCAACAAACCATGTGTAAAAATGTGCGAACAGGAACGCACCTGCGATAAATGTCCACATCATTTCTTTTTTTGTTATACGCTTTATCTTTTCTCTGTCTTTAAGTAGAGCCGGAATTGCAAAAAACGGAGTTCCGAGTGTAAGTCTCCAAAATCCTATCGCCATAGATGGAGCGTTTATAACGCTTCCAAAAATTCCGGAGGATGCTCCTGCCATTACAGCAAATACAACGATTATTTTTACGTATTTTTCAATAAAACCTTTCTTTTCATTTTCCATATGACACCTCTATTTTTCGAATAGTTTTTTTAGATTTTCCTTATATGGCGGTCTTACGATGCCTTTTTCTGTTATTACCGCCGTAATATATTTTGCGCTCGTCACATCAAAAGAAGGGTTATATGTCTTAACACCCTCCGGTGCCATGTCCTTTTCGTACCACATATTGTAGATTTCCTCACCGTTTCTGAGTTCGATGTGAATATCATCGCCTGTCTCTGTATCAAGATCTATCGTCGATGTTGGAACATACATATAGAACGGAATTCCATATTCCTTTGCAAGTATGGCAACTGCTGATGTGCCTATTTTGTTTGCGCCGTCTCCATTTGCTGCCATTCTGTCGCAGCCTACAACTACAGCGTCTATCCAGCCGTTTTTCATAACAATCGACGCCATGTTATCACATATCAGAGTAACGTCGATTCCCGACTTGTGAAGTTCCCAGGATGTAAGTCTTGCTCCCTGAAGAAGAGGTCTTGTCTCATCTGCAAACACCTTGAAATCATATCCGCGTTCTGTTCCAAGATAAATTGGTGATAGGCATGTCCCGTACTTTGCTGTCGCAATAGTTCCAGCATTACAGTGAGTCAGAATTCCCATTCCCGGTTTAAGAAGTGAAAGCCCATATTCTCCCATAGCTTTGCACGCTTCTTCGTCTTCGATTCTAATTTTTTCCGCCTCATCAAAAAGGATGCGCTTTGCCTCTTCGATGCCTTCTGGTCTTTCGCTCTGATATTTAGCATACATTCTGTTCAGAGCCCATGCAAGATTAACAGCCGTAGGTCTTGCCGTAACAAGGTAATCCTTTGCCTCTGTAAGAGCCTTCTCAAACTCCTGGATGCTGCCTTCGAAATTTCTCACAGAAACGTAAAGTCCATATGCTGCCGCAACACCTATTGCAGGAGCACCTCTGACTCTGAGATGATATATAGCATCCCATATGTCTTCCTTTGTTTCAGCTTCTATATATACTTCTTCACCCGGTAGCTTTGTCTGATCAAGAATCAGCATTCTGTCATCAATATACTTTACCGGCGCAATATCAAAAACTTCCATTATTTTTCTCCTTTTTTTCACGGTTTAACTACTCTAGAAAATCGCAGAAAACACATTCTGCCAAATTAATATAATAGCACAAAACCCCAGTTTTAGCAAGGCTTTGACACGCCGGCGAGTAGCTTTGTTCACTCACCCTACTTGTGGGCTTTTGGAGTTTAGGATATAATAAAAATTAATTCTGTAAAACATCAAAACAGATAAAATACACTAGACGAAACGAGGTTACTGACTTAATGAATGTTTTAACTACAATGCTTCAGCTTTTTTTTGCCATGGCAATCGGTTTTGTCATGAGAAAAAAGGGCGTGATTGACCATAATTCGAACAAAATGCTTTCTTTTATAGTTGTCAACATTTCTGCGCCGATTCTGGCCGTGACATCTGTAGCAAATGCAGACGGAGACAAAAGCGCTGTACTAAAGTTTATGGCTGTAGGTTTTATCTTTTACCTTTGTCTTCCACTTCTGGGAAAGCTTGTTGCAAAGGTACTGAGAGCACCTGAGTCTGACAAGGCAGTATATGAGCTTTCTGTGGTCTTTGGAAATAACGTGTTCATGGGATTTCCTGTTGTCACTGCAATCTTCGGACCATCAGCTATTTTCTACAGCTACATATTCAACATAATGTTTAATTTTATGTATTACTCCTACGGTATCAACCTTATAACTAGAGGCTCTGACACCCTAGCCGGTCAGACAAAACTTGAAAGCCTCAAAAAATGCATAAACAACGGAACTATAGCTGCGCTGATATCTTTGATCATGTTCTTCTTTGATCTTCAGCTTCCTGTATTTGCAAACGACGTGCTAAACTTCATAGGAAATCTGGCAACCCCTCTTTCTATGATTGCAATAGGATCATCCATGGCATCATTTCCATTCAGCCGCATGCTAGAAAACAAAAAAATACTTGCAATTATTCCAATCAGACTTATCATGATGCCTATACTTGCATATATTGTAATGACTCTCACCGGATTTGATGGAATGCTCCGAGGAATAATCACAGTAACCTTCGGAATGCCTGTTGCATCAATGGTATCGATGGGATGCACAGAATACGAGTGCCACGAGGAGGAGGCTTCCACAGCCGTTGTTGCCTCGACGGTTATCTCGATTATAACAATACCTATTCTTATGATAATGTTTAGTTAAAGGAGGTCCCAAGATGAAATTTTTTATTGTCGATGCGTTCACTGACTCCGTATTTGGAGGAAATCCTGCCGGCGTTGTAATCCTTCCGGATGGTGAGGATTTTCCATCAGAGGAAATCTGCATCAAAACAGCTGCTGAGCTAAGATATTCAGAAACGGCATTTATCAAAAAGGTTGGTAAAAACGAGTTCAACATCAGATATTTCACACCTGCAGCAGAGGTAGATCTTTGCGGTCATGCGACAATTGCATCCTTTTACTGCCTCGCTCAAACAGGCGAAATCGAAAATAACGCACTGTGCATAAACCACACTCTCGCAGGAGACCTCAATATAGAGGTTAAAGACGGTTTTATCATGATGGATATGGCATCACCTGTTCTAATTGACACAATCAAAGACAGCGAAAAGCTAAAGGAGCTTTACAATGTAATGGGTGCAGAGGTTCCCGAAAATTTAGAGATTCTTCCGCAGCTTGTATCTACAGGTCTTCCAGATATCATGCTCCCTCTCCCATCAAAGGAAATACTCGATGCCATAAATCCTGACATGAAAAAGCTTTCGGATTTATCTAAAGCCTATAATGTTACGGGAGTTCACGCTTACGCTCTTGCCAGCTGTGATGCTACTTGCTACTGCAGAAACTTTGCTCCTCTATATGATATTGACGAGGAGGCCGCAACCGGCACATCAAACGGAGCACTGACCTACCACCTGTTCCTGAACAATATAATTTCTGGAAAATCTCAGTGCAAAATGATACAAGGCGAGGCGATGGGACGCCCTTCTGCAATACTTACAGTGCTAGATGCAGATGAAGAATCCTGCAAGATCAAGGTCGGAGGAAGCGGAGTAATTCTCGCAGAAGGCGACATAAGAATCTAAAAAATAATTAAAAAGAAAAAAGAGCTCATCGGTACTGATTTTTCAATTCTGAAGTATCAGTTTCCCTGAGCTCTTCTATTTTTTTATACTTTCTTTGGCAGTGAATTTACCTTAGAAATTCACTATCTAAAGCTTGCGGACAAACAGCGTTCTCATAGCATTAATTACTGCAAGAATCATTACGCCTACATCTGCAAATATTGCCATCCACAGATTTGCAATTCCTGCAGTACCAAGGGCTAAACATATTAGCTTAACGCCTATAGCAAACCATATGTTCTCGTATACTATAGCAAGACATTTTCTTGAAATTCTAACTGCCTTTGCTATCTTTGCAGGATTATCGTCCATAAGAACAACATCAGCTGCTTCTACTGCAGCATCACTTCCGAGTGCTCCCATGGCAATTCCAACGTCAGCTCTCGTAAGAACGGGAGCATCATTTATTCCATCGCCTGCAAAAGCAAGCTTTTCGCCCTGTGAAAGCTCCTGCAGAAGACTTTCCACCTTATCCACCTTGTCTGAAGGAAGAAGTCCGCTATAAAACTCGTCGATTCCAAGCTCATTTACAACCTTAGATGCAGCATCAAAGCTATCACCTGTAAGCATTACAGTTTTCTTTACTCCCGCTTTTTTCAGCTGTTTTACTGCTGACTTTGCAGTTTCTTTTATCTTATCTGAAATTACTATTCTTCCTGCGTATTTGCCATCAAGTGCAACATAAACAACTGTGCCTTGAACATCTGACGTTTCTACTTCAATGCCAAGCTCTTTCATAAGCTTATCATTTCCAGAAGCTACAGTTATTCCATCTACAGAGGCACTTACACCTTTTCCGCTTTGTTCGTGGATGTCACTTACCTTTGCCATATCTGGCTCAAAACCTGCCGCATCGCATATGCTCCTGCTTATAGGATGACTCGATGCTGACTCTGCACAGGCTGCATAGAAAAGAAGCTTTTCTTCTGTAATTCCTTCACTCTTTATATCAGTTACCTCAAACACGCCTTCTGTCAGCGTTCCGGTTTTGTCAAATACAACGCATTTTACCTTCGAAAGGGTTTCCATATAGTTAGAGCCTTTGATCAGAATTCCTTCTCTACTTGAGCCGCCTATTCCGGCAAAGAAGCTAAGAGGAATACTTATAACAAGAGCGCATGGACAGCTTATTACAAGGAATGTAAGTGCCCTGTAAACCCAGTCGCTAAATGGCGCATCAAAGTTAAATAGTATACCTAAAAGAGGCACTACAAATGCAAGGACGAGTGCTCCTATACATACTACAGGCGTGTAAACCCTTGCAAACCTGCTTATAAAGTTTTCTGACTTTGATTTTCTAGAGCTTGCATTTTCCACAAGCTCTAGGATTTTAGAAACTGTAGAGTCGACAAACTCTTTTGTTGTTTTTACCTTTATCAGACCGCTCATATTGATGCATCCACTCAGCACCTCATCACCTTCTGATAAATCGATAGGACGACTCTCTCCTGTAAGTGCACTAGTATTAACAGCCGTATTTCCCTCTACAACGATTCCATCTAGAGGAACCTTTTCTCCCGGCTTAACAGTAATCACAGTTCCTATTTCAATCTCATCCGGATCAGTTTCTACAAGCTTTCCGTCTATTTCCACGTTTGCATAATCCGGCCTTATATCCATAAGCTCGCTTATATTTTTGCGCGACTTTCCAATCGCGATGCTCTGAAACAGCTCCCCAATCTGATAAAACAGCATTACTGCAACAGCCTCTGTATAATCACCGCTCTTTGTATAAACAGCAAGAACAATCGCGCCAATAGTAGCAACCGCCATCAAAAATGATTCATCAAAAGGACGTCTGTTTTTGATGCCAATAAAAGCTTTTCTCAGTATGTCATATCCTATTACAAAGTAAGGAACTAGGTAAAGAGCAAATCTAAACAGCCCTTCTACCGGTATAAAGGCAAAGACAACCAAAAGCACCGAGGATACTATAATCCTCATTAGCATTTTCTTTTGCTTTTTTGTCATAATTCACCTACAGCTCAATTTCAAAATCAGAATCAACTTTTTTGCAAGCTTTTACAACATTCTTCATTACAGAAGATACATCTGCACCTTCTTCGAACTCAACATTCATTTTCTGTGTCATAAAATTAACCACAGCCTTTTTTACACCTTCTGTTTTGCAAGTTGTATCTTCCATAAGGTTTGCACAGTTTGCACAGTCCACTTCTATCTTATATGTCTTTTTCATAATAAAACCTCCTATTTTCTCCATTAATAATTAAATGCTTGCTTAATCGTTATACCCATAATATAATTAATTCAAGCACTTAAGTCAACAGATTTCCCCATTAACTTCCAAATAGAGCAATTCTATTTCTATTTAGGATAATTATATTACAGGAGGTATCTATGCCAAATACTAGCACTTTTTTTCACAATATTCCAAGCACGGAAGACTTTAGAATCGTTGCTGATCTTTTCAAAATGATAGATGATGAAACTAGGCTTCGTCTTTTCTGGATTCTATGTCATACAGAAGAATGCGTGATCAATCTTGCATCTTCGCTCAGCATGAGTAGCCCTGCAATAATCCATCATCTCAAGAAGCTAAAGTCATGCGGTCTTATTACATCGAGAAAAGAAGGTAAAGAGGTTTACTACCGCTCTAGCGACAGCACCGAGGCAAAGGCTCTCCACACCATGATAGAAACCATGATGATGCTAAGCTGCCCCCGCGATGTTTCTACCGAAGAGGGACTAAACGTTTCTCAAGCTGAGCTTATCAGAGAAATTCACGATTTTCTTGTCTCAGATTTGACAAAACGATATACAATAGAGTTTCTATCAAGGAAGTTTCTTATAAACACCTCAACACTCAAAGAGGTCTTCAAAGCAGTCTACGGAAAGCCTATTGCAACATATATGAAAGAATTTCGCATGGAAACAGCAAAAGCCTCTCTTCAATATACAGATAAACATGTATCTACAATATCCCATGAAATAGGCTATGAAAGTCAAAGTAAATTTACAGAAGGCTTTAGAAAATACACAGGCCTTCTTCCTACAGAATATCGAAAACTAATGCAGGAAAAGGTATAAAAATAGTCCCGGTATGCAAATATTGCAAGGTCCGGGACTTTTTCTTTTATCCATTATCCATTATTAACTTCTATCAGAAGGTCTACAAACTGCGCTACATTACAAACCTGTGATTACATTGTTTAGCCACTTCTTTGATAGAAAACGTTTTGTCATCAATATGCATTTTACGACATCCTCCATTTTTATCAGAAGCACTGCAAGATAAATTGGAAATCCCCAAACAAGCGAAGCAAGAAAAGCAAGAGGCACCGCAACAAACCATACACAGCTGCTTTCTGCAATCATTGCAAACTTAGTATCTCCGCCGCCCCTAAGGATTCCTGTTACGTTAATTCCGTTATATAGATTTAACCCCATAACAAGACCATACACTGTCAGTATTTTAACTGTATATGACTTACCAAGAGCACTCAGATTGAACAGCCCTGTCAGACCAGGTGCAGAAAATACAAGTAGTAGCCCTGTAATTATCCCAAGAATCGTACCTATACGAAGAAGACGCTTAGAAAGCGCATATGTGTACTCCTTATCTCCTTCTCCTAGCTTCTGACCTACAAGTATAAGCGAAGCATCACCTACACTAAATGCAGCAAAAGAAAATATACTGTTAATTGAAGCTGCCGCCTGATATGCAGCATATGCTGTAGTTCCTATACGAGAAAAAGCAGCAACATACATCGACTGTCCAAGGCTCCATAGCAGCTCATTTGCTGTCGTAGGCATCGCATTTTTTACGACCCTAATGATAAGATCTCTGTTCCAAGAAAAATAATCTCTTATATGTCCATGGAAACAGTTGCTCTTTCTAGATGCAAAGAAAATACTAATTACTACCTCAAGAAATCTTGCAATCGATGTTGCAAGTGCCGCCCCTGCAACGCCAAAGGCTGGTGCCCCAAACTTTCCAAATATAAAGACATAGTTTAGGAATGTATTTGTCGTAAATACAACTGTACTTATAATCATAGGCACTCTTGTCTGCTGAGTGGATTTGAAGGCCATTTCCATAGGAAGAGATATTGCAAGAAAGAAGAACGTAATACTTCCAACCTTTACATACTGAGCGGAAAGTGCCTTGACTGCCGGATCTTCGACATAAAACGAGAGAAACTCATCCGTGAAAAAGAATGCTACTATAAAGAAAAAGATGCCGGTCACCATAACTATACTGATTGCAAATCCCGTCACCCTTCTAATATTTTTCATTTCGCCGGCACCATAAAACTGTGCCATAAAGGTTGCTGCTCCTCCTATGAATCCAAACACAAGTAAATAATGTATGAAATATATCTGCGTTGCAATTCCTACAGCAGCAAGCTCAGTTTCTCCAATGAAACCTACCATAAGGTTATCTATCATTCCAAGCGTAGCCGAAACAACTCCCTGCACTGAAATAGGCAGGGCGATTTGTGCTAACTTTTTATATAAAATTCTGCTGTCAATTTTAACAGTTTCTGACATCTATTATCTGTCACCATCCTTTTCTGATTCCTGTTCTCTTAGGCGGCTGAGCATCTTCTCGTGCTTTTCCTGCTCTTTTCTTGCAGTCTCGCTGTTTGGTCCTGTTAGAAAAACATATAGATAAACTGCCGATATGGATGCAAGAACAAAAGCATCCTTGTAAAGTTCTCTACTTATCAAAACAGCAGCCATTCCCATAATTCCACTTATACCATACAGCATCAAAACTGAACGCTTTTGACCGTAGCCAGAATCCATAAGTCTATGGTGAAGGTGTCCCTTATCAGCTGACATTATAGGCTTGCGGCTTATGAGACGTCTGAAAATAGCAAACACTGTATCAAAAATCGGTATTGCAAGAGCAACTATAGGTACCGCTACAGCTATTACTGTCGAACGTTTAAGCGGTCCTATTACCGAAAGAATCGCAATCATAAATCCAAGAAACAGTGCTCCTCCGTCACCTAGAAATGTCTTTGCCGGTGAAAAATTAAACGGAAGAAAGCCCGCACATGCCCCTGCAACTGCAACAAGTGCAACACAGACAATCGGCATTCCATACGTATCTCCATGTATGTATGCAACATATGCCATACATAAGGCTACAATTGCAGAACTTCCCGCTGCAAGACCATCGAGCCCATCTATAAGATTAATTGTATTTGTGATTCCAACAATCCAAAGTACAGTGATTATAAAACAAAGCACCGTATCAAGGTACCACACGCCCGGACCTGCATAATTTGCGATCAAAGCAATTCTAAGTCCCATAAAATACATGAGTACTGCCACTGCAAGCTGCCACAGAAGCTTTACACCTGCGTGAAGGTCAAATTTGTCATCTATTATTCCAAGCAGATATATAAGTGCTCCGCCAAGCATAGCAGTCTTTATTTGGGGATTATCGCCCTCAAAAAATGCCAGTGTAATCATTGTTGCCGTAAAAATCGCAAATCCTCCGAATCTAGGAATGCTTCTTTTGTGCATTCTTCTGCTATCCTTTGGAATATCGACAATCCCAAATTTCTTTGCGATTTTTATACTTACCGGTGACATAACAAACGCTATTACAAACGCCGTTAAAAAAACCGGAAGTACAGTTAATAAACTTATTTCCATTTTAATCCTCTCATATATCCCCACCGTACTTCTCGATATGAAGTCCTGCTTCTTCGAGTATTTCTACAGCAAATTCATCGGGATACCCTTCTTTTACTACTATTCTTTTGATGCCTGCATTTATAATCATCTTTGCACATATAACACATGGCTGATGAGTTATATATATGGACGCACCCTCTATGCTCTGGCCTAAAGTTGCAGCCTGAATTATTGCATTCTGCTCTGCATGAAGTGCTCTGCAAAGCTCATGGCGCTCACCTGATGGAACTCCAAGCTTTTGCCTCATGCAGCCTCCCCGATCTTCGCAGTGCTCTATCCCCTGAGGTGCACCGTTATATCCTGTAGCAATAACATGCTTGTTTTTTACGATGACTGCACCTACGTGTCTGCGCAGGCACGTGGATCTTTCGGATGTCAGCTCCGCCATACGCATAAAATATTCATCCCAGCTTGGGCGTTTATCTCTCTCTTCCACGCAACAAATCCTCCTTTTTGAAGAATATCTCTGACATATACAGGCCTTCTGCAGGAGCAGTATGACCTGCCATGCTACGATTTTTTGCTTCTATGGCATCTTTCACTGATTCAGGACTCCTGCGTCCTAGACCTGCCTCCACAAGTGTTCCAGTTATAATTCTTACCATATTATACAAAAAACCATCGCCTGTTACATTAATATATATATCGTTTCCTTCGCTTTCTTCTATTTCTATAGAAAAAACGGTCCTTACGGTTGTAAGTCTTGGTGTACCTCCTGCCGTCTGAAAACATGCAAAATCATGTGTGCCCTCTATATATTCTGCAGCCTTTCTCATCAGTGATATATCAGGTTTTCCGTTTACAAAATAGCAGTAGTTTCTTCTGAATATATTTGCTTCTCCTGTATTTATAATATATCTATAGGTCTTACCTACACAGTCAAACCTCGCATGAAACCCAGGTTCAACGGATTTTGCTTCTATGATTCTGACATCGCTTACCTTGCTTCCAGCCCCAGTTCTTCCTCCTGCAAGAATATTGTTCACTGCAATCGGAATTCTTTCGACGGGTATTCCAAACTTGCCGCTAAATGTAGCACACTGACCGAGCGCATGAACTCCGGCATCAGTTCTGCCTGTGCCGTCTATATGAACATCGCTTCCAATTACTATGGAAAGTGCTTTTTCTAGTTCACCTTGAACTGTGCGCATTCCTTCTTGCCTCTGCCAGCCATGAAATCCGCTTCCGTCATATTCTATTTTTAGAAGTACGTTCTGCTCCATAAATCCTCCGGTTTCCTATGCAAAGCTTGCCTCTTTATGTTCGCCATGACAGCTACCTTTTTCCGCTGGCACTAATCTCCAGCAGTAAGGTTTGTAAGTTGCTGTATCTTATATTATATCAAAATTTTGGCTCGCTATCTATATTTTTGTCTAACTATAAGCAGAATACGAACTCCTCTTTCACAATGATAAGTGCTCTTTTATAGCTTCAAAAAATTCATATCCCACAAAAACATGTAGTAAATTCCCGTTGCTATTGCTACATGAGGAACCAGGGGCAGGCTGTCGCTTCTTTTGATTTTCTTTGATGCTATAAGAATTATAAAATAAGCTGCACTTATAAACGTACTTATCATAAATATTGTTAGAACACCTGATATTCCACATATAAATCCAATCACCGTAAATAGCTTTATATCTCCGCCGCCTATCGTATCACGCTTATATGCCATTTTTCCGATAACAGCCGGTACAAATACTATAAGAAATCCCGTAGCTGCACCGAGCAGGCACTCCTTCCATCCCGATAGATAAGGTAAAAATCCCATGGCACCAACAGCAAGAAGAATCAAAAGCTCGTCCGGCACTATCCTATATTTTATATCAGAAATTGCAAGCTCAAGCATAATCCAAAGAGATATACTAGCTGCGACTGCAAACTGAATATCTTCCATAACAAGCTTTATATTTATTACAACAAACAGCATCGTAAGCACAAACTTCCAAGGATAGCTCTTTACCCTCTGCGTATCACTGCTTATTATCTCTTCCGTTGGCTCCTGGCCGTAATCGCAAAACCACTTTGCCGGCATTTTGTTAAAAAAATATACTGCTCCGTTGCCTTCAAATATTGCCAAAAGAACTGCGCCAAGACACCTAATCAAAACAGTTAATGTCTCTATCATAAATTTCCCCTTACATAAAATGCGAGCTTAAAGCTCGCATTTAAAATCATCTGATTTATCTAGTATATCCTGAATTGTAACACTGTCAAACAGATCTGTGATATCCTGCTCAAGCTTAATCCATATGTTTCGCACAATACACTCATCGCTCATTTCGCAGTCATCAGATCCCGGTCTGACACATGGAACAAGTTCATGATTTTTCTCTGTCACTCTCAAAATCATCCCGAGAGTGCACTCATCCAAATTGATATTCATCACATATCCGCCTCTTGGCCCTCTGACACTTCTTATCAGCTCTGCTTTGCACAGAAGTGAAGCAATCTGCTCTAGATATTTTTCTGATATTTTCTGTCGTCCTGCCACGTCCTTTATCTTTACAGGGTCATCAACACTGTATATAGCAAGATCTGTAATGAAACGAATTGCATATCTTCCCTTTGTTGATATTTTCATTTTCTCCGACGCTTTCCAATAAATACTCTTCTCCTTTGCCCCATTATAGCATGGCAAAGGCTACCTCTAACATAAAAATCAAACATCCCGCCGGCCGAGGCCATTTGGGACTAGTTTATATTAACTAAAGACTAGCAATAATTGATTCCTCACCAATTATCAGCATGCCGCCAACCTCCAGCTCATCCTTTGTGCAATCAGCAATCAGCATACCATACTTTCCGCCTTTTTCCGCAACCTTAGCCGGATAAGGAGGCTGCTCGATTACCTTTATCTCGCACTGGCGCTGTTTGTTGCCTTCTTTGTCAATATACCAACATACATCGCCTTTTCTCGCAGAACCCTCAAAAACAGTTCCTGCCACAACACACGAAGTGCTGTCATTGGTCATTTCAAATAAGCCTTCTATACTAAAACCAAAACAGTCACTTTTCTTTCTGAACTTATCTAATAAACCCATAATTGAATCCCTCCAA